>CAYSXO010000313.1:0-5911 GCA_964434995.1 uncultured Sphaerobacteraceae bacterium
GAGAAGATGGGGCACCGCGTCGGCATACGTGACGAGCGGCTGATGACGGGCGATTTCGCCTCCCCAGCCGCGGTGCGCATGACGCTCGACGGCGTCTTCGATGGCGGGGCCGATCCCTTCTACTTCCCGGCCACGGCGCGGGCGGTGTACGGGGTGTTGGGTGAGAGGTGACAGGTGACGGTTTGGGCAACCTGTTATCTAAGCGAATGGGCATTTTGGTATGATAACGGCGAGGCTAATCAAACTTTGGGTATACAAGAGTAGACCACGGTATACCCGCGTCAATTTGCGCTGTCCTGGATGCGGAGCAATGTGCTGAATGCGACCCGACGACTTCACGAGTGAGGCACCGGGACAGCTTGTCGTTGCGCCTGAAGGCCACTGGGCGTATGTGCCAAACCCTCTTCCACCAGAATACGAGTTTAACCGTCGCACGATCAGCCTCCTCGCGGACGCGGAGCGGGCGCTCGGCGAGCTGAAGGGCATCGGAAGGTCACTTCCGAACCCTTATCTCCTCATCAGCCCATTCCTGCGCCGCGAGGCCGTGCTCTCAAGCCGCATAGAGGGAACAACCGCTGGTCTACAGCAGCTATTGCTCTTTGAGGCTGAGCCATCCGATGAGCCTGAGGAGCCAGACGTTCGGGAAGTAGCCAATTACGTCGCGGCACTCGAGCTGGGCTTTTCACTCCTTGAACGGATGCCCATCTGCCTTCGCCTGATGCGTGACGTCCATGCACGGCTGATGGAAGGAGTACGCGGGCATGAGCAGCGCCCTGGTGAGTTTCGGAACATTCCAAACCTGATCGGGTATCGCGGCGCCATGCCTGAAACTGCCAGGTTCGTCCCGCCGCCGGTGAAGGAGATGAGCGAGGCGCTGCATCTCCTCGAGAAGTACATCGGAGAGCGTCGCGACGATCTGCCATTCCTCGTGCAGTTGGCGCTGGTCCACTACCAATTCGAAACAATTCATCCATTCATGGATGGGAATGGACGCATGGGAAGACTCGTGATCGCGCTGCAGTTGCGTGAACGCGAGTATCTTCCGCAACCGCTGCTTTACTTGAGTGCCTACTTTGAGCGCAATCGGGAGGCCTATCGCGATCATCTGCTCAACGTCAGCCGCTCAGGCGACTGGGCGCCATGGATTGACTTCTTCCTGCAAGGTTTGGCCGCGCAAGCGCTCGATACCACTCAACGGTCACATCAACTTGTTGACCTTTTGGAGACCTATCAGGATTGGGCGCTGTCAACGAGCAGAAGCGGAAGTCTCGCGAAGCTATCGAGTCTCATCTTCGCTCATCCCATTGTCTCAATCGCGAACGTCCAGGAATGGCTTCAGGTCACACAACCTGCCGCGAGTCGTCTCGTCCAGCAATTGACGGATCGCGGCATTCTGGTCGAGATAACGGGACGCCGACGCAGCCGTCGATTTGCCGCCAGTGAAATTCTGGCGATCGTCGACCCACCGCCTGATTGACAATTTCCGGCAGACATACCGCGTCCAAAAGCCTCTCATGCAAACCTTGATTTGACACATATCATAAATGCCGTACGATAGGATCGCCCTGTTGGCAAGGTTCGCGGCTTGGCCTTGCAACCAACACACGAGGTATTTCCGAATTCCGGCCTGGATGAAGGCGAATTAGGGGCGCCTTCACCCCGTGCTGCTGCATTCATGACCAGCAGTAATAGCCCGGAGCAGTCAACACAAAGGAGGAATCTGTATGGGAGGGGTTGGGATTTTGCGTGCTGCGCGCATATATCTCAGCGCGATACTTCTCGTCATAAGTTGGTTCGCCTTGCCGATCGCCATTCCGAGCGAGGAGCGCGCCAGGGCCAGCAGCATCGGGGTGCGAGTGCCGATTCTGGCCTATCACAACATCGATTACTCGGGCAGCGCCTATTCCACGACGCCGGAAATGCTCGACGCGCAGTGCCGCTGGCTGATCGAGAATGGCTACACCACTATCACCGTCTGGCAGCTCTGGGACGCCATGTACAACAACGCCACCCTGCCCGCGAACCCGATTCTCCTTTCCAACGACGATGGCTGGCCGAGCGCGGTGGCCTTTGCCGAAATCCTGGGCCGATATGGGATGACGGGCAACTACTTCATCAACAACTATTCCGACCTGTCCGCGGATCAGATCCACTATTTGCAGCAAAACGGCCCGGTTCAGGCGCACACGGCCAATCACCAGTACCTCTCGAAGCTCGACTACAACGCGCAATTCGCGGAGATCGCCGATAACAAGGCCTACATCGAGAGCATCACTGGCGCGCCGGTCGTCTTTGTGGCCTGGCCCTTCGGCGACTGGAACCAGAGCGCGGCCGAGGCCGCTTCCGCCGCTGGCATCATCGGCGGATTTGCCCTGGGCGGCACCGGCTGCATTGTCGGCAGTGTCGATCAGTACAGTATCCCGCGCATCATGATGGAAGCCACTGATACGCTCGACACCTTCGCCTCCAAGGTCAGCGCCTGGTAGAACGACGGTGACACCCTACCGTAAGGCGACCAGCGCCAGCAGCCCCAGGCCGAGGGCGATGCGGTAGATGATGAAGACGAGCGTGCTCGCCCGCTGCAGGTAGCGAAGCAGCCCCCAGATGGCGGCAAACCCGGCCAGCGCGGAGGTGACCAGGCCAACCGCAAAGATGCCGAGTTGACCAGCATCGAGACCGGAGGTCACCACTTCGAGCAGCCCCTTCCCGCCTGCCGCCGCCACGATCGGCGAGCCAAGCAGGAACGAGAAGCGGGCCGCGTCGGCGCGTTGCATGCCGCGGAAGAGGCCGGCGGTTAGCGTGGAGCCGGAGCGCGAGACGCCCGGAATCAGCGCCCCAGCCTGGGCCAGTCCGACGATCAAGGCATCGGGAATGCGCAGGCTGTTCAGGCCGCGCGCGTGGCGCGCGGTGCGCTCGGCGAGCAGGAGGAGCAGAGCCAGCGCGATCAGGGCGATGGCGACCGCGACGATGACCCGATCCGGCGCAACGCCGCCGGGGTGGTAGGCCGCGTCGATCGCATCCTCCGCCAGCAGCCCGATGACCGCCGCCGGGATGGTGCCGATAATGATCAGCAGCGCCAGGCGCGGCATCAGATCGGCGGAGTCGGGAGAGCGGAGGATGGCCGCCGGTTGGCGCAGCGCGCGCGGCAGGGCGAGCGCCATCGCCAGCAGATCGCGCCAGAAATAGACGATCACCGCCGAGAGCGTGCCCAGATGGAGCGCGGAGTCGAAGGCCAGCCCGGGAGATTTCCAGCCGAGCAGCCATGGCACCACGATCAGGTGCGCCGACGACGAGACCGGCAGGAACTCGGTCAGCCCTTGCACGATGCCGAGCACGATCGCCTGCCAGAGACTCATGAACGCCCTCTCGAGCCGCCGGCGCGCTGGCCAACCGGGGCTACGGCAGGCGACGGTGGCGTGACCAGATCTTCCGAGACGGCGTTGGACATGCTGATGTGGCGTTGCCCGACGACGCCGATGCGCCACCACTCGATGCCGCCCAGGATGGTGACGGGGAGCCAGAGGATGGCGTGCAGCAATACGGCGTACGAAAGCGCCAGCCCGCGCCCGACGCCGAGCGCGCCATTGACCGCCAGCATGATGCCCGCCTCGAAGGTGCCAACGAAGCCGGGGCCTGACGGCACGAGCGTGGCAAGATTGCCGATCGCCGTGGTCAGCAGGGCTCCGGCAGGAGTCATGGCGGAGGCCAGGGGATCGCCAAAGGCGCGCGCCACGGTCCAGTACATTGAGGCCTCGAAGCTCCAGGCCACAATCGAGGTGACCACCACGATGGCCAGGTCGCCACGCCGGGAGAGGACGCCGAGCCCGGCCAGGAACGACTCCGCCATGCGCTCGACCCGCCCGGCCAGGGGGTCAGGGAGGGGAGCCAGGGCCAGTCGAATCAGGCGGTCACGCAGCGTGCCTCCGGCCAGCAGCACGGCCATGCCAGCCAGGGCGACGGCGAAGATGGCGGCGGCAACCAGGGCGACATGCTGCAACTCGGCCGTCAGGCCGATGACGGTAGCCGCCCCACCAACGAAAAGGAGCATGGTCAGGCCGTCGAAGAGCCGTTCGACGGCGATGGTGGCCAGCGCGGAAGTCTTGCGCACGTCGTAGCGCTGGCCCAGGGCCCAGGCTCGCACCAGCTCGCCCGTGCGCAGGGGGAGGATGTTGTTGGCCGCGTAGCCGACAAGCAGAATGGGAAAAACCTCGCGCGTGGGGATATCGCGCACCGGGCGGAGCAGCACGTGCCAGCGGTACGCCCGGACAGCGATGCCGGTGTAGAGCAGCGCCACGGCTAGCGGCAGATAGCGCCAGTCGACCCGCGCCAGCGCTTGCCGGATTTCGTCCGGGTCTTGCCCGCGAAACGCGATGATGAGAAAGATCAGGCTGATCGGGATGCCGATCCAGACCCGGGGAGAGCGTAGTGGGGACCGGGGTGGCGCCTGCGGTGATTCGTGAGACAGACCATGCACCGGCGATTGCGCTCCAGGTTTCGTGCCTGCCGCGCGGGAGGCAGCCCGGCGCGCCGGAGCGGGAGTATACGCGGGCATGGCGCCAGCGGGCGATGCGCTGGCGACGCCGAGCACCTCGACTGGCCGCGACGGCGTGGGCTGGCGGCGCTGCCAGATCGGCCTGTTTGCCCAGGCAACGTGCTGAATCTTTCCGGAGAAGCGCTGCTCACGCCGCCGCTGGCGAGTGGCGGGGCGCAATGGCCATGTAGACCCAGAGGGTGACGATGGCGGCGACGAGGAACCACGTGTCGGTGGTCAACTCGAACGAGGCGGCCGGGTTCGCGCGGAGGATATCGATCGGGAAGAGGACGCCACCGGTGTTCATCGCGGGCTCCAGGTGTTCAGGCATCCCTGCCGCACCATCGCGGCCGGGTAGATCCAGCATGCCGGCGATCGCGGAGAACGGCTGTCAACCAGGGCACACGCCGCGCGTCATTCGCGCGACAGGCGAGCGTTTCTCGCCTGATTCCAGGTGCTAGAGTGACGGCATGGGCGTGACCGTGCGTTTCGCTCCTGTCCAGTTCACGAAACGGAGCGTGCATGATTCGGCTCATCGCTCTGGCAGCCGCCCTGTCCACGATGGTGCTGTCGCTGGGAACGCTGGCCCGGCAGGGCACGCCCGTCGCGCTCTGCCGGATCGCCTGGCGCACGCACCGCCGCCCGAATTGAGGGGCACGCCGTGACCGACGCCGCCATCTTCGAGGAATGGTCCGTTCCCGCCATGTTCGCGCCGAATGCCCGGCTGATGCTGGAGCAGACAGCAATTCCGGTCCACGCGCGCGTCCTTGACATCGCCTGTGGCAGCGGCATCGTGGCGCGTATGGTTGCGCCCCTGGTTGGCGCGGGCGGCCGGGTGGTTGGGCTCGATCTCAATCCGGGCATGCTGGAGGTCGCGGGGAGGGCGAGCGCGGCCGAAGGTTTGGCGATTGATTGGGTGCAGGGAAACGCGCTGGATCTGCCATTTGACGATAGTGCCTTCGATCTCGTCTTCTGCCAGCACGGCCTGCAGTTCTTTCCCGACCGGGCACGGGCTGTCTCCGAGATGTTCCGCGTGCTGGCGCCGGGTGGGGAGGCGGCAATTTCCACCTGGCGCGGGCTCGACCAGAACCCCTTCTCGGCGGGGTATGCGCGCGCGGTACGCCTGCGCTTCAACTCCGAAGCCGTGGCCACGCCCTTTTCCCTGGGCGATCCGGCGGAGCTGGGCAGGTTGCTGTTGCAGGCGGGCTTTCGCGATGTCTCGGTAGAGCCCTTCGAGATCGAGGCGAGCTACCCGCGGCCCGAGGCCTTCCTGGAAATGCGGATTCGCGCTTCGGCCGCCGGCTTCCCCGCGCTACAAGCGCTGAGCGGGACCGAGCTGGAGGCGCTCATCGCGGTTGTGCGCGACGACCTGGAAGTGTC
>CAYSXO010000314.1:0-4462 GCA_964434995.1 uncultured Sphaerobacteraceae bacterium
CTTCGGCAGTGTCCTGCTCGGAATCGCCGCCGATCGTTACCGGCGCACGTCGATCCTGGCCCTGACGTACGCTCTGCGCGGCCTCGCCTTCCTCCTCCTCCTCGTGCTGCCAGCCGGCAACCTGCTCTACGTCTATGGGCTCGTCCTTGGCATTTCGTGGACCGCGACCACGCCACTCACGGCAGCCATTGCCGCCGACCGCTATGGCCCCAGGAGCCTCGGCTTGATCTTCGGCTCGATGTTCACCTTCATGAACCTCGGCACTGGCATTGGCGCGCTGCTCGATGGCGTCATCTTCGAGTCGACCGGCGGCTACGACGTGGCCCTGGCGAGCAATGTCGTGCTGGGCGTCGCCGCCGCGCTGGCGGTGATCGCGGTTCCCTATCTCGGCCACGAGCGGCAGCGTCTTCCCACCACGCCCACTCGCCTGCCCGAGGCACGGCCCGCGCGCGCCTCGACGTAGCGCTCCCGGTTTCCAGGCTCGGTCACGGCTTGTCCGGCCCGAATGCGCTGCCGTATCCTCTTTCCCTGCGCCACAGGCGGCGCGCCTGTCCTCCGCGTATCTCACCTTCACGACAAGGAGCACGATGCCGGCGATGCGGGACTTTTTCCAGCGCCGGGGCAAGTTCCGTCCTCAGGAATCGGATGACGACCGGGGAGGACTTCAGATTCCGGAAGACCTCTGGATCAAGTGCCCGCGCTGCGGCGAGCTGATTTACAGCCGGGAACTGGACCGAGGCGGCCAAGTTTGCCCCAAATGCGGCTATCACTTTCGACTCCGGGCCAGACAGCGCATTGCCCACCTCGTCGATCCCGGATCGTTCGTGGAAACACACGCGGACGTGCGGCCAGAGGATCCCCTCGGCTTCGCCGACGGCGCGGGTCCCTATGATCGCAAGCTCGAACAGACGCAGACCAAAAGCGGAGAACAGGAAGCGCTGATCGTCGGCTATGGCGCGATCGAGAGGCAGCCGGTCTCGCTGGCGGTCAGCGATTTCGAGTTCCTCGGCGCCAGCATGGGCTCGGTCTTCGGCGAAAAGTTAGTCCGCGCCATCGAGCACGCCGCCGAGCAGAGCCACCCCTTGATCACCGTGTCATCCTCGGGCGGGGCGCGCATGCATGAAGGACTCTTCTCATTGATGCAGATGGCCAAGACCGTGGCGGCCCTGGCCCGTCTCGGACGGGCGGGCGTGCCGCACATTGCCCTCTTGACCGATCCCTGTTATGGCGGTGTGACGGCGTCATATGCGACGGTCGCGGACATCATCGTGGCCGAGCCTGGCGCATTGGTCGGCTTCGCGGGGCCGCGGGTCATCGAGCAGATCACGCGCCAGAAATTGCCGGAGGGCTTTCAGACCGCGGAGTTTCTTCTGGACCATGGCATGATCGACATGATCGTTCCCCGCCCCGAAATGCGTGCCACGCTCGGCACGTTGCTGCGTCACTATGGACGGGCGAACGGCCGCGTGGACGCTCCTTCGCCCGATCTGGCACTGAACGCCGATGACTGACTCGCACGGCGTCGCCGCTGACGAAGCACCTGTCGCGCCAACAGCCTGGGACCGCGTCAAGCTGGCGCGGCACCCAGAGCGGCCCCACGCGCTCGACTACCTCGGCGAGTTGGCGACCGACTGGGTGGAGCTGCACGGCGACCGCGCCTTCGGCGACGACCGGGCCTTGATCGGTGGGTTGGCGACGCTCGACGGCCAGACCGTGATGGTGCTCGGTCACCAAAAGGGAAACGACACAAAAGAGAACATCGCGCGTAACTTCGGCATGGCCCGCCCGGAGGGCTACCGCAAGGCGGAACGGCTGATGCGGCACGCGGAGAAGTTTGGCATCCCGGTCGTGACCTTCATCGACACGCCAGGGGCAGAACCTGGCATCGGGTCCGAGGAACGCGGTCAGGCGACGGCCATCGCCGAAAGCCTGCTGGTGATGGCCGACCTCGGCACGCCATCGGTTGCAGTCGTCATCGGCGAAGGCGGATCGGGCGGCGCATTGGCGATTGGCGTGGCCGACCGCATCCTGATGCTGGAAAACGCCATTTACGCCGTCGCCTCTCCCGAGGCATGCGCCGCAATTCTCTGGAAAGACGCCGGCCGAGCCGCGGAGGCCGCCGAGACGATGCGCCTCACTGCCGCCGATCTCGCCCGGTTCGGCATCATCGACGAGGTCATCCCGGAGTTTGCGCCCGCACACGAGCGGCCCCGCGAGGCGATGCGCGCCGCGGGCGAGGCCATCACCCGGCGCCTGCGCGAGCTCGCCAACGAATTTCCCCGCTCTGATCCGGACGCCATGAGCCGCCTGCGCGCCGAGCGCTACCAGCGCTTCCGCCGTATTGGCGCCTGGCGTGAGACCGCCGCCGGCGAGCTTGGCTTCGTGTCGAAGAACGGGCCGTGGTCCTCTCGGGTGCGCATGCGGCCCAAGGATCACGGCCCGTCCTAACGTCGATGCGCGACGATAACTCCCGGCTAAACCGCCTCTTCCGCACCGAGATCGATCCAGCCGTGCCGCAGCGCGTAAATGACCGCTTGCGTGCGGTCGTTGACATTGAGCTTGCGGAGGATCGAGGTAATGTTGTTCTTCACCGTCTGGTCTGAAATCGCGAGAATACTGGCGATCTCCTTGTTGCTCAGCCCCTGCGAGACGTGACCAAGTATCTCGATCTCGCGCGGGCTCAACGGGGAGAAGTCATCGTCTTCAATCGCGCCCCTGCGCGTCCCGCGACGGACTTCATCCAGGAGCCGGGCTGAGACAAACGAGGGCGTGGCCGGCGCTTCATCAGGGTCGGCGACATGGCGGATCAGACGCACCAGCTCCGCCATTTCGATCGACTTGGCAGCAAAGGCATCGGCGCCGGAGCGGATCGCCGCGAAGAGATGCCCATCATCCTCGTGCATGGTCAAAATGACGACCGCGGCGCGCGAATTCCGGCGCTTGATCGCGCGCGCCACATCGAACCCCGACATGGCGGGTAGGCTGATGTCGAGCAGGACCACATCGGGAGCATACGCATCAGCCGCCTGGATCGCGGTCGAACCGTCCGCTGCTTCAGCAACGACCAGCAAGTCGCGTTCTCCTTCCAGCCCCAGGCGAACACCGCGCCGGAAAAGCGGGTGATCGTCCACGATGAGGATTCCGATTCTGCTCATGCCTTCCCCTCCCTCAGCCCCGTAGCGCCATCTGTCAGAGGCACGGAAACCTCGATGCGGGTTCCCGCACCGAGTGATGACTCGATGACGAACTCCCCTCCCAGGAGCCGCGCGCGCTTGCGCATCCCTGGCAGGCCCTGACCTGACCTGCCCAATGGCCCAATGCGGCGCGGCACGAACCCATGGCCATCGTCCGCGATCGACAGGGCGATCTCCTCACTCGTCAGCCGCACCTGAACGATCACGTGGGACGCGGATCCGTGCCGACGCGCGTTGCTGATCGCCTCCTGCGCGATCCGGTACAGCGCCAGCTCGACATCTGGCTCCAGCCGCTGTTCAGCCGCCAATCCGCACACATCGACGCTGATCCTCGGACCCCAAAGCGGGGTGGCGCCAGCCAAAGCCTCCAACGCGGCCACGAGGCCGCGCTCATCAAGGAGCCGGGGACGCAGCCCGGCCATCATCAGGCGCAAATCGTCGATGGCATCCCGCAGCAGTTCCCGCGCCCGCGCCAGCTCGTCCCCGGCGCCGGCCGGATCGCGGGTGAACGAGGCGATCGCCAGATCAACGCCGAAGAGCGCCGCGGCCAGCGACTGTGCAGGCCCATCGTGCAGGTCGCGCGCCAGCCGCCGCCGCTCGTCCTCCCGGACGTCCGACAGCCGCTCCCAGCGCGTTGCCTTCCGTTCCAGCCGTGCCGCTTCCATGCCCCTCCCGAACGCAAAAGCGTGGCCGGCCGCATGCGGCGCGAGCCCATGCACCGCAACACAAACACAAAAAAACCACCGCTCCACGGGGCGTGGAGCGGTGGGTCCATCACGGGGAGTATACGAACTGGCCGGTGTACGGACAATGCCTCCCTGGCCGATTCGTCGCTAGTCGGGACTATTGGGTCGCCATCCGCCTGGCGGGAGGAGAAAAGAGAACTCGCCGAACTCGTACGCGGTTACGTCGTAGCCAAGCAGCGATCGCTCCGCGTCCGGCGGACGGCCGAGCCAGACCTCCTCGAAGGCCTGCTGAATCGCCACAATGTCCCCGGGCTCAATTGGGGCCGGCCCGTGCGCCGGATAGACTGTTTCGACGACGTCCAGGACAGCGACAACTCTGCGCAACGACTCACGAAATGCTGCCGGATCGCTATCGGGGAAAAAGACATACATCGGGCCGAGGTAGAGCAGATCCCCGACGACCAGGGCGCGCGCCTGCCGGTCGAGAAACGTCACGCCCCCCGGCGAGTGTCCGGGGGTATGGATGATCTCCAGGATGCGGCCCCCAAGGTCGATCTGGCCGCCATCTTCCAGCCAGCCCGT
>CAYSXO010000314.1:4472-5908 GCA_964434995.1 uncultured Sphaerobacteraceae bacterium
CGGGTGGCATCCGGGGAGCCCCGCGCTGGGGTCGAAGTCCGCTGGCAGCCGGGACAGATTGACCGCATCGCCCGAGAACGCCGCGGCAAGCTTCTGAGGCGAGCGGCCCTCGCGAAGAAACGCTGCCTCGGAGGAATGGACGAGCACGTCGTCGAAATGGTGGCTGGCGCCAAAGTGGTCCCAGTGCGCGTGCGTCTGCAGGACGCGCGAGCGGCGGGACGAGAGGGAGGCGACGAGTCCAGCGAAATCGCCGACGCCCATACCGGTATCGACGATGGCGACGTCGCGCGCGCCTTCGATCAGGTACGACTTGACGTCTTCGTTATGGTGCGGCTCCCGAATCATGATGATGTCGTGCGGAAAGTGCGCGACCTCGAACCATTCGCCCTCGCTCATGTCGGCTCTCCGGTGTCCACGGCGACGACGTCGAGGCGATTGACCAGCCCAGCCAGTTCGTCATCGTCGAGCTTCCGGAAGAGCGGTGCAGGCGCCGGGAGCGCGCGCCCTGACGGCAACTCGCGATGGGTCCAGGGGAGGGCATGCACCGCGCCTTCCTCGCCCAGGTACTCGTGCAATCGCTGCGCCGAGAAGGGGAGGAACGGCGCTGTCAGTATGCGCAGCGCGCTGACGACCTGTAGCGCCGTCCAAAGCGTGGTCGCGGCGCGTTCCGGATCGGTCTTGAGTGACTTCCAGGGCGCGGCCTCGTCGAGGTAGCGATTGAGCGCCCCGGCCAGCGCCATCGCCGTGCGCAACCCTTCCCGCAAGCGGACGGCCTCGATCTGGGCCGCGACCCTGGAGAATGCGTGGCGTGTCTGCGCCAACATGGCTTCATCGGCTTCGGATAGCTGGCCCGGCTCCGGAACGACGCCCCCAAACCGCGATTGCAGAAATGACAACAGGCGGTGAACAGCATTCCCATAGGTGGCGACCAGTTCGTCGTTGTTGCGCCGCTGGAACTCATCCCATGAGAAGTCGGTGTCCCGGCTCTCCGGCGCGTTGATGGTCAGGAAGAAGCGGATTGCATCGGCGTCGAAGAGATCGAGCGCCTCCGGAAGAAACGGCAGCCGCGAAGTGTAGGTGCGGGACGACGAGAGTTTCTGACCGTCGATCGTCAGAAATTCGTTGGCAGGAACGTCGTACGGCAGCGCCAGACCGCCATATCCCATCAACATCGCCGGCCAGATGATGGCGTGAAATGGCGTGTTGTCCTTGCCGATGAAATAGTACGAGCGGCCTGGCGGCATGCCGTCCGCACCAAGCTCCCACCAGCGCTTCCAGGCATCAGGCTCCCCCTGCCGCTCGGCCCACTCGACGGAAGCCGAGAGGTACCCGATCACGGCGTCGAACCAGACGTAGATCCGCTTGTCATCGAAGCCTTCCAGTGGGATCGGCACGCCCCAATCGAGATCGCGGGTGATGGCCCGCGCCTTCAGTCC
>CAYSXO010000315.1:0-5862 GCA_964434995.1 uncultured Sphaerobacteraceae bacterium
CGGCCGGCTACGCGGACGCTCGCACCGGCTCGATCCGCGCTATAGGGGCTACGGGTAGCGGCGTTCATTCCGCGGAGTGCGCTGCAGCGACAAACTCCTTGCGCCGACCTGGCGTTCCGCTGCCGCACTAGCCGACTCGAAGACAGGTCACCGAGGGGTCATACGATCCACCCCCGCCCGGGCCGCACGCGACCAGGATATGGATGGTCGTAGCGTTCTGCGGTTGCATGGTCGCCAGGTGGCAGTTTGCATAGTCGCCGCCGACGAGCCTAAACAAGCCCGCTATGGCCTGCTCTCCCTCGTCGCACGATACGGTGCTCCCGAAACCCCCGTTCGCCGGGACCTGAACTCTGGGGCCGGTGACGGTGCGCACGCTGACCCTGGGTTGCGCGCCGCCTCCGCCCGCGCCGCCGCCGGCTCCTGCCGGCCCAGCAGGGCCGGTGGCTCCTACTGGTCCTTGCGGTCCGGCGGGCCCTTCGGGACCTGGAGGCCCTTGTGGGCCCGGCGGCCCAGGCGGTCCGACTTTGCCCCCTTTTCGTTTCTCGCCTTTGGCTTTACGGCGCTGTGAATCGCTCGCCACCGGCGACAAGCCCCCCACGCCAATTGTGGCGAGGAACGCCGCGGCTAGCGCGCTGACGGCACGCACCCGCGAGCGCTTACTGGAGGTTTGCACTGGCTTCGCGGCGATGTCGACCGGCTCTCTGCCGGTGTCCACGCTCCGGTAGTCGACCGAGCTATCCATGTGCGCCTCTCTTCTCTTGTCCGCTGACACGTGATGCAGATCCGAGCGATGACTGTGCACAGCTTGGTGTGCACAGTAGCACCGACAGTTATCGAAGGCAAGAGGATGGCGCCAGGCGCGGCGGTATCTAAGCTTCGCCCAGAGTTTGCAGAGGAAATCGAAAAGCGGGTATCTCTGTTGGTTATCGAATACCTTCAAGGCCCATGAAGGCCGTTCCAGCAAGGGGGAGAGGTGTTCAGTCACCGCAATTGCGGCGATGGTCGCCATGGTCCGCTGCCTCGACGCCGGCTGATCCGGCGCCGCGCAACCAAGCCGGCGCGACGTGCCCTGTAGCGCGATTATTGCGCGCTGAACAATTCATCTCCGCCGAGCAAGTGCGGCTTCGTCCAAACCGGAGGTCGAAAGCGTGCTGAGGCTTTGCCGCTTACGCTGGCATGGTGGAACCCGCGGTAATGCATGGATCGAGGGTGTTTTCGTGGCGCGTTAGGCTCATGGGTCTGACTGGAGCGGTGGGCTGAACGACGGAACGGCGTTTCTCTTCGCTCTCGATGGCACGTTGGTCGCCACGGTCTACCAGTAAGTCCTTGTCTGATGGAGACAACAGCATTTTCGAGCGCGTGCTGAACATGCCCAACGTGAGGGGACGACGCCCTGTCACATGAGCGCAAGCGCGAGCCGCGCGCCAACCAGCCGCGGGCATCGCGCTATGGCGCGGACGCCCAGAAGAACCGGAAGCCTCTCCCCTATCCGCCGTGGGCGTCTTCGTCTTGACGTTGGGTCCATGATGGGCGTCTGACAAGAGTCGCGCCGCCGCATCGCAGCTTGGAGAAGAGGGGTGCGTGCGCGCGGGAGATGCGCAAAGAGCTTCAGCTGAATGCGCGTCGTTGACGGCACGTCGCATGGCGACGATGATGGTGGCGGCCAGTTCGCTCACGTGATCGGCGCACACGTGGCTTCACTCTTTGCCCGCCGGTCGAACCTCCCGGCCCCGCTCACGATGCTCATCGGTCGGGAGCGCGAGGCAGAGGCGGTCGTCGCGCTTTTGCAACGCTCCGATGTTCGTCTGCTCACGCTGACCGGCCCCGGTGGCGTCGGCAAGACCCGCCTCGCCCTGCGGGTGGCAGAGGAGCTGGCCGGCGCGTACGCCGACGGAGCGGTGTTCGTCGACCTCGCGCCAGTCCGCGACCCCAACCATGTCATCAAGGCGATTGGCCAGGCCGTCGGAGCGCGCTTGGTCGGAGCCCGCTCGCCGCGGGAGGTGTTGCGGGAGACGCTGCGGGACAAGCAGCGGCTACTCGTTCTCGACAACTTCGAGCAGGTGGCCAACGCCGCCCCGCTGCTGACCGACCTCCTCGCTGCCTGCCCCAATCTGACGCTGCTCGTCACCAGCCGGGTGGTGTTGCACGTCTCCGGCGAGCGCGACTATCCAGTCCTTCCCCTCCCAACGCCCGACATGGCGCATTCGGCGCCGGCCGCGAAGGTATCCGAGTCCGCGGCTGTCCAGGTGTTCGTCGACCGGGCACAGGCGGTTCGGCCCGACTTCGCCCTCACCGAGGAGAACGCCCCGGCCGTCGCGGCGATCGTGTGGCGCCTGGACGGGCTACCTCTGGCCATCGAGCTGGCCGCGGCCTGGGCCAACACGCTGTCTCCCACCGCCCTGTCGGAGCGTCTCGCGCGGCGGCTGCCGCTGCTGACCGGTGGGCCACGCGATGCGCCCGACCGGCTGCGGACTATGCGGGACGCCATCGCCTGGAGCAACGATCTGCTCCCTGCCGACGAGCAGCGGCTGTTCCGCCGGCTTTCGGTCTTCGTCGGCGGATTCGGCCTGGAGGCGGCCGAGGCTGTCGCCGAAGTCGGGGGCGCCCCGGGGAGCGACATTCTCGAAGGGGTCGCCTCATTGGTAGACAAGAGCCTACTGCGCCCGGGCGAAAGCCGAGACGGCGCGCCCCGCTTCGTCATGCTGGAGACGATCCGGGAATACGGGCTGGAGCAACTGGTGGCCAGCGGTGAGGAATCGGACGTGCGGCGCCTGCACGCGGCCTGGTGCATGTCTCTGCTCGAGCGTGCGGAGCCTTTCTGGCTCGCCGCCGGACAGGCGCAGTGGATGGAGCGCCTGGAGGAGGAACTCGGCAACCTGCGAGTGGCCCTGGCCTGGTCGTTGGAGCACGACGAGGGTGATCCGGAGATCGGCTTGCGGCTGGCGGGCTCGGTCGACATGTTCTGGCAGGTCCGCGGTCACACGCGTGAAGGCGCCCGCTGGCTGGAGTTGGCACTCAGCCGGGGAGCGGGCTGCTCCCCGGAGGCTCGGGCGCGAGCGCAGATTTGTCTCGGACTGCTGGCCACCTACCTGGCTTCTGACGACTCGGCAGCAGCAGTGATCGAGGCCGGGGTGACGTTGTGCCGTGAGGTGGGGAATCAGAAGTACCTGGGCGGCGGACTCACCATGCTCGGCACGCTGGCGGAGGATCGTGGCGACTATGACCGGGCGGAGGCGCTCCTTATGGAGGCGCTAGCGCTGCAACGGGCGCGGGAGGACCCGAGCATGATCGCCTATGCGCTGCAGCACCTCGGGCTGGTCACCTATGGCCAGGGAGACTTCACGCTGGCCACCGCGCGCTGTGAGGAGGCGCTCGCACTGCAGCGATCGGTGGGGGATGGGCATGGCGCCACAACGAGCCTCGTCTACCTGGCACTCATCGCGTGCGACCGTGGTGAGTATGCTCGTGCGGCTGCGCTGTACGGGGAATCGCTCGCGTTGGCCGCCGAGCACCGGACGCTTTTGAGCGTCGAGCGCAGCCTGGCGGGGCTGGGGGCAGTCGCCGCCAGGTGCGGTGCTCCGGAGCGGGCGGCCCGTCTGTTCGGCGCGGCAGAGGTCGTGAGTAACGCAATTGGGATCGGCTTCAAGCTGCCGGAGCGAGCACAGTACGAGCGGGCGCGGAGCGCGGCGCGGGCCGCTCTGGGCGACGCCCAGTTTGAGGCGGCGTTCACATCCGGCCGGGGGCTCGACCGAGACGCGGCAGCCGCCGAAGGCGCCGAGGCGGCTGCACTCCTGGCAGCGATCTCCCCTACCGATCCGCCCGCGTCAAGCCCGGAGTTCGGACTCACGCCGCGCGAGCGGGAGGTGCTGAGTCTCCTCGTCGATGGCCGCACCGACCGCGAGATCGCAGAGATCTTGAGCATCAGCCCTCGCACCGTGGGCGTGCATGTCACGGGACTTCTCGCCAAGCTCCGGGTTGACAACCGGACGGCCGCCGCCAGCCACGCGGTTCGCAATGGGCTCGTCTGAGCTTCGCGTCAGGCTACGTACCGGCGCCGCGGCGGACCACGGAAGCCTCCCGACCCGTTCCTGCCGCGGGCGCTCCCGCAATCACGGAGTTCTCACGATGTGCCGCCACGACGTGCCGCGCATGATCGACCTTGGCCAAGGTCTGGCGACGGACCGAGAAGACAGGCTGATCGCTCCGAGGCGGCAGGAGGCCGCGATGAAGATGATGGAGTCCGTGGCAACCTTATTCGTCGTTGTGATGGTGGTCTTTGCACGAAGCGAGGCCGAGTCGCGGTGACGGACCTGGTGATCGGCGAACGGATCCTGGCGGCCGAGGATCTCGCAAGAACGTATGAGCATGATCTCCCTGGGTTTGATGAGGTGTTGCTGGCCGATGGATTTCGCCAGGATACTGAGGGCGCCTGGTATTCCGAACGCTCCGCCTCATGGATACGCTTCCCCCTCAAACGATACGTCACAAGCGCAGCCGTGAGGCCGAATCATTCGAACGTCTAGGGACGAAATACGGGCTGGAGGTTGTCTCCAGCCCGTCGTTGTGGGGAACGGCCATGCACAGTCGCAGCTCAGATTGCGCGTGCAAAGGAGCACAAGCGATGGAAGGTCGAACGGCATTTCTCTTCGATCTTGATGGCACACTCGTTGATTCCGTTTACCAGCATGTCCTGGCATGGCGCGTTGCGCTGCACGAGGTTGGCATCGACCTCTCCGTTTGGCGCATCCATCGGCGCATCGGCATGAGCGGCGGTCTCTTCATCAACGCGCTCCTGCGCGAGACGGAACAGGGCGTGACTCCCGAGCAGGTGGCGCGCATTCAGGCGCTGCACGCGGCTGCCTACAAGGAGATCGCCGATCAGGTTCAACCTCTTCCCGGCTCGCGCGAGCTGCTGGCGACGCTCACCGCCAGTGGCGTCCCGTGGGCCATCGCCACCAGCGGGCGGTGGGAGGTGGCCGCGCCTGTCATCGAGACCCTGAACGTTCCGGAGGGCGTGCCGATCGTCACCCGCGACCAGGTGCGCCACGCCAAGCCCGATCCCGATCTCTTCCTGGCGGCTGCCGAGCGGCTTGGACTGCCGATTGAATCGTGCGTTGTCGTTGGCGACAGCATATGGGATCTCCTCGCCGCCCGCCGGGCCAGGGCCCTCGGCGTCGGCCTCCTCTCCGGCGGCTACGGACTCGACGAGTTGCAAGCGGCAGGCGCCTATCGCGTCTACGACGACCCCGCCCATCTGCTGCTCCATCTCGACGAGATCGGTGTTCGTGGGGCGAGCTGAGCGCGAATGCTACGCCACCCTCGCGCTCATGCATCGTTCCGACCCGGTCGAAATGCTGCCAATCGCGAGGCGCCTGGCGAATCGCGGGCTTGCTCTCCACTCATCCCTCTTTCACGATGAATCCCGCGCGAAGGGCGCGTACGTATGCGGGTGTGAGGGAAATCTCATCGTGCCTCCGGCGCGGTTCGCATCAGCGTGTCACCAGGCACAGCGCTCTACGACTCACGCTGCCACACGCACCGTTGGTTCCTGGGGAAGGAACGGTGCGGGAGCAAGTGTTCTTGAACGGGGAAGAAAAGCCGAACGCGGGGATCGACGACGCGAAAGGCACGCGCCGGCAGGCGTTCGGCATGTTCGTCGCGGCGGTGGCGACAGTGTCGTTCGCCTCGCCTGCCGAGGCAAAGAAACGTGGGAAGCGCCGCAAGAGAAAGAAGCGGAAGAACTCGGGGAATAGTGGCGGGCAACCAACGGGGCGAGCGCCACATGTCGCGCTCGGCGCATATGTTCCGCGCGCGCTCGACGATCAGGGCGAGCTGTCTGCTTTCAGTTCGGCGATTGGCCGC
>CAYSXO010000316.1:0-5843 GCA_964434995.1 uncultured Sphaerobacteraceae bacterium
CACAGGATGGGGAGGATTGGTCCGCATGTTGACGTGGTAGGCGCCGGTATCGCTTGTGATGTCAGCATGCGCGCCGCCCAAGGTAAGCGGCGTCATGGCCAACAACCCACCAATTCCTGAGTTCAGCAGCGCGCGTCGTGTAGCCGGCCTCGTTGACCAGACCAACATGTCGAGGCGTTCGCCTCCCAGTGGTCCGCATTGACATCCGCGACATCCGCGACCGCGCGCCGGCAACATGCCGAAGGCGGCGCAATCCGCGCGAGCAGCGGACCGCCGTCGTCACCATGATCTGTTGGGGCGATTTCGTAGCGGTATCCAAGATTGCGTGACCAGGACCAGCTCCGGCCGGTGATATCCGCGACGGTCGATATGAGGCGTATCGTTCTGACTATGGCTGGCCGCGTGTTTGCTATCGGAGACGTGACGAAACGGCTGGCTGCCGGAATCGCCACTTCATCAGGCATGCGATTCGACGCAACGAGTCAACGTCGTGGCCGCCGATCGATGGTGGCCTCGTTGTTCCGGACCACCTGCCCGACCGAGGCGTGGCCGTTGCGGGGCCCGGCCGCGCTGGAAACCGCGGCAATAGGCGAGCGGGGTGGTTGCTCAACCTGACCGACTTGCCCCGCGGTCAGCGGCGTGCTGGTCCCGTGACTGAGATGCCCAACGTTCAATGCGATCCAGCTCGTCCTCATACAGTGGGCGCAGTAACCGTGGCGCCAGCCAGCGCTCGACCCAGCCTGCCGGACCGCGCCGCGCCTTCCAGGACGAGTGGATACGTAGCCGGCTGCCCCCGGCAATTGGGTTGACCGCAAAGGTCGTTGACATGCCTCGCTCGACGTAGTGCTCCGCCAGGACGTGTCCGGGCTCTGGCTCGGTGACGTGGGCTTCGGTCGTCAGCTTCCGGCCGCCGAGGGTCAGGGCGAAGCGAATGCGCGTGCCGGCCCCGACGCCACCCTCCAGAACCTTGAAGTCCGAGAACGCCGCCGGAAGAATGCTGGGGTGGCCGACGCGATAGTCGGCCAGCAGGGAGTAGAGTGCATCGGGCGGCGAGGGAATGGTTCGCTCGGCGGAAACACGCACATTTGCCACGGACTCTCCCTATTCCGCCTATCTCACCTTTACCCTGTCTCACCAACCCTACCGCCGCTGGAACTGCTTCTCGAGGTCGCTGCCGGACATGTGCAGCATGGTTGGCCGGCCATGCCCGCAGGCGCGCGGTTGGGACGACCGCTCCAACTGGGAGACCAACTCGCGCATTTCGGGGATGGTCAGTGTCTGCCCGGCGCGGATCGAGGTGTGACAGGCAGTGCTGATGGCGACGGCATCGAGCCAGGAGTCGCCCTGGCCGCCATCGGCCAACTCGCGGAGGATGAGACGAAGGCGTTCGGCCACATCGACACCCGTGATCAGCGCGGGGATGGCGCGCACCGCCACCGCGCTGCCATCCCAACGCTCGATCTCGAAGCCGATCTCCACCAGCTCGGCCGTCGAGCGCTCGAAGGCGGCCATCTCGTCGTGCGCCAGATCGACGACAAGCGGGTCGAGCAAAGGTTGCCGGTCGACCGTGCGCTCCTGCAACTGGCCCAGGATGCGCTCGTACATGATCCGTTCATGGGCGGCGTGCTGGTCGATCAGGTACATGCCGTCCGGTCCCTCGGCGATGATGAAGCTCGAGGCAATCTGGCCGAGAACCCGAAGCATCGGCACACCAGATGGGAGTATCTGTCCGTTGGCGGCGGGAGCCGGTGCATGCTCGTCCGTCTCCTCGCGAGGCGCTTGCGCGAAGCGGGGAGGTAAAAAGGGGATCGGACGCTGCCTCGCGCCGGGATCCGTGGCCACCGGTCCGAAGCTGATGGGCGGCACGTCGTGATGTGGGCGCCTCGCCAGCGCGGAATGGACGGCGCGCTGCACGGCCCGGCAGGCCGCCCGCTCATCAACGAACTTCACCTCCGCCTTGGTGGGGTGGACGTTGACATCGACCGCCGCCGGATCGAGGCGAACGTGAACGGCGGCCAGCGGGTGGCGGCCGACGAGCAGGAGCGAGTGGTAGGCCTCTTACAGCGCGAAGCCGAGGGCACGGTTCTGGACCCAACGGCCATTGACGAAGATCACGATCCCCTGCCGGTGAGCGCGCGATACTTCCGGCGCCCCAGCCCAGCCTTCGACCGAGACGCCTGGCACCGCCGCCGACTCGTCCAGCGGCTCCAGAAGGATGGCCGCGCGGCCGACTTCCGGGCCGAGAGTGGCCGTGGCGGCGGCGATGGGATCGCCGGAGCCGTCGGAAACGAACGAGCGCCGGCCATCGATGGTCAGCTCGAAGGCGATGGCCGGGTAGGTGACGGCGTAGGCGGAAACGGCGCGCTGGATGTAACCCGTTTCGGTTCCTGGTTGGCGCAAGAATTTGCGGCGCGCAGGGACGTTGGCGAAGAGATCGCGCACCGTGACCGCTGTTCCTTCGGCCGCTCCAACCGCGACTGGCGCGGCTAGATCGCCGTAGGTGATGCGGAGCAACGAGGCATGAGCGCTGTCTGCCGCGCGCGAGCGAATGGCGAGTGAGGAGACCGCGCCAATGCTCGGCAGCGCTTCGCCGCGAAAGCCGAGTGTGGTCAGGTGGTCGAGGTCCTCGAATGCGGCCAGCTTGGATGTGGCGTGGCGCTGCACCGCAAGCGGCAGATCAGCGGCGGGCATGCCGTGGCCGTTGTCGACAACCTCGATGTGCTCGATACCGCCTCCGCGCACGGCCACGCGGATACGCGTGGCGCCTGCATCGAGGGCGTTTTCGACCAACTCCTTGACGACGGAAACCGGCCGCTCGACGACCTCCCCGGCGGCGATCTTGCCGATGGTGCGTTCGTCGAGGAGGCGAAGGGTCATCTGGAGTCCACGCCGGAATGGAATCGTCGTTTCGGGGCAGGCGGCAAGCGTACCATGGGCGCCAATCGGACTAGCCGCAAAACGGGACGCCGCGCTTGTGCGCGGAGACATGCGTATTGCCGGTAACCCAGTAGCGCCAGGGATGCTCGGTCGCGCGGCTGATGCCGATGCGCCCAGACGTGCTTATGCCGGAAATGGCAGGGCCGGGAGCGATCCAGAGGCGGTCACTGGTGACCAGATCGGTCCCTTGCAGATCGAGGCTGATGCCGAGCGCCTGACATAGCTTGCCCGGACCGGAGCAGAGGTGTTGTTCCGCCTCGACACCGCGGCGCCGGCGCATCAGGTCGATGCCCGCGAGCGGCTCCAGGGCGCGGATCAGGACCGCGCCTGTCTCGCCGGGAGGCTCGGCCACGACATTGAACATGGCGTGGATGCCGTAAGAGCGGTAGACATAGGCGATGCCTGATTCGCCCCACATCACCTCGACGCGGCCCTTTCGCAGCCGCGCCGCATGCGAGGCGAGATCGTCAGGGCCAAGGTAGGCTTCGGTTTCGACGATCGTGCCCGAGGCGAGCCCCTCGGGCGTCACTGATACGACGATCTGCCCCAGCAGGGCACGTGCGACGAGCCGAGTCTCCCGCGCGTAGAACTCGCGCGGCAGGTGCGCGTCTTCGCTATCCATCGAGCTCCGCGAGCCGCCGCGAGATGAGGGCGATCTGTTCTTCGGCGCTGGCAAGGCGGCGGCGTTGCACCTCGATGACCTGCTCGGGGGCGCGAGCCATGAATCCCTCGTTGGCGAGTTGGGCATTGGCGCGGTCGCGCTCCGCTGTCACGGTGGCCATCTCCTTGCCCAGCCGCTCACGCTCGGCGTCGAGATCGACCATTCCGGCCAGAGGCAGCATGGCGACCACGTTGCCAGCGACAGCGGTCAGCGCGCCCTTTCCACCCTCCGGCACGCCATCGCGAATGCTGAGGTCGTCATTGGCGATGCGCGCCAGCAAGCCCAGTTCCCGTCGCGCGGCTTCGAATGCCGGCGCGAGCGAGCCGGCATAGACCTCGGCGGCGATCCATTTGCCCGGTTCGATATTCGCCTCGGTGCGGGCATTGCGAATGGCGCGCACCGTTTCGATCAGCGCGCCGAACTCGGCTTCGGCGGTCTCGTCGCGCATCCCGGCCTCCGGCCATGGGGCAATCATCACGCTGTCGCCGGCGTGAGGCAGCTCTTGCCAGAGCGCCTCGGTGACGAAGGGCATGATGGGATGCAACAGCCGGACGCTTCGCTCCATGGTGTAGGCGAGCGTTTGCGCAACCGCCTGCCTCTCCTCCGGCGTGCCACGCAAGCGGACTTTGGCCGCCTCGATGTACCAGTCTGCCAGCTCAGACCAGACGAACTCGCGAATGGTCTTCCCGGCCTCGCCATAGAGGTGCTGGCCCATCAGCCGGTTGGTTTCGGCGATGGTGGCGTCGAGGCGGCTCAGAATCCAGCGGTCGGCCAGCGTCAAATCGCGGGCAGGCCGTGCCGGTCCTTCGTCATCGAGGCCAATTTCGCTCTCATCGATCGGGCGCAGCGCAAAGCGGGTGGCGTTCCAGAGCTTGTTGGCAAAGTTGCGCGCATCCTCGATTTTCTGGACGTCGAGACGAAGGTCTACCCCCGGAGAGGTTTGCGTGACCAGCGCGAAACGGAGCGCGTCAGCGCCATACTCGGCGGTGACGATCGTGGGGTCGATCACATTCCCCTTGGTTTTGCTCATCTTCGACCCTTCCAGGTCGCGCACCGTCCCATGCAGATAGACCGTGTGGAAGGGAAGCTCTCCCATCACCTCCAGGCCGAAGAAGACCATTCGCGCCACCCAGAAGAAGAGGATTTCGTACCCCGTCTCCATGACCGAAGAGGGGTAGTAGCGCCGCAAATCAGGCGTGTCGTCTGGCCAGCCGAGCGTCGAGAAGGGCCAGAGGCCCGAGGAGAACCATGTATCGAGGACGTCGGGGTCCTGCTCGACCGGTCCGCCGCAGGCGGGACACTCGGCAAGCGTCTCCTCCTCGGTAACGATCGTCTCGCCGCATTGCTGGCAGTACCAGACCGGAATGCGGTGCCCCCACCAAAGCTGGCGCGAGATGGTCCAATCGTGGATGTTTTCCAGCCAGTTGAGATAGACGCTCTTGAAGTGGTCTGGCACGAAGGTGAGGCTGCCGTCCTTCGCCGCCGCAATCGCGGGGCGGGCCAGCTCATCCATGCTGACGAACCATTGCGTCGAGATTAGCGGCTCGACGACGGTATCGCAGCGCTGGCAATGGCCGACGGCGTGGGCATGTGGCTTCGTGTCGATCAGGAGGCCATCCTGGCGCAAGCGCGCCACGACCGCCGCGCGCGCGGCGGCGATGCGCATGCCTTCGAACGGCCCTGCATTCGCGTTCATGGCGCCGTCCGTGCTCATCACGTTGATGGCGGGGAGTCCGGCTCGCTTGCCAATCTCGAAGTCGTTGGGATCGTGCCCCGGCGTGACCTTGACCGCGCCGGTGCCAAATGCGGGGTCAACCGCATCGTCTGCAACGACCGGGATCAGCCGGTTGAGGATCGGCAGGCGAACTCGCTTGCCGATGAGGTGGTGATATCGCTCATCGTCAGGATGAACGGCCACGCCGGTGTCGCCGAGCATCGTTTCCGGACGGGTAGTGGCGACGGTGATGACCTCGTCACTGCCATCAACCGGGTAGGCGATCGTCCAGAGAAAGCCCGCGTCTTCCCGGTGGACGACCTCCAGATCGGAAAGCGCGGTCTGGCAGCGCGGGCACCAGGAGATCAGGCGCTCGCCGCGATAGATGAGTCCCTTGTCATACAGGCGCTTGAAGACGCGGCGCACGGCGCGCGAAGGGCCGGGGTCCATGGTGAAAACGAAGCGGCTCCAGTCGCACGACGCGCCGAGGATCATCGTCTGCTCGCGGATGCGCCCGCGATACTGATCCAT
>CAYSXO010000317.1:0-5839 GCA_964434995.1 uncultured Sphaerobacteraceae bacterium
CTGCCATCACGACCATCCTACCGACCTATCCAATACCCGACTACCCATCGGGCCACTCCACGGGCCTGGCGGCAACAGCGCGGGTGTTGAGCTACCTCTTCCCGCGCGATGAGCAGTTCTTCCAGTCTCGAGCGGAAGAGAATGCCGCATCCCGCGTCTGGGCAGGCATCCACTTCCGCAGCGCGGCCACGGCCGGACTCCAGTTGGGCAGCGACGTCGGGGACGCCGTCATTGCCTGGGCTGAGGAGGACGGCTCGGACTGAGGAATCATTCGTACCGGCAGTGCGGCCTGCCGGCCCGGCGCCTGCCCAACGCCTGCTGGTCCAACCCCCGAGGCTTCGAACGCGGTGTGCGAACTTCGGGCCGTATGGCTGGCCGGATGGCGAATCCGTCGAGTCGTTCGACCAACCTTCGCCCAGAAGGCTTCTTACGTTCCAGGCGCTTCTTCGTGCCGATGCGATTCGCGCGGACGACCGATCGAGATTGCATAGCTCTTGCTGAAGCGCGCACTTGCTCTTCTGCCGAGCATGTGCGTGCGCCGCGTCCTACCGCTCTCACTCGATCTTCGACAGTGGCAACGCGTGCGCACGATTCCAGGCGGAAAGCCGAACTGAAGAACCCCAGCGATGTCTTCATCGCTGGGTGGGGCCGCATCCATGTTGCCGATACGCTCAACCATCGACTGCAAGACTTCGCCGGCGATGAGTAGCCGCTGGTGACTGGAGCTGCCGACTTGCCCTACGTGGTATATGTCGCGGTCGCCTCCGACGGCACGATCGTTACGACATACATATTCGGCGCGCACGCGTTTCGCCTCGTCTTGCCGGAGGGGGAGGGGTTCATGACCAGATAGTGCCAGAGCCTACCGGATTCGGGATCGCGCGGACACGCATGAAGGCGAACAGACCTACCCGCGTGCCACGGCCAGATTGCAATTTCGCATGAACGCTGGGAACTGCCACATAAGGTGCTGACGGTCCGGGGAGGGAAGGGGGAACCGGACCGTCAGTCGGGGGAGCCAGTCGGCTAGTTGGGGACCGAACTGGCAACTTGAAGTGTATGCCAAATTGTCAATGCTTTCAAGTGGGAAGCGTCAATAAAACGCGGCCCGGAGCGAGGGCGCCAACGTCTAGCGGCTGCCGGCCATCTCATCGAGCCAGCGCCGCAGCCCGTCGGTATGCGCCTCGAAGTCAAGCGTTCGTCCTCCAAGCCACTCCCGCGTCCGGCGATCGCCAGGCAACGCGGCCGCGGCCATGCCGAAGGTGTGACTTGCCTTGGCCAGCTCATCGACTGTCGCCTTCCAGCTCTGGCTGGCCCGCACGGTCACATTGGCCGCATTGAACGTATCCACCGTGTATTTCGCGTTTGGCAAAGCCGGATTGGCGACGATCAGGCGCAGGCGCCGCGCGCCTTCCCATTCCCAGCCGGCCGCGTGCGCAACGACCTCTCGCACCGACCACTCGCCGCACGCTCCAGCCCGCTCGCGCAGCTCCACCGGCACGCGGTCGAGCAATTCGCGGAACTCGCGCGCCGCATGCGCCCACCGCGAAAGCGTGCCAACCGCCGTCAGTGCCGATTCATCGCGCGGGGGCGCCTGCCATGGTTGCAGGTGAACCGGTTGTGACACAAGGTCGACAAGCCCCGGGGATGGCGGCCGCGTGGCGGCCATCCCCAGCACCACCGCGCGGCAGGCGAACGCGTCGGCCGCGGCTCGGTGCCCGCCCGGTTCCGCGCCGAAGGTGAGCACCGCCTTCTCCAACTTGACGAAGCTGAACCAGCGCTTCTTCGAATCCCAGTTTCCATGGAAGCCCGCGTACTTCTTCATCGCGCAGTCCCAGTCCGCCGCGGGCTCATCCAGCGCGTAGGAATCACAGGCTTGCGCGACCATCTGGCGGTCGAAGGTGACGTTGTAGACAACGACGCGGCGGCCTGCCATCACCCGCGCCACGTCGGGGTAAATCTCGTTCCAGCGCGGCGCGCCGCGGACATCGGCGTCGGTAATGCCATGGATGGCGGATGCATCGCGCGGAATGCGCCGTTCGGGCTGCACCAGCGATTCGAGGAGCAACTCGCCGGTCGCGCCAACAACGGCAATATCGACGATCTCGGCGCGAGGCCCGAAACCCGTGGTTTCCGTATCGAGATAGACGGTGCGGGGGTCGGCCGCCACCTCGGCAGCCCAGGCAATCGACCTGGCGCGCGCCTCATTCCAGCGCTGTTGCGCCAGGTCGTCAGCGACAATCTGTTCCGCACCGGGCGGTTCCCATCGCCATTCACGCGCGCGCCGGAGGTTCCTTTGGGTCCGGCCCAACGGTTGATGCCTTTCCAGCCCACCAGTCAGCGGGGAACGCCGGCGGGGCTTACTCGTGCCCAGATGCTAGCATGATCTGCTGCTGACCCGATGACACCCCATGGAGCGCTGATCCAATGTCCGATGCTGCACCCGCTCTCGATCCCCGCCTCGATGCCTTTATCACTCGCATGCCGAAGGCCGAGATTCATGTCCATCTGGAAGGGTCGGTGCGTCCGACCACCCTCCTCACGCTCGCTGAACGAAACGGCATTACTCCCCCCGCGCCAGACGAGGCGGGGTTGCGCGAGTTCTTTCAGTTCCGCGACTTCCCGCACTTCATCGAGGTCTACATCGCGGTCGTCAGTTGCTTGCGTACTCCGGACGACTTCGAGACGGTCGTGCGCGAGGTCGGCGAAGACGCCGCGGCACAGAACATCCGCTATCTCGAGCTGCACTTCAATCCCGAAACGAATGTGCGCAAGCGCGGGCTCGATTTTCACGAAATGCTGGCCGGGATGAACCGAGGCCGCGCCGAGGCGCGCGAGCGCTGGGGCGTCGAAATGCGCTGGATCGCCGATGGCGTCCGCGACAGCGAGACGAGTCCGTACTCCGTCACGCGCACGGTCGACTGGATCTCGGAGCTCGATGCCTCCGACGGCGTTGTCGCCCTGGGTCTCGGCGGGAACGAAGTTGGCCATCCGCCGGCTCCGTTCGCCGCCGACTTTGGCCGCGCCCGCGCCGCCGGTCTGCGCACTGTCGCCCACGCAGGCGAAACCACTGGCCCCTCCACGATCTGTGACTCGCTCGATCTGCTGCGTGTCGAGCGCATTGGCCACGGCGTGCGCGCGGCGGACAACGCGGACCTCGTGCGGCGGCTGGCGCTCGAACAGGTCCCGCTCGAGCTCTGCCCGACGAGCAACCTCTGCACGCAAGTCGTTACCAGCCTCGACGAACACCCGTTCCGGATGTTTGATGAAGCCGGAGTGCTGGTTACGGTCAATTCCGACGATCCGCCCCTCTTCGGCACCACGCTTACCGACGAGTTCCGGGTCCTTGCCCGGCAGTGGGGCTACGATGCTGATGGGCTGCAGCGGATCGCCCTCAACGCCCTCGATGCCTCGTTTCTGCCTGATGCCGAAAAGGCGGCGATGCGAAGTTCGTTCGTCGAGGATTTCGCCGCCCTGCGGAGCGAACTGGCCGTCTGACCGCCGAGTAGGCCCGCCGGAGCACTGAGCTATTCCTGGTCTGGTGCGGCCGCGTTCAGGAGCTCCATGTATGCGTCCAGGCTTTCCTCGCCAGCGATAGCGCGCACCACCGTTTCATCGAGCTCCGAACGGTATCGGTTAAGCCCAGCGCGGATCTCCTCGGCCGTATCGCCAAGCACCGCCGTTCCCGCCGCCGGTGTTCCCATGCGGGTGAAGTTCGCCGCATAGGCAGGATAGCTGGCATAGCGCGCCGCTTCGTCGGCGAAGACCGCCCGTCCGGCAGGTCCGAGCGCCACCCGCACGTAACCCAGGATCAACGGGCGAGGTCTACCCGCCTCGGCGGCTGCCTCGTCAGTCAGCGCTGCTGACGGCGCCACGTACTCTGGCGTCAGCCAGTTCAGCAGCACGCCGTCGGCTCCACCGCCGGCCAGCGCACACATGTTCGGACCCAGCGCGCCAACGATGATCAACGCCTGCAGTGCCTCCTCCAACGCTTGCGCGCCCTCCCAGACCCGCTGCAAACCGCCCTTCGGGTTTCCGGAACCAATGCCCACCAGGAGCCGATCCTGCGGTAGACCCAGCTCCTTGACCCGCC
Source organism: uncultured Sphaerobacteraceae bacterium (assembly GCA_964434995.1). GTDB lineage: Bacteria > Chloroflexota > Chloroflexia > Thermomicrobiales > UBA6265 > JACCXM01. The sequence goes on from CAYSXO010000317.1 coordinate 4,094, forward strand.
GGGCAATCGTCTCGGCTGGCTGGCGGTCGAGCGGAATGACGCCAACGCCAAGCTGCACCGCCTCGGTCACCTCTGCTGCCGCGCGCAGCGCCGCCAGGCCGTCACCATGGGGTGTATCGTTGACCCAGAAGGTACGATAGCCGGCAGCCTCCGCGGCGGGAGCCAACTCACGGACGATCTCATGCGGCAGCGCGCCCGCGACCCCAAACCCTCGCCAACCAGCCCGCTGCCGTCCCCTCGTCTCCGTCATGGCCGCTCCCCTTTTCCCGTGTTTCCGTTGATGGAAGGGAACACTACCAATTCAGCACCGTGGCAACCACGGCCAGGGCAAAAGCCTCGACCCGCGCTCAGGCTCTGCCCAGCAGCCGATCGACCGAAATGGCACCCGGTCCAGTCAGCGCGAGGGCGCCGCCAACCACACCCAGCAGCGCCGCAAACTCGTAGCCTCCCGTTCCGTAGAACCCCTGCGGCCCATGCGCCTTGCGCGAGGCGATCGCCATGTTCGCGGCGACGACCACGCCAGCCGGTACGGTGAAGGCTCCCAACAGAAGCGCCAACCCACCACCGAACTCGGCGAGTCCAGCCAGCACGGCGGAAACTTCCGGCGCCGGCACGCCCATCGATTCGAGGGCTTTGGCAAACGCGGCCGGGCCACCCTGCTCGACGGCCGGAGGAAAGTTGGGCCCCAGCACTTCGGCGGCCTTCGGTGGCTCCTTCCCCGGCCCGCCAAAGAGCTTCGGATAGCCATGAGCCATCAACGTTACGCCCGCGCCGGCTCGCAGCAACAAAAGCCCGACATCGTGCCTCTTCATGCCCAGTCTCCCTTCGGGTCAGCGGAACGGTCGTGTATCGGAGCCACCGTGAACCATATACTTGCACATGCATATTCTGGCTCGTTCTGCGCCAGGCCAGGCCACGGTTGCTCGCTGCGTCCGCGTGGAAAGCAAGTCGGCGCCGCGACTCCGATACGCATATCGCGAGCCATGGCCATTCGGAGAGAACTCGGAGGCCTCGACGCTGAAGATCGGGACGAACACCAGTCCAGTCGGAGAAGAGTCGCACGACGGCTATCAGTGCGGCCGCGCGTGGGTCGCGCTCAGAGCCGCGTACTCCCAGGTCACCGCATGCCTCGATGCGGCCCTAGGCGCGCGCTTCGGCTTCGGCGTCAACGAGTTCGAGGTGCTCCTGCTCCTCGGCGGCGCCGCGCCGGAACGGCTGCGGCTGGGAGAATTGAACCGCGCCGCCGGACTCAGCCAATCAGCGTTGAGCCGCCTCGTCGCGCGCCTCGAAGCTCGGGGGCTTGTGTCCCGAGCCGAATCAGCGGCGGATCGCCGCGCGGTGCTGATCGGGATTACCGAGCAGGGTCACTCACTCTTGCGTCAGGCGATCCCGGTCCATGCCGCCTGTGTCCGCGGCGGCTTTACCGATTTGCTCACCAGCGCGGAGCAGGACGCCCTGATCGCGCTTCTGGCCCGGATCCATTCTGCCAGCGCGCCGGACTGATACGAGTTCCAGGTGATGAGCCCCGGCATGGCCTTCGTGGTCCTGACCACATTCCCCTCTCAGCCAGCGCACCGGGAGTTCGGCTGGGGGTGAGGGCCAGCCGTGGCAACCACGCACTCCATCAGGTCACACGATCTCCCCCTGTCATACGGAATCCGGACGATTAATCCCCCTATCGCCCGCGTGCCTCGGACGCCGCGCTCCCCGCTCCCATCGCCCTGGCTGAGAGGGGGAGGTATGCCG
>CAYSXO010000318.1:0-2127 GCA_964434995.1 uncultured Sphaerobacteraceae bacterium
TCGTTCGTGTCTTCCGGGCGCGTTCTCCGCGGCCCGTGCCGCTCGACGAAACGAGCAAGCTCAATCAACCGGACGTCTTGCGCAAGGCACTGCGCACCACCCCGATGGCGTCAGCAGTGGATCCCCGTGATCCTGCTGCGCCTCGGGAAACTCCGGCCGTTCGGATGCTAGAGCCTCTGGTACTCCTCGAGGTCGAGCACAAAGACGGTCGCGGCAGCAGCCGGCGCCCCATCGCCGCTCTCCGGCGGCGCCATGCCCGTGCGCGCCGACTGCCGGATCAGGTCGAGGACGTAGTCAACCTGTCCTTCGTCCGCGCCGATCATTAGTGTGGTGTTTCCGCGCCGCAAGAATCCACCGGTGCTGGCAAGCCGGGTCGTCCGAAAATCCGCCTCCAGCAGAGCGTCCACCACAGCGTCTGCAACTTCGTTCTGGATGACCGCGATGACAAGCTTATTCATCCGCTTCGCGCCTCACGAAACTGGGAGCACCCGATTGTCCCCGTCAAATCGACCGCTCCAGCGTGTCCCCGACCGCAAAGTCGGTGGGTTCGTTCGCCTGCATCGTCATCGATGCCATCTGCCGAGGGCTACATACTACAGCGCATCGGCCACAAATGGGGCAGCGTCCGATGCTCAACGCGGCCGCTTCGCATCGAGGTAGCCTTGCAGGATCACGGCAGCCGCCATGGCGTCAACGTCTCCTTTCGCCCGTTTGCGCCTGCCGCCCTGGTCTCGCAGCACCCGTTCCGCGACCGCGCTCGTTAGCCGCTCGTCCCAGAAGTCAATGCGCGAGGATTCGCCCAGCACTTCCTGAAGTGTCTCCGCGAAAGCCCGGACGGCCACGGCCTGCGGCCCTTCCCGGCCCGACAAGCCAACCGGCAAGCCGACGATAACCCGATCGACCTCCCGCTCTTGCGTCAGATCTCGAATGCGCGTCAGATCACCTGGCCGACGCTCCACAACGGTCAACGGAGATGCAATCAGACCGAGCTCATCCCCGATAGCCACGCCAATGCGGCGTTCACCCACATCGAGACCCATCGCCCGCTTCTGTCCGGCCCTCACGGCGCCACCTCGATTTCGATCCGTCCCGCGTTGTTCGGCATTTGCTTCGGTAACCACGCCGGCGAGTAGTCAATCGTGACACCCGCAATCTCCGGATCGTTCGCCAGCAGGTCCGCCGCCTCCTCATCGGTCATCCCTGCCAGGGCACTGGCCAGCGATTCCCGGTCCTCCTCATTGATGTCGGCCCGCGCGTCAGCCGTGGCTTCAATGGAGTACCGCGAGCCGCGTTCGTCCGCGACCATCTCCTCGGGCGCCGAGTACTTGATCTGGTCGACGGATACCGAGTAGCCATTGGGCGCCCGCGCGGCGAGCAAATCGGCCAACGCCACTTCAAATCGGTTTGCTGCTTCAGTTTGATCGATCGCCGTCGCCTCAACCGTCATTGTCGACTGCAACGAAACGTTCTCGGTTTCGTCGTCAACCTGATGATCGAATGCATCCTCCTGCTGGACGACATCGACCGAGGTGACCAGGAATACCGCCTCTCCACCCTCTTCGCTGGCGAGCGCGTCCTGAGCGAGATCTCGGGCCGCCTGCCGCGCCTGTTCGCTCAGGGCGTCGAGATCTGCCTGAGCGACCACGGCATACTCCTTGTCGCTACCACCAGAGGTTGGCTCCATCCGGTTGCTGTAGTAGATGCCATTCGGCAGACGGCCGCCAATCGCGCCAGTCTCCACGTTTCCGCCCGAGCCGGCTGCCATCGCGCGCACGCTGCCCGTGGCAGCGCCTGGTTCGCCGGTCTCGGCATCGGCCGCGGGAACTGTTATGGCTTCGACAAAGGTGAACTTGACGCCATCTTCCGTGGCCACGGGAGTATCGGCCTCGACGGTCAACGGCTCGTTCGCGCTGTTCCGCAACTCGATCGGTCCTGTTGCCATCCCGTCAGGCACGACCCGCACGCCGCTGGCCGGGGCAGAGCCCTCCCAAACAACCTCGACAGTCCGCGTGGTGGGAGCGAGGGCGAATGCCGCATTGTCGTCGAGTGGTTGCCCGTCGGCAGTGAGGTCGAAGAGGAGCGACGCTGTCACCGGGGCGGTTCTGGGCGTAATGCGAACGACCGCGC
>CAYSXO010000318.1:2137-5831 GCA_964434995.1 uncultured Sphaerobacteraceae bacterium
GAAGAACGCCCCGGCGACGATCAGGGCCATGAGCAGGGCCGCCGGCACCCAGCGCCGCGGCGGGTTCGCCAGCACGAGCGCTGGGGTGGAATCTGCATCGTCCTTTGCCGTGCTGGTCTCTGCTTCGATCGCGGACTCTTCGGCGAGCAAAGGCCAGTTCGAATTCAGATCGAGCCGAGGCACATCCACTGCTGGCGCCGGTTGGACAGCTTCATCCTCGGCTTCGATCCGTCCCAGGTCGGCGGCCAGCGGCAGCGTGCTCGCCGGCTTCATGGCATCGCTGGCCGGTGCGGGTCGCGAAAGGGCCTGAACGCGTACGCCAAGGCGGTCCCCGAGACGAAGGCGAAGCGGATCCGCTGTCCGAACGACGACCGCGAGGCGGTGCTCGTCAATGACATCCTTCAGCGCGCGAAACTCCTTCGCCGTAAGGAGCAACGCGCTGTCGATTGGCACCATGAGCTCGACGGTGCGGCCGCTCTCCGCCGCGCTTCGGACGCGATCGAGAACATCGGCGAGCGTCTCTTCGGAGTCAATGGCGACTGTCGCGCTTGGATCCGTCACGGTCACGCCAGACCGCCCTGCAGGCCGCGGCGCACCGTCGCGCTAGTCGCGGCCACCACGGCCGACGATCCCGGCAACGGCCGCGAGCGCTTCATCGAGCTTCTCCGCGTCCTTCCCACCAGCTTCCGCCAGTTCCGGCCGGCCACCTCCCCGGCCATCAATGATCGTTGCGGTCTCGCGGACGATTTCACCTGCCTTGATGCCTCGTGAAACCAGATCGGGAGTCACCATGGCCAACAGGCTGGGCCGGGAATCGATGATCGCGCCAAGGACGATCACTCCCGAGCCGATGCGGTCACGGAGCCGGTCGCCCATCTGCCGCAGCGCATCTTTCCCGTCGACATCGGCGCGCGTGGCCAGGACGCGCAATCCGTTAATTTCGACGGCCCGATCGAGGAGATCGCCCGCTCTCGCCGAAGCGAGCTGGCCGCGAAGCCGCTCGTTCTCTCGCTCAAGACCGCGAATTCGCTCGTGCTGCGCCTCGATTTGCTCTGGCACCTCCGACCAGGTGGCGCGCAGAGCGCGTCCGCTCTCCTCCAACAGGCGCTGCTGCGTCAGCATCCGCTCGATAGCAGCGTCGCCCGTCAGCGCCTCGATGCGCCGTACCCCGGCAGCAACGCTTCCTTCCGAGACGATCAAGAACGGTCCAATGTCGCCCGTGGCCCCGACATGCGTACCGCCACACAGTTCCTGCGAGAAGCCCGGCACGGTGACGACCCGCACGGCATCGCCGTACTTTTCGCCGAAGAGCGCCATTGCCCCCGCTTCGACCGCCTCCCGATACGGCTTCACTTCCGTCTCGACAGGGGTATTCCTGGCAATCTCCTGATTGACGATTTCCGCGATCTGACCCAATTGGCTCGTAGTCGCCGATTCGAGCGCGGTGAAGTCGAAGCGCAGCCGGTCGGGAGCGACCAGCGACCCAGCCTGACGCGTTTCCTCGCCCAAGGTAAGGCGCAGCGCGCGGTGGAGCAGATGGGTCGCCGTATGGTTTCGCCGAATGGCCTGCCGACGCTCGGCGTCGATCTCCGCGCGCGCGGTTTCGCCCACCCGAACGAAGCCCTCGGCCACCACGCCACGATGCACATAGACGTCCGGCGTCGGCTTGAAGGTGTCGTCGACATCGATCAGGCCCGTGTCGGTGCGAATCTTGCCGCTATCGCCAATCTGGCCGCCGGACTCCCCATAGAACGGCGTGCGGTCCAGGACGATTTCGATGGCATCGCCCGCTTCGGCTTCTTCGATCGGTCCGTCCGGCCCGACGAGGCCCATGATGCGAGCGGCGGCTGCCGTGTCGCCGTAGCCAACGAATTCGGTCGAGCCTTGCGCGAGACCAACATAGACCTCGGCACGCGAGCGGGCACGATCCCTGAACGCTTCGGAGGCGCCGCCGCGGCTTAACGCGCGTTGCTCGGCAAGCGCTTGTTCGAATCCGATCTGGTCGACTTCCAGCCCCTGCTCGCGAGCCAGCTCAACGGTCAGATCGAAGGGGAAGCCGTAGGTATCGTAGAGACGGAATACTTCGCGGCCGGGCAGCACCTGCGCCACGGTTTCTCCCCGATCGGCGGCCTCGCGCGCGAGATCCTCGACCAGCGCCTGAAATCGCGCCATCCCCGCGTTGAGGGTCCGCCCGAAGCTCTCTTCCTCGTGCGTCAGGACGCGCTCGATCTGGCCGCGCCGCTCGACAAGCTCCGGGTGGTGTGCCGCGAACTGGTCAATGACCACCGCCGCCATCTCGGAAAGAAACGGCCGCTCGAGCCCCAACTTGCGGCCGGCACGAATCGCGCGGCGAAGGATACGGCGCAGGACGTATGCCCGCCCCTCGTTCCCCGGCAACACGCCGTCCGCGATGAGGAATGTCCCTCCACGCGTGTGATCGGCAATGATGCGCAGCGAACGATCGACCTCCGGATCATGGCCATACGAGAGGCCGACAAGGCCGGCCGCGCGCTGAATGATCGGCTGGTAGAGATCGGTATCGTAGACCGATCTCGCTCCCTGCATGACCATCGCCAACCGCTCGAGCCCCATACCGGTATCGACATGCTGCCGGGGCAGGGGCGTGCGAGAGCCGTCTGCTGCCTGGACGAACTCCATGAACACGTTGTTCCAGACCTCGAGGTAGCGCTCCCCCTCGCCTGGCGGAAACTCTGGCAAGCCCCGGCCAAATTCAGGCCCAAGATCGAAGTAGATTTCCGAATCGGGACCGTTCGGGCCGGTCGGCCCAACAGGGCCCCACCAGTTGTCGCTCAACTTCCCGATGCGCTCTTCGGCTACCCCAATTTCGTCGCGCCAGATGCGATAGGCATCTTCATCGTCCGGGTGTACGGTGGGATACAGGCGCTCTTCCGGGATGCCCAATACCCTTGTCAGAAACTCCCACGACCACTTCAGCGAGTCACGCTTGAAGTAGTCGCCGACCGAGAAGTTCCCTAGCATGAAGAAGAAGGTGCAGTGGCTTTCGTCGCCAACCTCTTCGATGTCAACGGTGCGGAAGCACTTCTGGACCGAGACCATCCGCCGCGCTGGCGGCTGCTCCAGACCGAGAAAATAGGGGGTCATCTGTTGCATGCCGGCGGTCGTCAGCAGCACCGTGGGATCGTTGTGTGGGACCAGCGATGATGAAGGCATCTCGCGATGGGCACGTTCCTCGAAGAACTCGACGAAACGGCGTCGCACCTCCTCGCCGGACATCGGCGCGGGCATCTGGCTCGTCATGGATCGGGAACCCTCATCCCTACAGGCGTCTGGCAGCGCGGACGTTCTGGTTGCTGGATCGGCCGGCCGGGCCGGGCCAATTGTTGATTGTGCCAGACGCCGCGGCGGTCGGCAACGAGAATCGATCGTCGCGGGAGATCAGCCGCGAGACGCTTCTTCCCAAAGGCGGCGATACTCGTCTCTGACCGGTGTAAACGTTTCTACGAGCACGACGCCGTTTGGGCCCGCAACCGCCTCGTGCTCCTCGTATGATGCGACGACGTACGCTTCGCCGGCCCCGAGCGTGCGCTGCTCTCCGGCAGCGGAAATGGTGACGGCTCCTTCAATCACCACGCCACACTGCTCGTTGACGTGCGCGTGTCTTGGCACCTCCACGCCGGGGTCAATCGTTATCCAGCAGGTCATCATCGACTGG
>CAYSXO010000319.1:0-5816 GCA_964434995.1 uncultured Sphaerobacteraceae bacterium
CGTTTTGGGCAGGAAAGGGCCGCCGGCTGGCACGAGGAGGTGCTCACCCGCGATGGCCAGCGGCGCATTGATGCCCGCGCCTGTCTGGTAGCGACAGATCTCCTCGCCGCTGCTCGCGGTAAAGCCGCGCACCACGCCGTCCAGCCCGGCGCCGAAGACGACGTCGTCGGCGACCGTGGTCCCGGCCGAGAAGAAGGTGTCGATGCTGGTCTGCCAGCGGATCGTGCCGTCCCGGGCGTCGATGGCGGTCATCTCCCCGGTGGCCGTCGCCAGATCGGCCTCAGCGGTGGCGTCGGTGTAGATGAATGGCATATTGACCACCGGGACGAAGACCGTCTCCCGCGTGAAGGCCATCGGGGTGAGCACGCCGCCGAAGGGGCCGGGCAAAATCGTCACCGGTGTGGCGGAGGGTGTGGGGAGCATCGCGCCGTCGCCGTAGACATTGTGCTTGCCAACGCTTGTGCGCCAGATCTCCTCGCCCGTCTCCGCGTTGGCCGCGATGACCGTTCCGGTCTTGCCGCCGCCGATCGCCAGCGGGACCGGTTCGCCAGCGATCGTCACCGTCGCCAGGATCGGCGTGAGCTGGAAATCGTGGTCGAACTGGTCGTGCGGCTTTGCCTGGATGAACCAGCGCAACGAGCCATTGACCGGATCGAGGGAGATCATGGAGCTGCTGTACAGATTCGGCCCCGGACGTGTTCCGTCGCTGGCCGCCAGGCCGAACTCGGGCCAGGGCGCGGGGTTGCCCGTACCGAAGTAGATGTTTCCTCGTTGATCGACCGATGGCGGATACCAGACGCCGCCTCCCGCGTTGAGGCGGGCATTGCCCCAGAGATTGTCCGTGGTGGTATCCCACTGCCAGAGGACGGCGCCGCCGCGCGCATCGAGGGCGAAGAGGATGCCGCGCGTGCCGCCGGCGTAGGCGGCGGGCGAAGTTGCGATATAGACGACGTTATCGTAAACGAGCGGCTGCATGAAGATGAACTCGTTCGGGTTGGCCGAGAGCTTCACCCGCCAGACCTCCTCGCCCGTTTCACGGTCGAGCGCGACGATGTTGCACGCCATGTCCTGCAGGTAGACCGTATCGCCCAGGACGAGCGGGGTGGCGGTCACCGCCCCATACCCGCCAACCGCATCGAGCGGAAAGCGCCACGCGACACCGAGGCGATCGATGCTCGCGGCGTCGATCGCGGAAGCGGCCGCCGCGCGATGGGCTGCCAGCGATCCCTGGGCCGTTGGCCAGTCCATCGCGAAATCGGTGAGCTCCGGGGGGATGGCCGGGCCGAGGGGATATGGCGTGGCCAGCAGCATCTCCTCCTGGGCGGGCGTGGGCTGGCTGCCAGCCAGTGAGGCGCTGGCCGCAAGGCCGCCAAGAGCGCGCAACAGCGCGCGGCGCGAGAGACCCGGCCTTACGCCGCGATTCACCTGGCGAGCTTCATTGCTTCGGGTCACGTCGTTTCTCCACGTTCCCGATCGGCGATGCGTGCCGCCGCGCGCATCGCCGCGCGCACGCGCAAGTCCCCTGCCGGTCCCAAGCCCGCGCGCGGATGGCCGCCTGCAGCGCGGCGATGCCTCTCGTCTCCGGCATCCCGAGTGATAATCGCCCGGTTCGCCCGGCGCGCGGCGCTGGTCTCATGATGGAGCAATGTCGTATAGCCCTCGACCTGTCAACCGAAACCGTGGAGGCGGATTCCCCAGCGCGGGAGGTGGACGATCTCCGGCAGCGCGGCGGCGCGCGGAGCGTCCTCGGCATCCCGGCCTTTCGCCGGCTCTGGTTGGCGCAGCTCTTCGCCCAGCTTGGGGAGGCGATCGCCCAGGTGGCGATGCCGCTGCTGGCCTACGCCATGACCGGCTCGGCAGAGCTGCTGAGCTTCATTTTCGTGTTGCAGCTTCTGCCGCGCATCGTGTTGGCGCCGATCACCGGCGTTCTGGCCGACCGCGTTGACCGCCGCCGCCTGATGCTCGGGGCCGATCTGGGCCGCGCCGCGCTGGTCGCGCTGGTCCCCTTTACGCAACAGGCCTGGCAGGTCGCGGTGCTGGCGACGCTGGTGGCGATCGGCAATGCCCTGGCCCGCCCGGCCGAGTTGGCCGCCGTGCCGATGGTCGTTTCGCCAAGCCAGCTCGTCCTGGCGCTTTCGGCCACGCAGGTGGCCGGGGCCGTGGTGCGCGTCGTTGGGCCGGCGCTGGCGGGCGGCATTATCTCCATGACTGGACCGGGACCGGCCTTCGGCGCGCAGGCACTCTGCTTTGTCACCTCGGCGGCAATCCTGGTTCGCCTGATTCTGCCGCCAGTCGAGCGGGCGGCGGCCATGGCGACGGGCGCGCTGGCGGCGGTGCGGCAGGAGATGCTTGACGGGCTGCGCGTCGTCTGGAGCAACCCGATCGTGCGCGGCATCACCGCGGTCGAGTCGCTCTGGCAATGTGTCTTCGCCACGCTGATCGTGACCGTTCTGGTCTATGTCGAGCAGACGCTGCGGCTCGGCGCCGATGCGGCGGCGGCCTATTCGCTGGTGATGGCCGCCTTTGGCGGAGGGGCCGCGCTCGGCGCGCTGGTGGCTCGGCCAGTGGAGCGGCGCATCGGGCGTCCCCGCCTGATGGCCATCGGCTACCTCGCTCCGTTGATGTTGATGCCCGCCGCGCTGAGCCCGCCATTGCCGGTCCTCTTTGCCTGCTGGCTGGCGCTTGGCTTCACCGACGCCTGGGCGGTGATCGCCATGCAGTCGTACCTGGCCGAGGCGGTGCCGGACGCGCTACGCGGCCGCGTCTATGCCATGTGGACGGGGGTCGTTACCCTGGCCGGGGCGCTCGCGTTTCTTCTGGTGGGCTGGATGACGCCTCGCCTCGGCCCACCCCTGACGCTGGCGCTCCTTGGGGGCATCGTTGGCGTCGGCGGCCCGCTGGTGCTCTTCGCCACCGGCGCCCTGGCGGCGATGCGGCGGCACGCCGGGCGCTGAATTGCCAGGGGCGTGGCCACCGGCAACGCCAATCGTGGTGTCCACAACCAATGGCCGCATGGCCGCGCCGGGGTTGGAGCGGGATTTGCATTGCAGGGTGAAAGGTCACGTGCGCTGTGAAGCGCGTGGGCGTGAGGCGCAAGCTGACGAGAAACGGGAAACGGTTAGCAACGCATGCAAGTCATCGCAGAGATCACCGCGATCAATTCGGATGGCGCCCGGGATCTGACACACATCGACCGGGCATTTCGTGCCTACCGCTCGGCCAAATTGCAGATGGCGGCGAACGGGCGAGCGGTCGTCCTCTTCGACCTGGCGAGCGAGGCGAAGTTCGTGGTCGAATCGGCCGCTGACCTGCGCATCCTCCTCTTCGCCGCTGCTGCCGCCTACCGGGGCGCCCGTAGTGAAGGGTGCACCGATGCCGCCGACCGCATCCTCGCCGCGGTTCGTGCCGGAGATTCGGACGAGCGCATGCGCGTCACGTCGTCGTTAGTTCCACTCCCCTGGGCGTAGTGGAGCATCGTGATTTCCGCGTTGGATGGAACGTGGAGAGGATTGCTCGAGCGGCGTCGCTCTCGCGCGATGCTCCCAGGCTGTCGTGTCGCGATCATCCAGCCGCTTCGCCATGAAAACCCGCGCAAATTCCTTCTCGCGCAGGAGGCCCAGTTCGGTGAAGCCGAGATGCCGGTAACGTGCGATGTTCTCGGTCATCAGGACGTGCGTATAGAGCCGCACCTCGCCATAGCCGCGCCGCCGCGCCTCCTGCTCGGCGAAGGCGATCAACCGCCGGCCATAGCCCTTGCCCTGCTCCGCTGGCGCAACTGCCACATTGTCGAGCAGGAGCGCGGCAGGGAGATTCTCCAGGACGAGGAGCCCGACGATGGCTCCTTCCCGTTCCATGACCCACGTCTGCCCCGCCGCGATGCGCCGCTGGTAGTCATCGTGCATGGGACCCGGCTTCCTGCCGATCCGCTCCACATAGTGGCCATACGCGCTCTCGACGAGCGCGCCGTACGCAGTTGCACCATTGCCGCAAGCTCCTGACGCGCTAGGCGAGCGACACGTCGAAGCCGTACAAGATCAACCCCAGCTTGCGCGCCACGGCGCGCGAGGCCGCGTTCTGCCCGTCGGCGCTATAGAGGGGGATGCGCCCCTGGCCGCGCACGGCCCGCGCCCAGGCGGCGACAACTCGCGGGGCATAGCCGCGGCCGCGAAATGGCGCTTCGGTCTCGACCCCGGCCTCGGCGGCGACCAGCGTGTTGCGCGAGCTGAAGCAGACGGCGACGGCGGCGCTCAGCTCGACGATGGCGAACACCGGGGAGAGCGCCTCGAGATGATCGGCCGTATAGGGATAGTGGGGCCGCAAGAGATCGGCGTTCTCTGAAGTGATGGCGGTGACGCCCTCTGGCACGGGGATCTCTGCCGGGAAGCGCCAGGCCGGACCCTGGTGCAGCTCGGTTGCCGGGCCAGGCTTTTCGAGCAGCTCGATGGCGGGCAAGACCATGGCGCCCGCCGACTCATGTGGCTCGGGACGAAGCTTCATGCCGCGAAAGACGCGATTGAGCTCTCGGACAGCCGATTGCGGCAGGTCGTCGCGGTAGCAGGGAATCAGGCCGAGCTCGGTGACGCCGATGTGCAGGCGTGGCGCGCGCTCCGGGTCCGGCTCGTTGCTGCCGACGATCCTGCCCCGCTCGTCCGTCGTGTAGAGGGCCGCGAGGTGCAATTCCATCAGCCCCAGCTCGTCCAACGTCTCCTCGATCCCGCCCATCTCACCCTCTGCCGTGGCCGTTAGCCAGGCCAAAGTACTCCTCGACGAAGCGCGCCGTCTCCTCGAGCGACCGCGAGCCATCGACCGTGATCACGCGGAACCCATGCTGCCGGGCGTCGGCCGCGACCGCGAGCGCGAAGCCCGCATCGCGATCCATCCAGTTCCGCCATGCCTGCTGCTTATCCGTGCAGTCGCGCAGGATGTCGTGCCGCCAATCCCGCATGGCGTAGTGCTGCCGTTGAAAGGCGTCTGCCGGGACGATCCAGATCGCCCGTCGCGGATTGGTCCCAGGGCTCGCGACGAGATCTGGCAGGAGTGCCGTGCCCTCGGCAATCACCGGGCGGTCCGCTGGCATGGCGCGAAGATCGTCGAGGATCAACGAAAACTCCTCGCGGTAGAAGGCCAGTTCCTCGTCTACTTGCTGGCAAACTGGCCGCATCCAGAGGCCGTCGCACGATGCATTGGCCAGCCGCGCGGCGACTGGCATGGTTTCCGGATCGATCCGCGTGAGATGTTGGGAGAATTCGTCGTCGCACCGATAGATGCCCATCTCGTGGCGCTTCGCCAGGCGATCGGTGATGCTGCTCTTCCCCGAGCAGGGCGAGCCGCCGATCCAGAAAAGCTGGGCGAGATGAGTCGCGTCAATCATGAAAACCCTGTGTCATACGGACTCTGGGGAATCACCACCGCATTGCCAGCGCGAGCCCTCACCCCCAACCCCTCTCCCCGTGCGCTGGGAGAGGGAGAGGTAGTGACTCAAGCAATGCCGATGCCGCGACGACCCCTCACCCCACCCCCGCTCCCATGGCGATGGGAGCGGGGCGTGTGCCCGCCGCGATCGCGAAGAACCCGGCATACCTCCCCCACTCCCAGTGTGCTGGAAGAGGGGAGTGCTGTCAGGAACTCCCCCTCCGTGGCGGAACGCATCATCCGGATTCCATATGACAGGGCGGTTCAGGCCGCTTCGGCCAGATCCATCCGTCACGGGAGCGTGATGCGCCAGCGCGACACGCGCTCAGGAGCCAGGCTTCCAGCAGTCTCCTGGCGCATCAACAAGGCCGGCCGCGCTGATCGCGGCCGGCGGATGCAAGCCG
>CAYSXO010000320.1:0-5796 GCA_964434995.1 uncultured Sphaerobacteraceae bacterium
CGGGCCAGTCTCGCCTGACGATCGGTCCGTTCAGCCGGGACGGCCGGGCACGTCGGTATCGGCCAGGATTCCCAACTCGCCTTCGGTCGGCTCCTCCATGAAATCCTCGATTTCCTGCTCGGACAGCAAGTCCTCGATCTCGGCCGTATCGTCGAACGTGTTCCAGGTCGAGCCCAGGTCAGGGTCATGCTCGGTGTCAGCCAACTCCTCGCGCAGATCCGTTGGCCGCTCGCGATCGCTCATGGCATCCTCCTTTGCTCCGTCATTCGCAGGAACGATGCCGGAGCCGAAGTCGAGGAGTCGAGAAGTTGAGGCGGAAGACGAGCTACCCCGTCACCCGTCACCCGTCACCCGTACCAACTCCGCCAGCACCGGCAGGTGATCCGAGCCGGCGTTGCGGCCGATCCAGGAGTCGATGGCCCGGAAGTGGGCGGTGTGCCAGACATAATCGACGCGCAGCAGCGGCGGCAGGGGAAGCTCGCCGAGCGGGTGGCCGCGATAGGCCAGGTGGGAAACCCGGGTGGGCAGGGTGAAGCCGAGGCCTCGGCCGGCCGTGCCGAAGGCGTCGATCAGGCCGGAGGTGCGCAACTGACGGACGGCTGCCTGCCAGCCGACCCGGTTGAAATCGGTCAGCAAAATGGCCGGGGCGCCGTTGGCGGTCACCGCGGCAATGTTGGCGATTTGCTCGTTGGCCAGGGTCGACAGGTGCACGCGGTTTCGGCCAAAGCGCGGCGGTGGCGGGTGGGCGACGATCACGTTCAGGTCGCCTCCCGGCGCATCGACGACCGCCCGCAGATCGGGCCTCCCCGGATGCAGGTCGAGCAGGCTCGTTTCATGGAGCGCGAAGCGGGAGATGATCCCCTTGCCGGGGATGCCGGTCGGGTGGAGCACCTGATGGGGATACTCCTCCTCCAGTAGCCGGGCAATGGCCGCGCCCTGCTCCGGGGCCAGCTCCTGCAAGCCAATGATGTCGGCGCGCGACTCGCGTAGCGCTTCGACCAGCCGCAACGGGTCGGCTAACCCCGCGCCGACGTTGTAGGTCATGACGGTGAGCATGATGCAAATTCGCCGTTTCTGTGCCGCGCTCGACATGAGTCCTGAATCACCTGGATAGGAATACTACGCCCAACCCCCCATCCAGAGAACAGAAGGAGCGTCTGCTAATGTGGACGGGGTTCGGTCGAATGCAGCGGTTTGATCGGGATGCGGCGAGCGCCGACTCTCCGATACGCGCACCAGGAGGGCAGGACTTGAGCTATCCACTTTCGCGACGGTCGCTTCTCCAGGGAACGGCCGCGGGCGCGCTGGCCACGGCGCTGGGCGTCCCGGCTCGCGCGCAACAGGCCACGCCGGTTGCCAACCCGCCCGCGGGGGCAAACAGCGAAGGCAGCTCGGGGCCGATCACGATCTACCAGGCCAGGAAAATTGTTACGCAGTACGCCGTCGTGCCCGAGGCCACCCACGTAGCGGTGCGCAATGGCCGCGTCCTCGGCGCGGGCAACCTGGGCGATCTCACCGGGTGGGGTGAGTACACCGTCGACGATACGTTCAAGGATCTCGTTATCATTCCTGGCCTTATCGAGGCGCACAACCATGTATTTGCTGCATTCGACGCCCTTTTCCCCTATGTCGGCTACTTCGACCGGCCGGCCGTCGATGGCTCGACCCTGCAGGGCATCACCAGCTACGACGATTTGATTGCCTTTCTGAAAGCGGAGGACGCCAAGCTCAGCGATCCGAATGCGCTCTTGCTCGCCATGGAGTTCGACCCGATCTACTACTGGGGCCAGGAGCCATTCTCCAAGGCGACGCTCGATCAGGTCTCGACCACGCGGCAGATCGCCGTGTGGTACGCCAGCGAGCACACCCTGATGCTGAATTCGGCCGCGCTGGCCGCCAACAACATCACGTCGGCGGTGACCGATCCTGGCGCGATCAAAGGCGCGGACGGCGAGCCGACGGGAGAGCTCAACAGCCCTTCGGCGATGGGACTGGCAACGTCCATCTTCTCGTTTCTCATGAAGACGGCCGCCGACCCGAAGACAATTCAGGCGCTGGGCCAGTTCGCGGTCAACGTCGGCTGCACCATGGTCACCGACATGGCCTCTCTCGTTCTGGCGGATCCCGCCGCGCTCCCGGCCTGGCGGAACACGGTCAACGCGCCTGGGTTCCCGGTGCGGGTGGGCCTCTTTCCCGAGCCGACCCTTCCGGGCAGCACGGTCACGCCCGACACAATCGTCGAGGCGATCACCAGCCTGCGGCAGTCCGATGAGACAGCCATGTTGCACTTCCCCGGCGTGAAGCTGATGTTCGACGGCTCGGTCCAGGACTTCACCTCTTACATGCGCTGGCCGGGTTACTACCAGGGACCGAACGATCTGCCTTCGCTCCTGATGACCGAGGACGAGGCGGTCGCCTGGATCACACCCTTGCAGGCCGGTGGCATCCCGGTCTCTGCTCACTGCAACGGCGATGGCGCGGTCGAACTCTTCCTCGATGCGGTGCAGACGGTCTCCGCCAGGTCCCCCGCGCCGGGTATACGGCATGTCTGCCAGCACTCGCAGCTGACGAGCCCCGCGCAGTACGCCCGCATGGCAGAGTTGGCGATGTGTGCCAATATCTTCGCCAACCATCTCTGGTACTACGGTGATCAGCATTACGAGATCACGGTCGGCCCGGAGCGTGCCGCGGGCATGGAGGCCTGTGCCACCGCCCTCGCGGCGGGCGTCCCCTTCTCGCTCCATACCGATGCCGGCGTGACGCCGCTGGGGTGCTTGCACAGCATGTGGTGCGCGGTCAACCGGGTGACGCCGAAAGGGCGCGTGCTCGGCGAGAACGAAAAGATCAGCGCGGCGGACGCGCTGCGCGCCGTGACCCTTGGGTCAGCGTATCTGCTCGGCCTCGACGAGGAGATGGGCAGCATTCAGCCGGGCAAGTGGGCAGACTTCACGATCCTCGAGGAGAGCCCGCTCGACGTCGATCCCATGGCCATCAGGGACATCGCCGTCTGGGGCACGGTGCTGGCTGGCGAAAAGCAGCCTGGCGCCGGGGCCGCCAAACTCACGGGATGAGCGCCCGGTCGAGATCGGCTCGCGGACATTGCGGCAACCGGGAATCGGCGCCGGGGTGACCAGGGCGAAGCTGGCGACATTCGTGCTGGTGCATGGTGGCTTTACGGGTGGCTCTGGGATGCGGTGCGGCCGGGCGGCCACATCGTCTTCACGCCGACGCTCACCGGCCTCCGCGTGTGGGCGACGCTCAATTGTCAGGTCCAGCTAAACGCTCATCGTGACCGGGCGATGATTACCGCGTCACGGCGGTTATGAGGTCGCCTCCGGCCGTCGTCAGGGAACCCGGCAGGACACGCAAGAGGCCAAGCGCCTCCAGGATCAGTTGCAGGGCCAGCGCGACCTGCAATACCCCGAGGACAGCCCCGACAAGGGCGAGGACGCCCCCTCCCCAGCGCAGGATCGACCGGGCGTGCCACATGGCGCCCAGGTTGAGGAGCATGACGACAAGGAACAATCCGAAGACGAGCGCCTGACGATCGGGGTCGTGGGTGACGGCAAGAATCAGGATGAACGTCGCCACGCCATACGGTGTGAGGATGAGAGGCACGGCCAACGGCGACAGGGCTGGATGCGGCGGCAGGGAGGCAACGGGTTGCTCGGCGGCCGGCGCGTAAGGCGCAACCGTGGCGTGGAGCGCCACCACGAACAGCACGATCCCCGCGGCCAACAGCAATGTCGCCCGCGAAACACCCCAGGTAACCAATGCTCGCTGCCCAAGCACCGCCGCCGCAAGCCCACCGGCGCAGGCGATCCCTACCCCTTTCAGGGCGAGCCGACGTGCCGCACCGATGTCGAGACTTGCGGTGAGGTGGGCGAACGGCGAGATAAGCTTGACCGGACCGAGCATGACGAAGAACGCGGTGAAGAACATGCCCAGGCTCAGTCGTTGCGAGATGTCCATGCCCTCTCCCTGCCGGCGTTCGCGGTGCGCGTCGCCGCCTATGTCATCGTGGACTTGCTGCACGAGACGTTCACGGTACTTATCCACCGGCAGAAAGTTCCAGCGCGTGCGCCGTCGCCAGGCCCGTCGCCGCGCTCCATGGGAAGCGGCGTCTTCATTGACCGGCAGCGCGTCTCCGGCGGTGGCCGCATGAAGGACCGGGCGTGTGTCGCGGTTGCCCGCCAGGAGATCGGTTGAGATCGTCGCTGGCATTGGCTTTCCGGGTCGTCAGGACTGCTGAAGGCGCCGGCTGGAGCACCGCCGTTCCGAGCTGGACCGCCGCGTTTCCCCGTGAGTCATCGCCCCCCCTCTGGCGCACTTCGCCGCGCGATGCTGACCACGGTGATAATTGGCGACTGCCGCGCCGGTTGCAGCGTGGATGGCAAGCGCACGGGGGGAGCCCGGGATGCAGGAAAGCCTGGAGCAGCACGCATCAACGCTGAAAGCGACGCAACGCTGGTGGGTGGTGGTTATCGAAGGGATCGTCGCCATCGTCATCGGGCTCTTCATCGTCGCCTTCCCCGCTAATGCCAGCGACGCGATCCGCACGCTGATCGCCATCGCGCTGCTGGTGGTCAGCCTCGGGCAGATCGTTGAGGGGTTCCGCTTTCGCAACCGGCCTGGCTCACCCTGGGCCACCCTCCTCGGCGGCGTGGGGGTCACCGCCGCCGGGCTGACCCTTCTCGCGCCCTACTCAGCCTATATCGAGCCGTCTGGCGCACGCCAGATGCTCGCGGTGGGCCTGGTTGCGTTCGGCATCGTCGGTCTGTTGGGGCTGATCTTCACCATTCGCTCGGCCGGATCGAAGCTCGCGGCGCTGATCCTCGATGTGCTGGCGATCGCGATCGGCGTCCTCCTCTTCATGGCGGACGCAAGCGACTCCGGCGGTACGCAGTTGGTGGGTGCGGCGGCGGTGATCGGTGGCGTGGCGCTCCTCATTTATGGCTATTTCCTCTGGAACAAGGGCCGCGCGCCGCGCACCGACCTCGCTCCGGAGCACGAGCGGCGCGATGCCAGCGCCTGATGGCGGCGCCGCGACGTGGGCTCGCCCGAGCCGTGGCGAGCGGTCGCGGGCGTTTGCCGCCAGCCTGGTTGGGGCGCTGCGCACCATCAACCTGAGCGGCCTGGCCGCGCAAGTTTCGTACAGCCTGATCTTTTCGCTGCCGTCGATCCTGCTCATCCTGGCCCTGGCGACGAACAGCATCGACGAGCGCACCGGGTTCGTCATCTCCGACGAGGTGCGGGGATTCATTCTCGACGCGCTCCCCGTGGGCGTGCAGCCCGTGGTCAACGGCCTGGTGGATGACGCCATGGCGCGTGCCCGGCAGGGGCCCTCAACCCTCAGCGCGATCGTCGCGGTCGTGGTCGCGCTGGTGGCGGCTGGGAATGGCCTGGGCGAGTTGGCCACCGCGTTCGACCGGGCGGCCGGCATCGTCGATGACCGGCCGGCCTGGGCGCAGCGTGCCATTTTCACCGCATCCGCTGTCCTGATTGCCCTGATGCTGGTGCTCACCTTTGCGCTCTACGTCTGGGGCGGCGATCTCGTGGAGCTTGCGGCCATGCGCTTCCGGCTGGCAATCGGGTGGTCGGACGGCTGGCGGGCGCTGCAAGGGCCGGTCATTCTCGTCCTCGTCCTGCTGGGCACGACGCTCCTCTACATGACCAGCAGCGGTCAGTATCGTTTTCGCGAGACCGTGCCGGGCGCGTTGGCGGCAACGGTGATCTGGCTGGCGGTGGTCAAGGGGTTTCAGTTCTATTTGCAGATTGCGAATCCTGGCACGGCCT
>CAYSXO010000321.1:0-1211 GCA_964434995.1 uncultured Sphaerobacteraceae bacterium
CGGCGCGCAGGCCGGTTTGCTCGCGCACCGCGCGGGCGACCGCCTCGGCACGCTGGGCGAAGCCAGGCCGCTCGTCTTCCGGCAGCCCCATTTCGGGGGTGATTCTGCCGGCGTTGTGGGTTCGCATCTCGTCGGTCCCGTTGGCATCAGCGATGACGAGGAAGGGGCCATTCCGGCGGTCGGCCTCGGGCTCGACGGCCGCCATCAGCCGCGCTACCTTGAGTGCGTCCGCCAGACCGGCATCGAACGATTCGGGAAAGCGCAGGGGAATGCCGACATAAGCCCCGAGGAGCGCGAGGTTGCGCTTTTTCAGTGCTGCGCGGAGGGCGTCCGGATCGGTTGGGTAGAAACCGTAGTCGCCCAGCTCGGTGCCCGCGTAGCCCGTTTCGGCGATCTCGTTCATGACCACCTCGTAGCCAAGGGGGTCATCATTGAACCCGGTGAACATGATCGCGCCCCATGACACGGGGGCATTGGCGACCCGGATCTTGCTCATCGTCGGTTGTGCCTCTTCTAGCGCGGCCGCCCGCGTTCCGCGGCGCGGGCCTCGCTCTCGAACTCGTAGCCCATCTTCAGCATCGCGGCTTCGGTAGACGCCGCGATGGGCGAATCATTGCGCTCCGCGTCCTGCCGCGCAAACTCCTCCAGCTCGTGCCCGAGAGCTTCCAGATCTTCGCCGCCAGCCATCATCTGCACGACCTGCTCGCGAGTGACGTTTTCCTTCTCGAACGTGCCGTACGAGCGGCCCCGGTTGAGGATGGTGAAGCGGTCGGCGATTGGGTAGGCGTGATGGACATTGTGGGTAATAAAGATGACGCCCAAATCTCTGGCTCGGGCCTGGGCGATGTAGCGCAGCACCACCGCCGCTTCCTTCACCCCGAGCGCGGCGGTCGGCTCATCGAGGATCAGGACGCGAGCGCCGAAGTAGACCGCCCGCGCGATTGCGACCGACTGCCGCTCTCCACCGGAGAGGGTGCCGACGGGATGTTCGGGATCGCGAATCTCGATCCCCATCTTGTGCAGCTCTTCGCGGGTGATCTCGTTGGCGGTCTCGAGGTCGAACCGGCGAAATGGCCCCCAGCCGGTTGTCGGTTCCTGGCCGAGGAAGAAGTTCCGTGAGATGCCCATCAGCGGGATCATCGCCAGATCCTGATAGACGGTGGCGATGCCGCGCGCCAGGGCGTCGCGCGGGGAGGAAAAATGCACCTCCT
>CAYSXO010000321.1:1221-5795 GCA_964434995.1 uncultured Sphaerobacteraceae bacterium
TGTACTTCCCCTTGTCGGGCTGGTGGACGCCGGAGAGGATCTTGATGAGCGTCGACTTGCCGGCGCCGTTGTCGCCGAGCAGCGCGTGCACCTCGCCCGCCTTCAGATCCATGGAAACATCTTCGAGCGCGATGACCGTCCCGAAGTATTTCGAGGCATTCTCAAGGCGAAGCAGCTCGGTTCCGCGCGGGACGGTTGCGTTGCCATTGGGGGCAATCGTCGGTTGCGTCGCGGTCATCCTCGGACTCCCAGTGCGCGCTGGCGGACGAAGCGGTTGACGAGGACGGCGGCCAGCAGCATGGCGCCGAGGACGGCCATGACCCAGTCGGCGTCGATGCCGGCAAAAACCACGCCCTGGCGCACCATGCCGTAGATCAGCGCGCCGAGCACGGCTCCGATCACGGTGCCATAGCCGCCTGTGAGCAGAACGCCGCCGATGACCGCGGCAATGATGGCGTAGAACTCGCGCTGCTCGCCACGCAGCACGTCGGCGCTGCGGGCATTGGCGACCTCGATCATGGCGACCAGCCAGGCAGCAAATCCGGTCGTCATGAAGAGGATGATCTTCACCTTGTTGACCGGCACGCCGACCATCCGCGCGGCGACGGCGTTGCCGCCGACGGCGAAAATCCAGTTGCCAAATTGCGTGCGCATCAGGACCCAGGTCGCGATCGCGGCGACGACGATCCACCAGACAATTGAGATGGGGAACGCCGCGCCGAAGAGGGGGACGTCGGAGCCAAAAATGCGGGCGGCGGAGTCAAATCCGGGCACGTTCTGCAGGCCGCCGACCTGGGTGCGGCCGGTGACCATGCGCGTGGTGCCGACGGTGACGCCGCGAATGATGAAGAGTGATGCCAGGGTGACGATGAAGGAGGGGAGTTGCGTGCGGATGACGACGAGGCCGTTCAGAAACCCGATAATGAGCGAGAAGGCGAGCGCGGCGACGATGCCCCACCAGAAGTTGAGGCCGAGCTGGATGGGCACGAGCGCCGCGATCACGCTGCAGGCGCCGATGATCGAGCCGACCGAGAGGTCGAACTCGCCCGCGATCATCAGCAGGGCGACGGCCACGGCCAGAATGCCGAGTTGGGCCGCGACCTCGAGATACGTGGCCGCGCCTCGCCATGAGACAAAGCCGCGATTCCAGGCCAGAACCGCGAAGACGACCCAGACGATGATGGCGCCGAAGAGGGCGCCGATCTCGGGCCGCAGGAGCAGGCGGCGCCAGGCCGATATCTCCTTGCTGCGGGATGCCTCCCGGATCGATCCCGGTTGAACCTGGACTGCTTTGTCCGCCATGTGTTGCCTCGTCCCGGATCGCGCGTCGCCTTCGTCGCGATGGCGGCATGCTCGCAATCAGGATTATGGGCGCCATGCCCGGGGATGGCGCGCCCTGGCGGATCCCGAATAGCCTCGGGATCCGCCAGCGGCGGTCAGAAACTGTACCGGCTGGTGGACGCTAGCGAGTGCCAGCCGCCGAGAGCTCGATGACGCGCTCGGCGTTGTCCGCCGTAACGAACCCGGGTCCGGTCATGATCAACGGGCTGGCCACGGTATTCAGGTTCTTCGCGTAGAGCGACAGCATCACGACAGGCAGGTAGCCTTGCAGGTACTGCTGCTGGTCGATCGCGAAGAGGACGTTGCCATCGACAATGCCCTGCAACACCTCGGGCGAGAGATCGAAGGTCGCCAGCGGGATTTCGCCGGTCTTGCCCATCGACTCCAGCGCGGCCATTGCCGGCGCGGCGCCAGTCGGGCCAAGGGTCAGGATGCCGTTGATCTCCGGATCGGCGGTCAGCGCGGCCTCGATCGCCTGCGCGGCGCCGGTGGGATCGGAGATTTCGACGGCCAGCACTTCAACCGTGCCACCGGCGGCAGTGATGCCATCGGTGAAGCCACGGCAGCGCTCGTCGAGCGCCACGTTGCCGACTTCCTGGTTCACGCAGAGCGCCTGCGTCACACCGGCCTCGGCCATCCGCTCGCCGCCGCCCAGACCGGCCTCGTACTCGGTCTGGCCGACGTGGTTCCAGACGCCGAGCTCCTGGAAGACGTCAGAGCCGGAGTTCATGGAAATGACCGGGATGCCGGCCTCAACCGCGGCCTGGATGGAGGGGCCGAGCGCCTCGGCATCCGGGATCGAGACGATCAGGCCGTCCGGATTCGATGCCACGGCAGCGTCGATGAGTTGCGCCATGGCCACCATGTCGAAGGTGCCGGGCGCCTGGTACTCGACCGTGACGCCCATGTCCTCTGCCGCCGCGGCAGCGCCGTTTTGCACGACCGACCAGAAGGGGTCGGACGCCTGCCCGTGCGAGACGATGACGATGCGGATTTCGTCGTCCTGGGCGGCAGCAGGCTGAACGAAGACGCTCATGCCAGCCATCATCAGGATCGACAAGGCCGCGATCAACCTGGCGATGCGGTTCATCAATTCTTCTCCGGGGTCAGTACCATGCCAGATCCCCATTGATCCGGCGACCGATGCAACGTCATTTCAGGCTGCCTCGCCGAGCGCGCCTCCTTCCCGCTCGCGTTGCCGGTGCGGCGGCACGATCGCGCCGCGGGCCAACGCCCCTCCCGGCTCCCGAACGTGGAGCCAGCATGTGCCATCGACGCCGCGATGGACGACCCGAACGGCGCGCATCCTGACGGCCGCGTGTCTGGTTGCACGAATCGGCCAACGCCACGCGAGCGTCATCGTGCGCCAGTTCGGAAGTCACGCGATCATAGCGCACCAATCCAGCGCGTGCTACACGATCCTCCCTTGGGGGTGCGATCGTGGCCCGCGTTGATGGGCGCGTCAGCCCTTGATGCCACCCGTGGTCATGCCGACGATGATCTGCCGCTGCACGAACGCGGTCAGGATCAATACTGGCAACGTGACGATGAGGGCCGCCGCCGCGAGCGCGCCCCAGGCCAACTGCTCGAACGTCAGCACGTTGAATACGGCGACTGGCAGCGTCCGTGTTTCGCGGCCGGCGAGCACCACGGCGAAGATGAAGTTGTTCCAGGAGAAGATGAAGGCCAGGATGGCGGCGACGATCATGCCCGGTCTGGCCAGGGGTAGGGCGACATCACGGAACGCGGCCCAGATGCCCGCGCCATCGATGAGCGCGGCCTCCTCCAGCTCGGGGTGCAGATCCTCGAAGAAGCCCATCATCACCCAGATGGTGATCGGCAGGCCGATGACCAGGTGCGTGATGATCAAGGCCCAGAGCGTGTTGTTGAGGCCCAGGAACCGGAAAAGCATGAACCACGGGATGAGGAAGCTCAGCCCCGGCGTCATGCGCGAAACAAGGACGAATGCAGCGAGCCCGTAGGCGCGCGCCTTGGCGATGCCATACCCGGCCGGAACCCCTACCAGCAGGGAGAGCGCCGTGGAAATCGTGGCCACGGCCAGGCTGTTGAAGGCGTAGAGGCCGAAGGGGCTGTTGGTAAAGACCTCGCGGAAGTGGTCGAGCGTCGGTTGCCGGGGAATGAAGATCGGTGGATAGGCGGTGTTCTCGACGTCTGGCTTCAGGGAGAGCGATAGCATCCAGAGGAAAACGAAGACGACTGGCGAAAGGAGCACCAGCACCGCCAGCCAGAAGCCGATCCGCCGCGCGAGCCCGCGCCGGCTGCCAACCGCCGAGACGGCATGCCCGCGCGCCGGGGCGTTCGCCGCTACGTCCATCGCATTCGCTGCCGCAGGGCGAGAAGTGTCAGCGAGCAGGCGACGATGATGACGAAGAAGACCATGACCACCGCCGACGCGTGGCCGATGCGGAAGAACGAAAAAGCCTGCAGGTAGAGATAGATGTTGATCGTTTCAGAGGCGGTGCCGGGCCCGCCCTGGGTAATGGTGTAAATGGTGTCGAAGGCCTTGAGCGCGTCGATCGTCCTCAGCACGACCGCCACCATGATGAACGGCGTGATGAGAGGCAGGGTGATGTCGCGGAAGATTTGCCACGACCCAGCCCCGTCGACGACCGCCGACTCCAGCGGCTCGCTCGGCAGGGTCGCCAGGCCGCCAAGGACGATGAGCATCACCAGCGGCGTCCACTGCCAGGTCTCGACCATCACCAGCGATGGAATCACGGTCTGGGGCGAGTAGACCCAGAGCGAGGGAGGCAGGCCAACGAGCGAAAGCAGATAGTTCAGCACCCCGAGCTGCGGGTGAAACATCATCGTCCAGACAAGGGCAATGGCGACCGGAGTGGCCACCATAGGCAGGATGTAGATGCTGCGCAGCAGGCCACGCAAGGGAAAATCGCGGTGAAAGAGAACGGCCGCGGCGGTGCCAATGAGCACCGGCAGGACGACCGCGAGCAGCGTATAGACGAACGTGCGGCCGACCGAGGCCCGGAAGCGCTCATCCCCCAGGAGATTGACATAGTTGTCGAGACCGACCCAGGTGCGTGGAGAGGCCACCTGCCAGTCGTGCAGGCTCATGAAGACGGTGAAGGCCCAGGGGAAGATGATCACCGCGATGATGACCACAATGGCGGGCACGGCGAAGAGGAGATAGCGCTCCCGGCGCCGGTACGAGGTCCCGGCTCGTGTGGGAACGGGAAACGTTGTCGCATTGTTCG
>CAYSXO010000322.1:0-5794 GCA_964434995.1 uncultured Sphaerobacteraceae bacterium
GCACTCCACGGGCCATCTCGCAAAGAGCGTGTCCGTCGTACTTCGCCGGGGTTCGCCGCGGCGATCATGCCCAAATCCTCTCCTGCCTGATCGAAGAAGGCGATACCGTCGTCGCCACTGGCGCGGGCGAAAGGGCACTCAAGGGCGGCGCGGTGCATCGCTGCGCCTTCTGCACCGTCCTGACATATATGGGGGACAAGATCGGACGGATTGAGCCGTTTCTCGTCCCTCTTACGTAGCCGCGGGGGCCAGGGGCACGACTCCTGTCACCGCAAGGGCCTCGCGGGCAATGAGGCCGATGGTCCGTTCGGCCTGATCGAGATCGAGGAGATTCTCACAGTAGACGGCGATGCTTACCGCGCCGTTGCTCGAGGCCACGAACCCGACGTCATTGATGAACCCGGGCAAGTCGCCGGGCTTGGTGCCCCAGCGCAAATCGGGAGCCGGTGACAGGAAGCGGCTGATGCGGCGGATCTCCCCTTGTTGTTCCAGCGTTGCCAGCATTGCCTCGCACGATTGGGGCGAGGCAGCCTCGCCCGCGACGATGGCCTGGATGGCGCGGGCGAAATCACGCGGGGTCGCCCAGTTCTCCGGGTCGCCGGGGGCGGGGAGCCGCCCGAGGATGCGCCGGCCCATGACGGAGTTCTTCATCCCGAGCGATTGCATCGTCGCGTTGACCGCATCGAGCCCAATCTGATCGATCACCAGGTTGATCGCGGTGTTGTCGCTGACCGCGATCATCAGCGAAAGGAGATCGGCAAGGGTCAACTCCAGGCCGGAGTGGAGGTGGCTGAGGACGCCGCTTCCGGGAACGTGATCCTCTTCCCGGAGACGGTAGGTGCTATCGAAGGCGATGGCGCCACATTCGACCTGGCGATAGGCGGCGACCATGATCGGCGCCTTGATGGTGCTGGCCGCCCGAAAGCGACGGTCCCCATTCCTCGCGTAGCGCTCTCCCTGGGCATCGAAGACGGCGACGCCGACCACGCCGCCCATGCGCTCGGCCTCAACCGCAATGGCTTCGACCGTGCCCCACTCTCCCAATGCGGCGACGGGCGTTGCCTCCTGAGCCTCCGCGACAACAGGCAGAAACGTGGTCAGCGCCATGCCAGACGCAAGCGCTCGCAGCGCCATCCGCCGCGAGGCTGGCCCGGATGTTCGCAACTCTTCCATCGGTATAGCCCCTTACCCATTCCATCTGCCACGATGCCCGTGGTGGCCGCATGCAGCTGCGACCACCGGTAATATCCCTTCTCCTGGAGCATAACTGGACCACGGGTCCATATCTTCCCAGACCGGCATCGGCCGTGCGTCGGCTCTGGGAATCGGCCCGGCGATACAATGCTCCGCATGATTGCCGTTGCCCTGGCTCAGGCGACGTTATCAAGGAGCGATCGTGATGACCGCCGTCGAACTTCCGGACGAACAAACGGAACTCAGGACGCGTCCGACACTCGATGATCTGACGCGCACGAGCACCGAGGCGCGCAAGCTGATCGTGCAAGCTATCCATCACGCGGGAGCCGGGCATCTCGGCGGGCCGATGTCAGCTGCTGATCTGCTCGTGGCCCTCTACTTCGACCACATGGCGATCGACCCGGCGCGGCCTGACTGGGCGGAGCGCGACCGCTTCATCCTGAGCAAGGGGCACTCCTCGATAGCGCTATACACGGTCCTCGCCATGCGCGGCTATTTTCCGGTCGAGGAGTTGATGACCTTCGACGCCGCCCATTCCCGGTTGCAGGGGCACCCCGACATGCACGCCCTGCCGGGGCTGGAGATGTCGACCGGCTCGTTGGGCCAAGGACTATCTCCAGGCGCCGGCATGGCCCTGGGCGCGCGCCTTCGCGGTCTCCCCTTCCGCACCTGGGTGATGCTCGGCGACGGCGAGATTCAGGAAGGGCAGGTCTGGGAGGCGGCGTTCATGGCGGCCCGCTACCGCCTCGACCATCTGACCGCCATCCTCGACTACAACGGCCTGCCGCAGTTCGGCTGGCCAGAGCCGAGCGGCTACACGCGCGAGGTCCCGATCGACGATCCAGCGGGCAAGTTCCGCGCTTTTGGCTGGCACGTCATCGAGTGCGATGGGCACGACCAGGCGAGCATCCGTGAGGCGCTCGATGCCGCGAAGCGCTACGAGGGTCTGCCAACCTGCGTGGTGGCGCACACGGTGAAGGGGAAGGGGATCTCCTATATGGAGGGAGACTTCAACTGGCACGCCAAGGTGCCGACTGACAGCGATCTGGCGACGGCGTTGGCGGAACTGGACGCCTGGCTGGCGACGATTGGCGACGGTGGCAACGGGAGGGCGTCGTGAGCAGCGCGATCGAAAAGACGCGGCAGGTCGAGCCGCTGCCCCTGGCCGGCGCCGAACAGAAGGCGCTGCGCGAAGTCTGGGGCAACACCCTGGTCGAACTGTCCGCCGACTATCCCAATCTCGTCGTCCTCGACGGCGACCTGGCCAACTCCACCCGCGCCGATATTTTCGCCGCGGCCTGCCCGGACCGCTTCTTCGAGATGGGGATCGCCGAGCAGAACATGGTCGGCGTCGCGGCGGGGATGGCGACGCTCGGCTTCGTCCCCTGGCTGTCGACCTTTGCCGCGTTCATGGCCAACCGCGCGACCGACCAGGTGCGGATCGTCGTGGCCCAGCCGCATCTGAATGTCAAGATGTGCGGCGGCTACACCGGCATTCTCACCGGCAAGACGGGCAAGACCCACCAGAGCGTGGAAGACATCGCCATCTTCCGCGCCATGCCGGGCGTCGTCACCCTGGCCCCGGCAGACGCGGTGGAACTGCGTTCGGCGATGCGGGCGATGATGGAGTCGCCCGGCCCGATGTATCTGCGCGTGACGCGCGATCCCTCGCCGACGATCTTCCCGGCCGACTATCGCTTCGAAATTGGCCCCGGAATCCTCCTGCGAGAGGGAGACGATGTCGGCCTGATCGGCACCGGCGTGCAGACGGTGCGCGTCCTGGAAGCGTCTGCTCTGCTGGCGGCAGAGGGCATCTCGGCCAGCGTTCTACACCTCCCCACGCTCAAGCCGATCGATGCCGACGCGATTGTCGAGATCGCGCGGCGGACAGGACGCATTGTCACCGCCGAAGACCACTCGATCATCGGCGGGCTGGGCAGCGCGGTGGCGGAGGTGCTCGGCGAGCGCCTGCCAACCCCGATGCGGCGCGTCGGCCTGCTGGACGTTTACGGCGAGTCCGCCCCGAACGACTACCTGCTCGAGAAGTACGGGCTTTCGGCGGCCCATGTCGCCGCGGCGGCGCGTGAGATGCTCGGCGCCTCTTGACGCGACGAGACATGCCTCCAGCCTGCCTGTGCGACTGACAGTGCCATTCCGGCCCATCGGCACTGAACCGGTGAAACCGCGCACACACGCTTCAATGAGCCAATATGACGGAGGTTCCCTTGCACGGACTGACAGATGAGTCTGAGCGGCTGGCGCGGGAGGTTCTCGATGTCGCGCTGGCGCGCTTGCGGCAAGATCCGGCATCCCTTGGCGGCATGGCGACACCGGAAGAGTTGGCATGTCGGGTCGGGCAATCGATCACGCCGGACGGGATTGGCGGTGATGAGGCGCTACGCCGGTGGGTCGAGGAGTTGGGGCCGGCCAATGTTGCCGTCGATCATCCCCGCTACCTCGCCTTCATTCCGCACGCCCCAACCGAGGCAGCGGTTGTCTTCGACCTCCTTGTCGGGGCCTCCGGCATCTATGCCGGAAGCTGGCTGGAGGCCTCTGGCGCCGTCTACGCCGAAAATGAGGCGCTGCGTTGGCTTGCCGATCTTGCCGGGTTTCCCGCTGAGGCAGGAGGCACATTTGTTCCCGGCGGGACATTGGGAAACCTCTCCGCGTTGCACACGGCGCGAGATGCGGCCCTGCGGCAACGACACGGCAAGCGGCCGGAGCGTTGGCTCCTGGCGGCGTCGACCGAAGCGCACTCCTCGGTAAGACAAGCGGCTCGCGTGCTGGACATAGATATCCTCGACGTCCCCGTCGACTCGAGCTGGCGCATGACAGGAAGCGGGTTGCGAGCCGCGCTCGAGGCCAGTGCTGGCGAAGGTCTCTTCGCGGTCGTCGCCTCGGCGGGGGCGACGAACTTTGGGTCCATCGACGACCTGGCCGCCATAGCGCAGGTCTGCCAGGATCGCAATATCTGGCTGCACGTCGATGGCGCGTATGGGCTGGCGGCGCTGGCCGCGCCGAGCAAACGCGCCGCATTTGCTGGAATTGAATCGGCTGACAGCTTCATTGTCGACCCGCACAAATGGCTCTTCGCGCCGTACGATGCCTGCGCGCTGCTCTATCGCGATCCGGCGCAAGCGCGGGCGGCGCACACTCAGTCGGCTGACTATCTGGACTCGCTCAACGCGCGCAACGAGTGGAACCCCGCCGACTACGCGGTGCAGCTCAGCCGGCGGGCGCGAGGCCTGCCCTTCTGGTTCTCACTCGCCGTTCACGGGACCAACGCCTACCGCGACGCGCTCGAGGCAACGCTGGCGCTGGCGAGCCAGGCGGCGGAGGCGATTCAGCGCCGCTCCTACCTCCACCTTCTCCACGAACCCGATCTGACCGCGCTCGTCTTCCGCCGCGAAGGGTGGCGCGGCAAAGACTACGATCGCTGGTCGGCCCGACTGCTCGAGTCTGGTACGGCATTCGTCCAGCCCACCATCGTCGCGGGCGAACCCGCGGCGAGACTCGTCGTGCTCAATCCGCGCACCACGATCGCCGACATCGAGCTGGTCCTCGAGGAGATGGCCTGAACCCGGACCATGACCCGGCGCACCCGGTCCTCCCGCTTCATTCGTCCGGCTCCATGCCCGGGTTCCAGATGACCTCCCAGAGGTGGCCATCCGGATCCTTGAAGTACCCCGAGTAGCCGCCAAAGAACCGCTCGCGGGCGGGGTCAGTGATGTTGGCGCCAGCCCGCGCGGCCTGCGCCATCACGGCGTCGACCTCCTCGATCGACGAGACATTGTTGGCCAGGGTCACGCCACCGGAGCGAATTTCCCCCAGGGGGATGTTTGCCTCCGCTGCCAGCGACGTCGCCGGCCAGAGCGCAAGGATCAATCCGCCGTCCAAATGGAAGAAGACGACCGCGCCATGCGCGAACTCCGTCCCGACAATCCCCTCGGTGGGCAGCCCCAGGCCGTCACGATAGAACGCCAACGACCGCTCCAGGTCAGTAACGGCCAGCGTGACAACCTTCACATACGGCTTCACGGCGCATCCTCCAGGGGCCGGCGGACGTCAGCCGTCGCAAGCGGCGCGAAGAGATCGACGTGGTTTCCATCCG
Organism: uncultured Sphaerobacteraceae bacterium; assembly: GCA_964434995.1. Classification (GTDB taxonomy): domain Bacteria; phylum Chloroflexota; class Chloroflexia; order Thermomicrobiales; family UBA6265; genus JACCXM01. The sequence continues at coordinate 5,309 of CAYSXO010000322.1, forward strand.
GATCGACGACGACGGCATAGCGCTGGCCCCAGAAGGCATTCCAGGGCGCCTTGTACCCTCCGTAGCCGAGGGCGGTCAGTTCGTCATAGGTCCGATCGACGGCGGCTGGATCGTCCACCAGAAAAGCGAGGCCGATACGGTGTCCGCCAGTCGTCGGCGTCCAATCTGGATCAAAGGAGCGAATCGTCTCCTCGGTGTCCCAGGCCAGGCGTAATCCACCCGGCAGCGTGGCCTCAACGTGCGGCTCGATATCTGCCTCAGGAGGCACATCGAGCCCCAGCCGGCGATAGAACGCGAGGGATCTGGCCATATCCGTAACGACGATGCCGATGAGATCGAGGCGCGCGGTCATTGGCGATGCTCCTGATGAAACGGAAACCCATATTTGCAGCCATGGCAACACTGCGCCAGGGCCAGCCCATGCGCGGACGATACGCGTTCAGCGGGTAGGCGTCTTGAACAAATCGGACACGGCCGAGCGCGCGC
>CAYSXO010000323.1:0-1498 GCA_964434995.1 uncultured Sphaerobacteraceae bacterium
TGTCTCGCCAGCCGCCGCCTGGCCTGTTCCGTGGCAGACGCGCATGGGAGGGACCTGTCTACCGTGGCGCGCCATGGAATCGGCGCGTCAGGCCGCGGCCTCGCCCCCCGCTTCATCCTGGCCGACTGGTCGACTCGCCGGCTTGCCGTCTCGAATGCTCCAGATCACCAGTACCGCGATGCTCAGCATGAGAACGCCGGAGGCGACGAACGTCGCCCGGAAGCCGAAGCTGGTCGCCAGCAGCGCGCCGAGCAACGGCCCGACGAACCCGCCGACCCCGCCCAGCGCCGCGGTCAACCCAAAGATGGCGCCACGCTTCTCGAACGGGGTCAGGTGCGTGATCAGGGCGTTCGCCGACGGGATCAAGCCCCCGGCGGTGATTCCCAGAAGACCTTGCAGCAGGGCGAGTTGCCAGGGATCTCGCACGAACGCCATCGGCACGTAGACAATCCCCGCCGCGATCAGGCTCACGCCAAGCACGCGCCGGTGTCCGGTGCGGTCGCCCAACCTGCCGAAATAGGCTGCCGCCAGCGCGCTGGTAAACCCGGACGCGCCGAGGACGATCCCCGCGATCGTGGCGACATCGGGGCTGTCCGGCGCGAGTTGCTGTACGAAAAGGGGGAGGATCGGCTGCATCGCCATGCTGACCATGCGGATGACCATGATTGCCGCCAGCATGGTCAGCATGGCCGCGCTGAAGAGGAAGGCGGTGGAATCCTGCCAGCGGCGCCAGCGGCCGGCCTCGGCGAGGGGTTGCCGCGCCGAGCGAGTGAACTGCTCGCGGGCGAAGAGGGCAACCACGACACCGCCGCCGAAGAGCATGGCGCCAGCAAGCCAGAAGGCGACCCTCGCGCCGGCCCAGTCGTAGAGGTAGCCACCGATCAACGGGCCGCCGGCAGCGCCGGCAAAGACCGCCGTCTGCACCATGCCGAGCGCGTAGCCCATCCGCCGCTTCGGGGCGCTGGTGGCGACCAGCGCGGCGGCGGCGGCGACGGTGCCGGTCATCGAGCCCTCGACGAGGCGCAAGGCGACGAGTTGCCAGGGTGCGGTGGCGAACCCCATCAGCGTGACCGTGAGCGCGCCGCCGAAGAGGCCGCGGATCAGCATTGGCTTCCGCCCGTAGCGGTCGGCCAGAATGCCCCAGATGGGAGCGGTGATGGCCATGGCGGCCGCGCCGGCAGCGTTGATGGCGCCGGACCAGAGGGTTTGTCCGGCAACATCGGTCACGCCGAGATCGCCGAGGAAGAACGGGAGAAAGGGAATGCGCGAGGAGAACCCGACCAGCGCCAGAATCTCGCCGAACCAGACCGCGTAGAGGGTGACGGTCCAGCCCGGCTGCCCCTCGTCGGGGTCATGCTCGGCTTGGCCGGCTCCCTTGGCAGACGTCATGGCCGGTCAGTCTACGCCGGGACACTGAAACGGGGAAGGCCCGGGACGGAGGACGGGTGATCACGCTCTCCTGAACCAGGACTTTCCTTCCATCACCTGTCACCTCCGT
>CAYSXO010000323.1:1598-5783 GCA_964434995.1 uncultured Sphaerobacteraceae bacterium
GGGTGATCACGCTCTCCTGAACCAGGACTTTCCTTCCATCACCTGTCACCTCCGTACTCGCTGGCAAGGAGCGCTGCATCCCACGCTCCGAACGTGGCGAGATATCCACGCACACAACTGGCAGATTCGGTTCCGTACCTGTCCTCGACCGCCGTGACCGCATGCATCAGCTCGTGGCAGACGCGGTTTGGGCCAACGCGGAGCTGGCCGTGGCGCACCACGATCAGCGCTTCGTGAATCGTGTCCCCGCGCCGCGTGACGGATGCCTCGGCGGGGCGCGAGAGCCGCTCCATCGAGCAGACGTTGAGGCCGGATCTTTCACGGTTGAGCTCGGCACAGGGCCGCGCGCCCGCATCGCGGTAGATGAACCGAGGGGCATTGGCCGGCAGGGCGGCGTTGAGGGCTTCGACCTGCCGCGCGATGATCGGGCCCCAGCGCCGGCCGCTCGTGTAGTCGCGGACGATGACCGTGTCGCGTTGCCAGCGCGCGGCATCGCTTCCCATCGCCGTCAGGGCGAGGCAGAGGGCGAAGACGATCCCAGCCCAGCGCGCGAAGCTGCTTTGAGGTTGCACGAGCCAATGCACGCGGCTCTGGTCCCTTCCCATGGTGGCGCTCGGAGCCGCAGCCCGCTCGCCGGTTGTACCCGGCGCCAGCATAGCGAATCCCTCGCGTGGGCGATCCCTCGATCGGCCAGCTCGCGCGTTGCCGGGAATGCCTGCCTGGGCTCGACGAGAGACAGGGCGAAACCTCGTGGTCGCGCCGGCCCGAGGCCGCCTTCGGCGAGGATCGCGGCGTACACTTCCGCCCACCATGAAAACCACGGCCACGCTGAACCAGCCTCTTCCTGCTTTTCGCCACGCGCTCGGCGCGCTGCTGCTCGTCGCGCTCCTGGCGCAGGCCGCGTGGTTCGCCCCGGCTGGCGCCGCCGATACGGCCTCGGTCCCTGGAGCCACTGACCCGTTCGCTGACGTGCTGCCGGCCGCGTTGGCCCCGGCCGAACGCGCGGCAGAGACGCTGAGCGCGGTCACCATGGACGTGGCGCTCGACCCCACGGCAAGCACGATTGGCGGCGAGATGACGGTCGCCTGGCGCAATGCCGCCGCCGTGCCGCTGCAGGAGGTCTGGTTTCGGCTCTTCCCGAACGCGGTCTACTACGGCGAGGGGAGCCTGACGGTCGCTGAGGCAACGGTCGACGGCGTATCGGTGACTCCGAACCTGGCAATGGACGCCACCGCGCTGCGCGTGCCGCTGCCGGAGCCGGTCGCTCCGGGGGAGAGCGCCGAGATCGTTCTGGATTTCATCACCACGGTTCCCGCCGACTCGACCGGCTCGTACGGCATCTTCCAGCGCGATACCGACCATGGCTCCTGGATTCTGGCTGACTGGTTCCCGATCCTGGCGGTCTACGAGGACGTGGACGGCTGGGCCCTGCCGCCGGTCACCTCGTTCGGCGATCCGACCTATGCCCCCAGCGCCTTCTATGACGTGCGCGTCACCGCGCCGGCCGATCTGGCGATGGCCGCGACCGGGGTGATGATCGACGAGCGCGAGGAGAAGGGGAGAGCCACCCGGCGCTTTGCGGCTGGCCCGGCGCGCGATTTCGTGATCGTTGCCGACGACGACCAACGCCCGCTCGGCGCGGAGGTCGGCGGCACGCGGGTGACCCTCTGGACCGATCCCACTCTGGCCGATGGCGTTGCGGAGGAAACACTCGACATCGCCGTCGAGGCATTGCGATTTTACAACGCGCTGCTCGGCCCCTATCCAGCGCGCGAGGTCGATCTGGTCCAGGTCGATCCTTCCGGCGCGCTCGGCATCGCTTGGGCGGGGCTCCTCTTTCTGGATGGTCCGGCCCTCCTGGATACGTATGGCGAGCATGACCCGGATGGGCTCGCCTCTGTCGTCGGGCACGAGGTGGCTCACCTCTGGTGGGGCATTCTGATTGGTGGCGATTCGAACGAGCACCCCTACATTCAGGAAGGGTTGGCCACGGTCTCATCGCTCCTCTTTCTGGAGGAGGTGTATGGACCAGAGGCCGCGGCGGGCGAGCTCGACGCCTGGATCATCACCCCGGCGCGGCGGCTGCTCACTGCCGGCGACGCCATTGTCGACCTGCCGATCGCCGAGGGGCAGAATGAGACGATCCGCTCCGACGCCGCCTATGGCAAGGGCTCGCTCGGCTTTCTGGCCATCCGGGAAGAGATTGGAGCCGACGCCTTCGCCGCCGCGCTGCGCGATATCGCCGCCACCCACACCTGGGGCGAGCTTGAACCGGCCGATCTGCGTGCCACATTCGAGCGTGCCTCCGGCGAGGACCTTTCCGCGCTCTGGAGTCACTGGTTCGACGAAGCGGCCATGACCACCGAGGAGATCGACGCGCTGGCGGGCGTGATGGGTGATAGGTGATGGGTGATGGGGAGCATACGGGGCAAATCGAGCCGATAGCCAATAGCCGATAGCCAAGAGCCAACACGTTCCTTAGCACTCCTTATCGTCCTGTGTATAGTGACATGCGTGATGGATGACCAGAGGCTGACACGATCAGCGAATGGCGGGCAGGTAGGGCGTCCGGTGGGCGCCCGCGAGGATGACGGAATGAAGCCGTGCATCCCGTAACCCCAAGCGGCAGCCGTGAAGGCTCGCTCTCAACCGTCGACGATGGAAGAGTCCGCGCTCGCCTGGCGGCCATTGTCTCCTCCTGTCCCGATCCGATCGTGAGCGAAACGCTCGACGGCATCATTACCGACTGGAACCCGGCGGCCGAACGGCTCTATGGCTATCCCGCGTCCGAGGCGATCGGGCAGCCCATTTCCATCATCTTCCCGCCCAGCCTCGTTGGTGATGCCAAGAGTCTCCTCGAGCGCGTGCGGCGTGGCGAGCGGATCGAGGGATATGAAACCGTTCGCCGCGCCCGTGATGGACGGCTGGTCGATGTTTCGCTGACGATCTTCCCGATAACGAACGACCAGGGTGAGATCATCGGGGCTTGCGCGACGACGCGCGACATCAGCGAGCGGAAGGCGGCCGAAGCGGCGCTGTCCGCGGCGCACGCTCGGAGCCAGGAGATGGTGGAGCGCATCAGCCGCCTGTCCGAGGTGGTGCGGGCATCGGAGGCGAAATATCGCGCCCTGGTCGAGCAGTTGCCCGCCGTGGTCTATCTCACCGCCTCAGACCCGCAGGAGACGCCGCTCTATTTCAGCCCATATCTCGAAACCCTCGTCGGGTTCTCCCCGGAGGAGGCGCTGCATCGCGAGCATGGCGTCACCTGGTTGGATTCCGTGCATCCCGAAGACCGCGCTCGGGTCGCCGACATCGATGCGCGAGCCGACTACGGCGATCGTCGTTTCCGGGCCGAGTACCGGATCAGACGGCGCGACGGCAGCTATGTCTGGATTCGCAATGATGCGATTCCCATCTACGACGAGCAGGGAGAAATCACGGCTTGGCAAGGGGTGATGGTTGACATCAGCGACCGCCTCGAGGCTGAGGCGGCCGAGGCACGGCTGGCGGCCATCGTCGAGGGCGCCGAGGACGCGATCGTCAGCCGGACACCGGCGGGGGTTGTCACCAGTTGGAATCGTGGCGCCGAGCAGCTTTACGGCTGGTCGGCGCAGGAGATGATCGGGCAATCCTTTACCCGCATTCTCCCGGACCCTGATGCCTTCAATCCGATGGCGCCGCTCGCGGGGTTCGAGCAGCGCCCGAATCGCTCCGAGGCGCAACGGAGGCGCGCGGACGGCACACTCATCGACGTGGCCGTGTCGCTCTCGCCGATCCGGGACCGCGACGGCGACATCATCGGCGTGTCGTCGATCACGCGGGACATTACCGTTCGCAAGCGAGCCGAGGAAGAATTGCGCGCCGCGCTGGACGAGGCCCGGGACGCCACACGCGCCAAGGAGCGGTTCCTGGCCGTGCTCAGTCACGAGCTGCGCACGCCGCTCGCGGCCCTTCTCGGGTACTCCGAGATCCTGCTCACCGCGCCGGATGCGTCGCTCGGCGCCGAACAGATGGAAGACATCGGCTATATCCACCAGGGTGCGTTGCGCATGGTGACCCTGATCGAGCAAATGCTCGACCTTTCGCGCATGGATGCCGGCCGGCTGGAGCTGCACATCCGAGATGTGGACGTGAAACAGATCGTCGAGCAGGTCCGGCAGGATATTGCGCCACAGGCCGAGGCGC
>CAYSXO010000324.1:0-559 GCA_964434995.1 uncultured Sphaerobacteraceae bacterium
GGGTTCATCAAGTCCATGGGCCTGTTGCTGATGACCTGGGTCATCATCGCCATCCTTGTCTTCCTGGCGGTTCAGGTGACGCCAAGCCTCATCCAGCTCGGGCAGGTCAAGCGATGACGTCCACCGAGTCCCCCATCCTGCGCATGGAGCAAGTCCGGAAAGCGTACGGCCAGACAGACGTGCTGACCGATCTCACCTTCACCGCCTCGACAGGCGATCTGACGGTTATCTACGGCCCGCCAGCTTCAGGAAAATCGGTCTTTGTCCGCATCCTGACCGGGCTCGAACATCCCGATGCCGGGCGCATTGTTCTGCGCGGCGAAGATGTCACGGATATGCCCCCCGCGGACCGGAATATTGGCTATGTCCCGCAATCGTTCGCCCTCTACCCTCATTTGTCGGTCCGCAAGAATATTGCCTATCCGCTCGATCTGGCGGGAGTTCCGGCAGTCGACTCGCGCGATGTGGTCGCCAACGCGGCGGAGATGCTGAAAATCGAGGACCATCTCGACAAGACGCCAGATCAGTTGAGTGGCGGTCAGAAGCAGCGCGTCGCCAT
>CAYSXO010000324.1:569-5765 GCA_964434995.1 uncultured Sphaerobacteraceae bacterium
TTGCGCGCGGCATCGCCAAACGAACCGACTTCTTTGTCCTCGACGATCCGCTCGCGGGGCTCGATTTCAAGCTGCGCGAACAGCTCGTTGATGATCTGCGTGGGCTCAAGACCGCCACCGGCGCCAGCGTCCTCTATGTCACCTCGGACGTCATCGAGGCCATGACGCTTGCCGATGAAATGGCCGTCCTCTCGGCCGGCACGATCATCGAATCGGGGATCCCCGAGACGCTCTATCGCGAGCCACGGAACGCGCGGACCATGGCCCTCGTCGGCTTTCCCCCCTGCAATTTTCTCCGTGGCTCGCTGGCGCGGCAGGATGGCCGCGCCTGGTGCACCACGCGGCTCTTCGCATTTCCCACCGACGCTGCCGCCCTGGCCACCGCGAGCGACCTTCTTGTCGGCATCAGGCCGGAACGGATCCACCTCTCCCACCGCCTCGGCTGCGCGAGGATCTCGGCGGCGAGGACATCGTGTACCTTTCGGCCTCGGGCGTCCCGCTGACGATGGTGGACCGCGATCACTACCGGGGAGATGACCTGGACGAGCAGGTGACGATCTCCATCTATCCGCACAATCTGATGCTCTTCGATGCGCGTTCCGGCGCTTTCATCGGGCGCGGGGAGCGCGGCGAGGCGAGCTCGGTGGCCGCGGGCAGCAAGGCAGCCCATGGCTGAGATTCGCGTCGAATACCTCACCAAGACCTTTGGCGATCTCCATGCTGTCGACGACGTCACCTTCACCTTTCCCAGCGGCCGGGTGACGTGCCTCCTCGGTCCTTCCGGCTGTGGCAAGACCACGCTCATGCGAATCATCGCCGGATTGGAGAAACAGACCGCGGGTGAGGTGTTCCTCGGCGAGCGCAACGTCTCGAAGCTCTCGCCAAGCAAGCGCGATATCGGAATGGTCTTTCAGTATCCCGTCGTCTATCGCGGCATTAGCGTCTACCGCAACATCGAGCTGCCGTTGCAGTCGATGAAGCTCTCGAAAACAGATCGAAAACGCCGCGTTGACGACGCCATCTCGCTGATGGGTCTGAGCGCCAGTGCGCATCTGGACGTTTCGAAGCTCGACAATGGCACGCGGCAAAAGGTTTCCGTGGCCCGCGAGGTGGCTCGTCAGCCAGAATTCATTCTCTTTGACGAGCCGATCACGAACGTTGACGCCGCATCGAAACTGCAACTCAAGCGATCGCTGAAGGAGTTGACGCGCTCCCTGAGCCAGACAATCATCTATGTCACGCACGACCAGACCGAGGCGATGACCCTGGCCGATCAGATCGCCCTGATGGAAGAAGGGAAGATCGTCCAGTGCGCGCCGCCGCGCGAACTCTACAACCACCCTGCCGACCGCTTTGGCGGCTGGTTTCTGGGCAACCCCGGCATGGTCTTCTTTGACGCCGCGCTCACCAGCGACGGCAGCGGACTTCTGCGTTCTCCCCTTTTCCCAGAACCGGTCGCCGCCAACGGGTCCGGGATTGACGCGGCACGAACCATCGGCATTCGGCCCGAACATATCCATGTAGCCTCGCGGCCAATGCCAGCGGGCGTGCAGGCTGAGTTGACGCGCAAGACCATTCAAATCGGCGGGCAGTATCTGCTTTCGTTGCAGATTGCCGGACTCGGGGAGCAAGGGTTCAAGGCCAAGGTGGCGCCGACGACTGGCGAGCGGCTGCCCGACTCTGGGCCGGTCTTCGTCGAGCTACCCCTCGAACAGGTTACCCTGTTCGATGCGGCCGGCAACCGCGTTGCCGTCACCCTGCGCCCAGCCACGTGAGGAATTAGCGGAGAACGCCGAGTGAATCGTCCATTCGTTTTTGGCACGAACTTCAAGCTGAACCAGACGCCCGCCGAATCGGCGGCGTTTTATCGACAGATCAACGCTTCAATCGAAGCTGAAGCTGGCGTGCATCTCTTCGCTCTTCCACCAACCACGTCACTCGGTGCGGTCGCGGAGGTCGCGGGCGACCCACCGCACAAGATCTGGATCGGCGCGCAGAATGCCCATTGGGCGCCCGACGGGGCGTACACCGGTGAAGTCTCCGTCCGCATGTTGCAGGCGGTGCATGTCGACCTGGTTCTGTTGGGCCACGCCGAGCGGCGTCAGCACTTTCACGAGGGCGACATCGAGCTCAACAGGAAAGTCCTCGCCGTGCTGGGCGCTGGCCTGCGAGTGCTGCTGGCCATTGGAGAAACCGCCGAGGAGCGAAGCTACGGTGTCAGCGGCGAAACCGTCTTGAGACAATTGAAAATCGGCCTTCACGGCGTGGCCACGAGTCAGCTCAATCATCTTCTGGTCGGCTATGAGCCAGTCTGGTCGATTGGCGCGGGTGGCCTACCCGCGACTCCGGACGCCGTCGAACCCATGGCCGCGCTCATTCGCGATGCCCTCGGCGAACTCTACGGTGAGCCAGGTCGGAACGTTCCGGTTCTCTATGGCGGGAGCGTCAACCCGGACAACGCGGGAACCTACACATCACTGCCAGACATCGATGGTCTCTTCGTGGGACGGGCGGGCTGGACCGTCGATGGCTACATCGCGACATACGAAGCAGGCCTTGCCGGGCACCGCGCGAAGCACCAGGAATCCTGAGCGCGGGCAGCACCATTTGCACCGCACACGGTGAACGGTTCATCATTGCTTGTCATGCGTTGACCCATCGCACAATTTCGGCTGAAAGGGAAGCTATATGGCCGAGGTGGTGAGCCTCGGGATTCATATTCTTGACGTGTTGGGCAGGCCGGTGACGCGTATTCCACCTCGCCAGGACGTCGATCTGCTGGACGAGATTCGGCTGACCGTAGCGGGGACCGCCGCCGGAACCAGCGTCGATCTGGCAAAGCTTGGCGCAAGCGTCTTCGCCATGGGAGCCATCGGCCAGGATGCCGCCGGCAACTTCATCGTCGATACCATGCGGCGCTACGGCATCGACACCGCCGGCCTGACGCGCAAGCAGGGTGTCCAGACTTCCGCCACCATGCTGCCAATCCGGCCCAACGGCGAGCGTCCCGCGTTGCACGTCCTCGGCGCGAACGCCGAGCTGACCGAGCAGGATATCGACTTCGACGTCATTGCCAACGCCCGGCATCTGCACTTTGGCGGCACATATCTGATGCCGAAGCTCGACGGCGCCCCGACGGCGCGGATTCTCGAGTTCGCGCGCTCTCGGGGCGTTCCCGTGACACTCGACCTGATCGCCATTGACCGGCCCGATCTGCTCGAGGTGATCGAGCCCGCGCTTCCCCATGTCGACTACTTCATGCCGGGCCTTGACGAAGCTCGCATGATCAGCGGCCTGCACGAGCGGCACGACGTGATCCGCTTTTTCCTCGACCGCGGCGTGGGCAAGACCGTCTTCAAGATGGGCGCGGAGGGAAGCAGCATCGCCTGGTATGGCGCTGACGGCACGATCGAGGAAATTCGCATACCGGCGTTCTCGGCCCCTGTCGTCGATTCCACTGGCTGCGGCGATGCCTACTGCGCCGGCTTCATCGTCGGGTTGCTTCGCGGTTGGGACATCGTTGCGTCCGCGCGCCTCGGTACGGCGGCAGCGGCGCTTGTCATCAGCGGGCTGGGCTCCGACGCCGGCATTGCCGATCTTGATCAGACTATCGCGTTCATGAACAGCGCCGAGCCGCTGCCCATGAGCGAATGACCGAAACAAGGCAGCAACCATGACCAGATATGAGCGAACGCACGCGCGTCCCCAGCGTCGAGTTGTCGTTACCGGTCTCGGCGCGGTTTCCTCACTTGGCGCTGGCGCCGATGTCCTCTGGGAGAAACTCCTTGCTGGCGAAAGCGGGATCCGCACCGCCGAAAACCTCGATCCCGCGATCATCAATGCCACCGTCCGCGGCGATGTTGACGATGACCAGGTTCCCAATCGATTCCTTGAAGGCAAAACGCTGCGAAACACGTCCCGCTTCGCCCGCATGGGCGTTGAAGCGGCCGGCGAAGCCCTGATCGACGCCGGGCTGATCGACGCGGAGACGTTCGAGCCGACCACGACCCTGCGCGACGCCGGCGCGGTGATCGGCACCTGCGGCGCGGGAGTCCATGACGATTTCCTGAATGCCTGGGAGTCGTACAAGGAACGCGGCGTGCGCGGCGTGCCGACGCACCTTCACGTCTCCTTCCCCCATAATCTCGCGGGGTACGGCATTCAGGCGCGCTTTGGCATGGGTGGGCCCAGTCTGACCCTGACCACCGCCTGCGCCACTGGCGCTCAGGCGATCGGCGAGGCGTTTGAGGAGGTGCGCGACGGCCACGCGCCAATCATGATCGGCGGCGCGACCGAGTCGACGCATCATCCCATGTACGCGGCCGGGTTCGCGGTCATGCGCGCCCTCGTCAGCGACAGCAACGACGATCCCGCCTCCGCCAGCCGCCCGTTCGACGCCACTCGCGCCGGGTTCGTGCTTGGCGAAGGCGCGGCCATGCTGGTCCTCGAAGACCTGGAACACGCGCTCAACCGAGGCGCGCGCATCTACGCCGAAGTCCTGGGGTTCTCCACGTCGAACGATGCCCACCACCCGATCGCACCCCTGCCCGATGGCTCGGGCGGCGCGAGGGCGATGCGCAACGCGCTCAACGATGCCGGTGTCTCGCCTGAGGAGGTCAGCCACATCAACGCCCACGCCGCTTCGACGCCGGCAGGCGATCTGGCGGAGTCGGAAGCGATCAAGATGATCTACGGCGAGCGCGCAACGATGATACCGATCACGTCGATCAAGGGCGCCCTCGGGCACTGTATGGGCGCCTCGGGCGCGCTGGAGACAATCGCGGCGGTCCGCTCGATCTCCGATCAGGTGATTCCGCCCACCCTGAATTACCAGACCCCGGACAACGCAATCGGGCTCGACATTGTGCATGGGGAGCCGCGCCCCGCCGACGTCGAGGTGGTCGCCAAACACTCGTTTGGCCTTGGCGGCCAGAACGCCTGCATCATTCTGGCCCGCTATGACCCGGACCGCTGACCGGACGCATCCGATCGCCGGCGAGTCACTCGTCTCCCACCTCAATAGGGGGTGAAGAGGCAGTCGACGCATTCCCTCTACGACGCGAAAAATGAACCTGGGTGCGCTTTGCGCCGCCAGCAGGACCCACATGCGACGACGAAGCCCCCCGCTACTCGTGCGCCGTGCCACAGAGGTGTCATACCGAGTGAGCATGCCGCACGACCTCCCGCCCTGGCCGC
>CAYSXO010000325.1:0-5756 GCA_964434995.1 uncultured Sphaerobacteraceae bacterium
AGCTTGCAGCCAGGCATACCGGAAACGCGCCCCCGGAACTGCTCGAACGCATCCAGGACTTGATCGCGCATGCTCCGGAAGGCTGGCCAGAGCAACGATTTGCCTTCGAACTTGATGAAGGCGGCGCGGGACAACTCCGCGACGTCTTTGCCTCGTTGACGCGTAAGGATCCCACCACGGGGCAACGAGCGGCGTCGGTGGCCGAAGCCATGCAGATCATTCGAGACCATCAGCGCCGGCCGTAGCCGCATCATCGCGAAGGAGCAACCATGACCGAGCGCAACCCTGAACCGGTCATACCGCGCCCATCTGAACCGCTGGGGCAGCCGTCGCGCAAGGCGTCCAAGCCGCCCAAGCCGCGCAAGGTGGAACGGCGCCGCAAGGGTCGCAAGAGCTAAGAAATCGCGTCGCTACCGCGGCGGCGCCGATCTGGCGCCGACAGACGATTTGTGAGAGGAGGGGCCATGCCCCGCTACGAGATTGTGGCCCATGTGATATGGGAGCATGACTGCGAGACGGCCGAAGAGGCCGGCGCAATCGTGCGCGGGCACTTGCTCGCCGAGCCAGCGGGCGCGGCCGAGTTGGTGCACCTTGCTGCCTGGCGACAGGATCCGCTGCCGGCGGCATCTCCGCTCCCGCCCCGCCTCCGCCAGAAGCTGGCTGACTTTTTCACCTCCCTGGAGCGCTGCGCCGATGAGGCGGAGGAAGCGTTTCGCGGGCGTGTGGAAGCGCTCTTGACGCCAGAGAAGGCGGACGACCAGGAGCCAGAAGAAGGCTCGCCTGTACGAGATGAGAACACAAGGACGACGCTCAGCCATGTATGAAGTGCAAGAGGGGATGCCCAGGCACGCCAGGGTCATCATTGACGAGCCGCGCGAGGGCTGGTCGCGGCACTTCTTCGACCGGGAGATCGCCCAATACGCGAAGGACCGTGGATCGGCGCCGCAGACGGTGACGCTCCATCCCGATACGATGGTGTCGTTCGGGTTTAGCAAGTCGCGGATCAGCGTCACCGAGAACGACGGATTGCGTGGAACCGTGCTGGTAACCTCGTCCAGCTATGCCCGGGACAGCATAACGCTCTACGAATGATCGATCTGTCTCCGGGCGAACCGGATACTCGCCAACCTGATCGCGTCGCACGCGATCCGAGTCCACCCGACCCCGTCACAGAGCCGCGGATCTCCAGCAGACCGCGTGTTCCGAGTCGCTTTGCTGTCACCCGTCACCCAACCGTTTGTACCAGAACACGGTGGCGCTGAGGACGCCTGAGGCGTCGCGCGCCCAGTCAGGGATGCGGCCGCCATTGAGGTAGCCGAGCGCCTGGTAGAGGTCGTTACTGGGGTCGCCCTCGCGCGTGTCGAGGAAGAGGAGCAGTTTCCCTTCCTGACGCGCTTCTGCTTCGAGCGCGGTCATCAGCGCCCGCGCGATTCCGTGCCGCCGCGCATCAGGGTGGACGAGGAGCTTGGCGACCTCGCCGCGATGCGCGCCGTTCGCGCTCTCGGCGGCGTGCAGTTGGACCGTGCCCACGATGCGGCCGTCCTGCTCGGCGACCAGCAGCACGACGCCGGGCCGCGGGAAGCGCTCCCACCAGGCACGGGCCACGGCCCGGTCGAGCGGCGGATGAAACCCGAGCGATGCCCCGCCCTCGACGCAGGCGGCCAGCACCTCTGTGAGATCGTCCAGCTCTCGTGCGCTCAGGCAATCGGCCCGGCGCACCTCTACGCCGGCTGCCGGCGTACTACTTCCCACGTTCGGAGACTCCAGGTTCCTGCCCGCGCAGGGCGCAATCGCAGACCGCGCAGAACCCAAAGAGCGCCAGATGGTCGATAGCTGGGGAAAAGCCATAGCGGGCGTGGATCGCCTTGCGCAACGGCTCGACCAGGTCGTCATCAAGCTCCAGTTGCGCCCCGCAACGATGGCAGATCAAGTGATGGTGCGGGCCGTCGAACAATTCGAATTGCCGCGCCCCCCCGCCGAGGTCGGTCACGCTGACCAGGCCGAGATCGCAGAACAGCTCCAGCGTGCGATAGACCGTCGAGCGGTTGACCCCTGGGATTTGCGGCTCGACTCGGGCGAAGAGCTCGTCGGCGGAGAGGTGCTCCCCCGGCTGCAACGCGCCGAGGATCACCAGGCGCTGGGGCGTGACGCGCTGCCCGACGCGGCGCAACCGGCCCGCGAGCGCGGAGTTGGCCTCCAGCCGTTCGTCAGTTGTCTCGCCATGCTGCTCCGTGACGCCCATCGTCGTTCCGTGCGCTGACCGCCCGCGCGGCTGCCGTCTCGCCGCGATTGACATGGTAAGCATATTGTCTCCACCATCTCTCGGCAGTACCATGAGACGTCGTGCAGATGCAAATCGTCGCAACTGCACAGAGTACCTCGATTCTCACGCGAGGATTCGTCAGGCGTTCCATTAGAGAGCTAGCAGGAGACATGGGAGACAGGATCAGGATGCAGAATCTCGCCCTCGTCCTCGACCGCCGGCGGTTTGCCATGGCGATGACCCTTGCCAGCGGCAGCGTTCTCCTCGGCGGCCGCGTGGCCGCTGCCCAGGACGCGACGCCAGCTGCCGAGGTCACCCTTGGCTGGAGTGACGACCTGGCCGACGACAATGGCAAGCTCAACGTCGTGACCACGGTTGCCCCAATTTCTTCCATCGCACGCAACATTGGCGGCACGCGCATCGACCTCTACGGCATCGTGCCAGACGGAACCAATTCCCACACCTTCGAGCCCGCGCCATCCGATGCCGCGATCCTCTCCCGCGCCGATCTCGTTCTCGTCAACGGCCTCGATCTCGAATTGCCGACGATGGAGCTGGCCGCGGCCAACCTGCGCGATGGCGCGGAAATCGTGGCGCTCGGCGAGCAGACGATCACCGAGGATGAGTGGGTCTTCGACTTCTCGTTCCCGGAGGAAGGGGGGCGCCCGAACCCGCACCTCTGGACCAACCCGCCCCACGCCAAGCGCTACGCCGAGATCATCGCTGAAACACTCTCCGCGAGGGATCCCGATAACGCGGAGTATTACGCGGCGAACCTGGCCAGCTTCAGCGCCGCGCTCGATGCGCTTGATGCCGCGATCGCCGAAGCGGTGCAGACGGTGCCGGAGGAGAACCGAAAGCTCCTTACTTACCATGACTCGTGGGCCTATTTTGCCCCGCGCTATGGCTTCGTTGTTATCGGCGCGGCGCAGCCCTCCGACTTCTCCGAGCCGTCGCCGCGGGAGGTTGCCGCGCTGATCGACCAGATCAAGGCGGAAGGGGTGCCGGCCGTCTTCGGCTCCGAGGTCTTCGCCTCAACCGTCCTGGAGCAGATCGCGCAGGAGGCGGGCGCGCGGTACATCGACCAGCTTCGCGATGACGCGCCCCCGGGCGAGCCGAATGCGCCCGAGCATACCTATCTCGGCATGATGATCCGCAACATGGACCTGATGCTCCCCGCGCTTGGCGGCGATGCCAGCGCGGTCACGGCGCTCTCCCCGGCGGATACGTACGGCGGGTGATGGGTGATGGGTGACGGACCGTTGGCAATTGGCGTTTGGCTATTGGCCGCTCGTTGCAGAGTCGTGGGTTGCGACGTATGACTTCCGACCTCCGACTTCCGACTCACGACCTGCCGTTTGGCCGGTCAAGCGCCTCGACTTCTCGACTCCTCGACTCCTCGATTTCTCCCGCGATCGCGATGCAAGGTGTGAGCGGAGGATATGGCGGAGCGGAAGTCTTTTCACACGTCACGCTCCAGATTCCGCGCGGAGAATTTGCTGGACTGATCGGGCCGAGTGGAGCGGGGAAAACCTCGCTGCTGAAGGCGATGCTCGGCGGATTGCCGGCGGTGACCGGGTCCGTTCGCGTCGGCGCCAGGCCGGTCGTGCCCGGCACGCCACCTGCCGGCGTCGGCTATGTGCCGCAGATCGAAACGGTCGACTGGACCTTCCCGGTCACGGTCGAAGACGTGGTGACGATGGGGCGGGTGCGCCGCATGGGCCCGTTTCCCTGGCCCAGCCGGGAAGACCGCCGCGCGACCGGGGAGATGCTGGAGCGCCTGGGGCTGGCGGGGCTGGGACGGCGGCATATTCGCGATCTCTCTGGCGGGCAGCAGCAGCGCGTCTTTCTGGCGCGCGCGCTCATCGGCGAGCCGGACGTGCTGATCCTCGACGAGCCGACCGCCAGCGTCGACGTCAAGACGCGCGACGATATCCTTCATCTGCTGGCCGAGCTGAACCGGCAGGGCGTTACCATCATTCTGACCACCCACGAACTGAATGCCGTCGCCGCGCACCTGCCGTGGGTTGTCTGCGTCAATGGCGGCATTGTCGCGCAGGGATCGCCCCTGGCCGTCTTCACGGCCTCGATCCTCTCGCGCACGTTCGGCAGCGAAATGCGCGTGGTGCGGGACGAGGAGACGGGAGGCATGCTGGTCGCCGAGGCAGGGCGGCATGGTCCCTTCGCCGAGCCGCTCTTTCACCACGCCCACCTGCACGAGGAAGGCATTCCCCATCAGCGCGCCGGTCTCGGCCTCGCGCGGGATCCCTCGCCCGCATCCGCACATGGCGATCGCCGGTTGGGAGACCTCGCCCGCGAGACGGCGGGCCAGGTCTCCTCGGCCGCGGACTGACGAGCCATGGACGCGATCCTCGAACCCCTCCAGTACGAGTTCTTCCGCCACGGCTTGATCGCCGCCACGCTGACCGGCGCGCTCTGCGGGCTGATGGGCGTCTACATCGTCCTGCGCCGCATGAGCTACATCGGGCACGGCCTGTCGCATGCCGTCTTTGGCGGCGCGGTCGTCAGCGCCCTGATGGGCTGGAACTTCTTTCTCGGCGCGGGTGCGTGGGGTTTCCTCTCGGCGCTCCTCATTCAGGGGACCGCGCGGCGCCGGAACATCGGCGCGGATGCCGCCATCGGCATCGTCACCACCGCCTCCTTCGCGCTCGGCGTGGCCCTGATCTCGAAGTCGCGTTCCTTCGAGCAGAACTTCGAGAGCGCGCTTTTCGGCAACATCCTGGGAGTCACGCCGGGCGATTTAATCGCCATTGGCGTGGTCGCCGCGGTGATCGCCATCGGCGTCTTTTTCGGCTACAAGCAGTTGCTCTTTGCCACCTTCGATCCGGAGATCGCGCCCATCTACGGGGTGCCGACGCGCTGGGTCGACACGGGCTTTGCCCTGGCCCTGGCGGCAACCATCGTCGTCTGCATGAATGTGGTCGGGGTGACGTTGATCGCGGCGGCGATCGTCATTCCGCCGGTCGCCGCCCGGCTCCTGACCGACTCCTTTGGCCGGTTGGTGCTGATCTCGCTCGTGTTTGGCGCGGCCTGCGGCTTCGCCGGGATGTTTCTCTCTTACTACGCCGACATCGCCTCTGGCCCGGCCATCATTCTCCTGGCCGCCGCGGCTTTCGGTGTGGTCTACGGGGTGACGGCGCTGCGAGGATCGCGGCGGCGGGCGGTTTCGCCTGGGCGAGTGAGCGAGTCTCCCTTGGCTGGGGTGGACGTACACTGACTGTCCGCCGAATAGTAAACAGGGAACTGGTCACTGGCGCCTACTTATCGGACAATGGACACTAGTGAATTCTTGAATCCACAGAGTTGGACCAGTCTCCTTGGATGAGTGTTGGAAATGGTTGAGATTTCGCGCCATAGTATGAGAGCGGATCATGAGATGTCCGTCGCGGAAATGGTGCTCGTCGCAACCGCCGAAGCTGCGGGGTGGACGACGCAAGCCGTTCCGTATGGAGAGATCGTGGTCCGGGCGTGG
>CAYSXO010000326.1:0-5736 GCA_964434995.1 uncultured Sphaerobacteraceae bacterium
ATGCGGCGGTCTACCTTCATCCCGCCGAGACAGGCGCTGGGCTTGCCGAGTTCAAGTCGATGACGCTTGGGCTGCTGCAATTCCGCGTCACCGTTACTGGGCTCTCTCCCGGCTTTCGGGAGCGGAATCAGACCCCGGCCGCTCATCAAGGGATCAACGCGATCCAGCGCGCGGCCCAGGTGATTGCCGCCTTGACGCGATGGGACGCGGAGCGCGGCGACCGGATCCGGCATGCTCAGGTTGACGCCGCGATCGGCCGCTCAACGAACCTGAACGTCACCGGCATCGAGGGTGGGGCAAATGACAACCAGATGCCAGAGGAATGCGTCTTCACTGGGATGATCACCTTCCCGCCAGGTGAAACGCTGCCCGAACTCCGTGCCGGCTTCGAGCGAGCCGTGCAGGACGCCGCGCGGGCCGTTCCCGGTTGGACCGACCGTTTCCCGCGCGTGGAATGGCAACC
Organism: uncultured Sphaerobacteraceae bacterium; assembly: GCA_964434995.1. Classification (GTDB taxonomy): domain Bacteria; phylum Chloroflexota; class Chloroflexia; order Thermomicrobiales; family UBA6265; genus JACCXM01. Next base: position 464 of record CAYSXO010000326.1, read on the forward strand.
GATGATGGCAACCCCGGCGGAGACGGAACCGAATGGCCCCTTCGCGCGGACATTCGTCTCGTGCATCGAGACGATTACCGGCCAGACGCCCGTTGTCTGGCCGGCGCATATCGCCAGCGATATCCGGTTTCCGCTGCTGTACGCCAACGCGCCAACCGTTGGCTTTGGGCCGCGCGCCGGCAACTTTGGCGGGCCAGACGAATGGCTGGACGTCGATGACTTTTCGCGGGCGATCGCGAGCCTGACGTTGCTCATCGCTCGCTGGTGCGGCGTCGTGCCGGCACGGTGAGGATTGAGAAAGGATTCAGAGGATACGATGATCGAAGTCCGCAGCTCGTATCTGGTCCGCATGGCGGACGTCAACCGGGCCATAGAAATGTGGCGGCAGTCCCGCGATGAAATCTGGCCGCTCCTTGGCTGGGGCGGCCGCGTGGAGCAGATGCTGCACGGCAAAGCACAGCAAAGCACGTTCGTCTGGTCGTCGGAGTGGGAGAACCTTGCTGCCTGGGAAGATGGCATGGCGCGCACGCGCGATTGCCAGGAATACAAGGACTTCTCACGCGCGTTCAACGAAATCCGCACGTATGGCGCCGAACGGGAGATCTTCCGCGTCATCGAGCCGTCCGAGCGGATCGACACCACCAGCGGCAGGGTTGAAGTGCGAAGCAGCTATCTGGCGCCGATGACCAAGGTGGCGAAGGCCGAAGAGATCATGCGGCGCGGCCAGGAAGAGATCTGGCCATTGCTCGGCTGGAGCGGCCAGAATCAGCAGATGCTGCACGGCAAGAACTCCCAGAGCGCCTTCGTCTGGACGTCGACCTGGCCGAGCCTTGGCGAATGGGAAGCAGCCATGGCGCGGACCGGCATTCCCGAGTTCCAGGCGTGGTTTGCCGAGTTTCGCTCGTGCATCGATTTTGGCGGCGAGCGCGAGATTTTCCGGATTCTCTAGCGACGAGGGACGGAGGCGGGAAGGCGGGGGACGAAAGATCTCCCCTTTCGTCCCCCGCCTTCCGTGCTCCCCATCACCGCGATCACGTCATCATCGCGTCGGCGGTGCTGAAGATTGAGCGGCTGACGCGGTCGCGGAACGAACGGACATGCGCGCGCAGCAACTCCGCGAGCTTCTCGGCGTCGCGCGCGGCGAGTGCGTCATGGACGGCCTGGAAGGTGGCGATCTGCTCGCCTCTATCCTCCATGCCGCAATTCGTCAGATAGAGGAGCCGCAGCGAGGCATCAGAGACGCGGCGATAGAGGCTTTCCAGGAGCGGGTTGCGGCCAATCTGCAACAGCTCGCGATGCAGCTCTGCATCCAGTTCGACATCTGACTCGTTCGTCAGGTGGTTGCGTTCGACACGCACCAGCAAATCCGCGATCCGCTCCAGGTCCTCTGGCGTACAGCGCTCGACGGCCAGTCTGGCGACGATGTCCTCCAGACCGGAGCGCACTTCGAAAATCTGCTGCAGATCGCTCAGCGTGACCTCAGTGACGAAGGTGCCACGGCGCGGCAGGATCTCGACCAATCCTTCATGGTCGAGGTGATGCAGAGCGTCGCGCAAGGGCGTGCGGCCAACGGAGAGCCGCTTCATCAGTTCGGCTTCGGCCAGGGATTCCCCTGGCCGCAACTCGGTTCGGATGATGAGGTCCCGCAACTGCCGGTAGGCCAGAACGGCTTCGGTGTCGCCTGCCATCACGCAAATCCATCGCGACAAATCAGCCCGAATTTCGACGTTGATATATGGTACCACGGCACGTGGTGATGTATTTTCAGATGTATCTCCCTGCTATTGCTGCTAGATCGGAATGTCGATATCGATCTGTGCCCGCTGCAGTTGGTGCGAGTAGTCGATGTAGACCGACCGCCACTCGGAATAGGAGTCAATCGCGGCGATGCTCGCTTCCCGGTGGCCATTGCCGGAGGCTTTCATCCCTCCGGTCGGCAGGTGCGCTTCGGCCCCGATCGTCCCGGCGTTGACGTAGAACAGTCCGACCTCGACGATCTCGGCCGCGGTCAGCGCCGAGGCAATATTCTCCGTGTAGATCGCGGCGGAGAGTCCGTATTCAATGTCGTTGGCAATCCGCATCGCGTCCTGTAAGTCATCCGCCGGGATGACCGCCGTGACCGGACCGAAGATCTCCTCCTGGGCTATGCGCATTTCCGGCCGCGCGCCAACGAAGAGGGTCGGCTGGAAGAAGTTGCCAGGCCCGTCCAGGGCCTCTCCACCGGTGACGAGGGTAGCCCCCTCCTCGAGGCCAATGCGCACATAGTCGCGGGTGCGTTCAACGGCCGCGCCGTTCACCAGGGGGCCAATGTTTGTCGCCTCATCGAGCCCTGAGCCGAGCCGCAGTTCCCTGGCGGCAGTTTCAAGCTTGTGGACGAGTTCATCATGAATTGCGCGGTGGGCAATGATGCGGCTGGCTGCCGTACAGCGCTGGCCGGCCGTGCCAAAGGCCGACCAGAGGATGCCTCGCACCGCCTCGTCGAGGACAGCATCGTCCATCACGATGATGCAGTTCTTGCCGCCCAGCTCGAGAATCGTCTTCTTGAGGTAGGGCGCACCCATTTGGGTGATTTCCACGCCAACGGCTTTCGATCCGGTGAACGAAACCAGCGGCACGTTCGGATGCTCGGCCAGCCTCCGCCCGAGCACGGAGCCACTGCCGTGGACGACGTTGAAGACTCCCGCCGGCAACCCCGCGCTCTCATAAACCTGCGCCAGCAGATTGGCCAGATGGGGCGTGTCTTTGGCCGGCTTGAGAACCATGGTGTTGCCGGCAATGATCGCGGGCAGCGACTTGAGCGCTGGGATGGCGAATGGAAAGTTGAACGGGCTAATGGCCCCGACGACACCGACCGGCACGCGGACGGAGAATATCTGCTTCTTGGGAGATTCCGACGGCGTGGTCACGCCGAAGAGCCGACGCCCTTCGCCCGCGAAATAGTAGGCCAGGTCGATGCTCTCCTGAATGTCGCCACGGGCATCTTCCAGGGTTTTGCCCATCTCCAGCGTCAGCGCCCGCGCAAGCTCTTCCTTGCGGCGAACCATCTCCTCACCAGCGCGGAAGAGAATCTCCGCGCGCCGCGGCGCCGGATGCCGGCGCCACCTTGGGAGGGTGGCATTGGCTGCCTCAATGGCGCGCTCGAGATCCTCGATAGCCGAGTCTGGGAACTCGCCGATGGTCTCCCCGGTCGCCGGGTTGAGGTCCGGGAAGGTCGCGCCTGACTTGGCCGGCGCCCATTTGCCGGCGATGTAGTTGCGGCAATCGTTCGGTTGAATCTGCAAGGTTGACTTCTCCCGAGAACAGGCGTGGTTGATCATCTGGTATCTCTATAAATATATCACAAACACTGGGTCCGGTCGAGTCGTTGCGACCGCGTGCTCTCTATCACCCCGTCGGCGCCGACCTCGTGACAGCACCCAATCCAGGTAGGGATCGAGGGTGATTGGACCTTCGCCAAATCACGAGGATCTCCGCGAGCTGACTGACGTCAAGGCAATAGCTGGCTTGTTTCTCGGTGCGCGTCACGTTCTTGGGAGCGCGGCCGGCATTGACCTCCTGGTGGCGCACCGGCGGAAAGCGGTCCCTGATACTGTCCAACACCAGCCGCGTCTCGTCGGCGACGATGGTCCAGAGGTGACAGGCCTCCGTCTGGCCGATGCGGTGGATGCGGCCGAAGCGCTGCTCCAACCGGTTGGGGTTCCAGGGCAGGTCGTAGTTGACCATCAGGTGCGCCCGCTGCAAGTTAAGTAGGTAGCCAGGAGAACTTGGAGGAAGCGAGACCGCAGGTTCGGCGCCTCTCGGCGTCGCTCATGCCGTCCAGCCACAGCTGGGCGCGCTCGGCGAGTTCGTCGAGGGAGGTGTAGCAGCGGTTAGCGGCGACGGTCTTTTTGAGGCCCCGCCACAGCTCCGCAAACGGCATCCACTCGGGAGCGCGGCAGGGCAAGAAGACGAGGGTGATGCCGGCTTCCTGGGCTGCCTCCCGCACCGGGAGTGGTTTGTGGGGCGGGGCATTGTCCCAGATCAGCAGCTTGGGCCCGTCGGGGCGAACGGCCCCCAAGGTCTCCACCGCCGTCACCACATCGGCGGTGCGGCAGCGCTCGCGCACGGTGGTCACGAGTTCACCGGTGGCCACGTGGAACGCCCCGGGGATGGTGCGCCGCGTGGTGCGCCCGCTGATCACCACCGTCGCCGGCGCGCCGCGCTTGCTCCACCCAGCCCGCAGCGGCGGGAACTCCCGCAAGGCCGTCTCGTCCCCCACCCCAGACCTCCCCGCCTGCGGCGAGGATGGCTGCGGCCTGGCGGATCCCCCCCTTTTTTATCCGTGTACTCGGGATCGGGCCGCCCCAGCAGGTAGCGCGGGCGCTTCCAGCGATACCCCAGCCGGTGCAGGGCGCGCCGGCTGGGGCGCTCCCCCACCCCGTAGCCACCCCGCTCCAGGTCGCCGCGCAGCAAAGGCACGGTCCACCCGGCAGCCTGGCGCCCGCGCGTCTGGGGATCCTCGCCCAGCAGCCTCGTCAGCAGCGTCTCGCCACCGGCGTCGAGCTTGGCCTGCCCCCCGCCGTGGTCCCCTTCGCGGCGCGTAGCAGCACCGCCTGGTAGCGCTTCCAGCGCCGCCCCCGCCGCCCCCGCCGCTCCGCGGTGGCCGCGGCCTCCAGTTCCTCCCGCTGGGCCAGGGTCAGCATCAAGCGCATGTGCGGAGCCTCCTTCGCGCGTCCGCACAGCCTAAACCCTCCAGCAACTCATGGCGATCTACTTAGGAGGCCCCATCACGGCTCGCCCGCAACGCCCGAGGTCATGTCGTCGCGCCCGCCAGGGCGGTCAGTTGTCAGAGAGATCAATGACCCGTCGGCATCGTCCTGCTGGACAGTCGCCAGATGGGCCGGCGATCGAGAGTTTGACGCGGCGCCAACGGACACTGAGGCGCGCCAGCATGGCGCGGGTCCGCACGCTGCGGCCGCATCGCCGTCGGCAGGGATCGTGCGTGGGCTCGCTCCGACCGCGCCCGGTCATTGATGCTGCCTTCCCGGTCCTTGCCATGACACCATTACGCGAGGCGTCACAACAAAGTGCATCCTGGCAAAACCCGCCATCGGCAACATTGTGATCGCGGCGAAGATGGCCCCGAACTGAGCCAAAGCGGTTCGCTCCCCGGCTTGACACGGCGCTCGGGCCTGGCGGCCTATTCACGCTAAGCAATCCGCCTAGCCCTCGAGGATCTCGAGCGGGTTGGCGTGATCGAAGCCGGCTACGAGCCACTTGGCCTTGGCGCAACC
>CAYSXO010000327.1:0-896 GCA_964434995.1 uncultured Sphaerobacteraceae bacterium
CGAGATGGAGTGGCCACGAGTTGGTTCGGCAGTCTGCCGCTTCCTCAACCAAAATCTTCACCTGGGCAAAGCATAGGCCACAGCCGAGATACCGATGATCCTCCATCAAGCGCCACAACGCGGCAAACCACGCTTGGGCTTGGAAGGCCGCCACTAGCACGCGTTCAAGTTTGCAAACTCGATGCTGAATGCCAAGACCGATCCACTGGCCAGACTCCTGTCTTGCAGCCATACCGTATCCGAGCCGCGATTCGGCCGGCGCTATGATTCCGCATGATCACGGTCAAAATATGAACCGAACCGGAGGGACCATGCCATGCGTCGCCGCTCATTCCTCATCGGTCTCGTGCTTGGTAACCTGATCCTCTCAGCAGGATTCAATACGTCGGCTCAGGACCTGACAGCCACTCCCGGAACCACGAGCACCGCTTATCCGACTGCCGGGGCAAGTCCTGAGACCACGACTGCGCTGGCTGATTTCATCGCCGAGATCACGCTCGGAAGCGAGCCATCAAGTGCGTCAGCGGGTGTAGCCGTCGACTCCGGCGGCACTCTCTACGTTATCGACTCGTTGCAGGATCATATTCGGGTTTTTAACCGTGACGGAGAACCGGTTGCGACCTGGGGTGAACGAGGGAACGGTCCTGGCCAGTTCCGGTTCTCGTCCGAAGATGGCCTGTACTACTGGGGCGATCTCGCATTCGGGCCTGATGGCAATCTCTATGTGGTCGACTCCTTCAATGCACGCATCCAGGTGCTAGGGCCAGACGGAGCCTTTCTCTGGACTTGGGGAGAGCCAGGGAAAGATGAGGGGCAGTTCGACACCCCGTCCGGGATTGCCGTCGACAGCGCAGGACGCGTATACGTTACGGAGTTCGGCAATACACGGCTGCAGA
>CAYSXO010000327.1:906-5702 GCA_964434995.1 uncultured Sphaerobacteraceae bacterium
CCAGGTTCTTGCGGTCTGGGAGCCGGCCCCGGACGGGGTCAGCCTCATCCCGGAACTGAAGGACGTGACGGTCGACGCCGGGGGGATCGTTTCGGTCACGGACGGGACGAACGCTCGTATTTACCGCATAGACGCCGAGGGAACCATCGTTGACACGTTCGGTGAAAAAGGCGGGCAACTTGGCCAGTTTTTCGCCCCATGGGGCATTGCAGTCGACGCGGTTGGCAATCTCTTCGTAGCTGAATATGGGGGCGGTCGGGTCCAGGTCATTGCTCCGGACGGCACCCCTCTGGGGACAATTGGAAGTTTCAGGCAGCCTGGCCAACTCTCCAATCCGATCTCCTTGACCGTGAGCGCCGATGGTTTGCTTTACGTGTCCGACGAGGGGAAGCGCCGCGTCCAGGTGTTCCGCCTCCTATCGCCGCTTGCCCCGGCGGCAGGAACACCTGTTTCGGACTAGCCAGCACATTCTCGTGAACGAGAGCCCTGCCTCCTCAATGCTCCCTCGCCTTCTCATGCCGATGCAGCACCGTATGCCGGTGGAAGACCCCCTGCTGATGCATTTGTTGATGCAGCCGGTTGTGGGCGCTCTCCAACCTCGCCCGTAGCTTCTTGAAGCGGATTTCGTCCGGGCGCGGGGCCAGGGTGTCGACGTAGGCCAGCGCCCCTTCGATCTGCTCCAGGACGGCCAGCGCCTCGGATGCGACGAAGATCGGCTTGCCGCCGACGATCATCTGCACGGCGCTGGTGTGGGCGGCGATATCGCCGTTGCGGCCGCGATAGCTGCCGCGCACGCGCAGCGCGATCCAGGTCGAGTCCATCACTGGGACGGACGCGCTGCCGCTGGCGGAGAACATGCCGCCGCCATCGACCTGCTCTGCCACTCTGCCGCCCGCGATGACCTCGATCCGCGCGATCGGCACATTGACCGATTCGACCCGCCAGGTGACGTCGACCGTACCGCCGCCTGTCGGCAGATCGACCAGGCCCCCGGCTGGTTGCCCCTGCACGGAGAACTCGATCAGCGGGCCGACGGTGACGAAGGTGTTGCCGGAGCGGACGGCATCCATCCAGCTCTCGTAGGTAAACGGGCGCTCCCCGAGGAAGGCGTAGGTGCGGATGCCGCCGAGGAGTGAAGCGGCGGTCATCTTGTCCGATCCTGCCACCAGGGGAAGTTGCTGCCCGATGTTCTGGTAGCGGTACCAGTCGGCCAGGCCGTAGGGGTTAACCTGCGCGTCGTATGGATTGAAGGTCATCATCTCGATGCCATCGACCAGCCCGAGGACAATGTCTGCCGCCCGCTCGCACTGCGGATTCGGCGCGTGCGGCATCACCACCAGGCCGCCCTGAACGCGGCATTGTTCCGCCCAGTCGGCCATCGTCACCTCCAACGGGTCGCCGATGGCCGACTCGGCCGGGCCGCCGCTGGAGAGGGGATGAATCATCTGGCCGGAGTAGCCGAGCAGCGAGATGTGGCCGAGGACCTGCATCCGGTTCTCGGTACCGACGCGGACCAGGAACTCGCCGTCGCCGCCAAAGTCGCGCGCGCCGAAGGTGGTGCGGCCGTCGAAGTCGCCGACGTTGCTGAACATCTCGCCCCACTGCGCGGCGAGGAGGTTGACGACGTTGACCCCCTCCGCCTTCCCCTCCAGCAGCGCCACCTGTGGCGAAAGAAAGTGGACGTGCGTGTCGGCGGTCACCCAGCCGCGCTCGCGCCAGTCGAGCCGCCGCTCCAGCTCGAAGATGACCTCCGCCGTGTCAGGTTCGATCTCGACGGTCGTGCGGATAGGGACGATTTCGTAGCCGCGGCTGATCTCGACGTGAACGCGGCCAAAGGGCAGATCGGCCACGCACTCGCCATCGATGTAGCAGTACTGGTTCTGCCCGTTGACGAACTCGGCGTAGTTGTCCTCGAACCAGTGGCGGTTGACATTGCGATGATGGCCGCGCGGCGGCAGGTATTCTCCGGCCTCGCCATGCAGGTGCAGGCGCACCGCGACCGGCTGGCGCGTCTCGCGGTCGATCACACGCAGCGTCACCGGGCGCTCTGCCGCCGCGAGCGCCCTCACCCCCATCCCCCCCTCTCTCATGGCGATCTGAGAGGGGGAATCGGCAGAATCGTCATCGATTCCGCGGGATGCGAACGAGTCTGATCCGGTGGCGACGTACAGTCGCGCCGCTGGGTGGGCCGCGTATTCGACGATGACGGCGTTCGTGGCAGTCTCGGGTTGCACCTCGGGTGCGCCACTCGCCCAGAGATCGTCGTCGTAGTCGAGCGCGGCCCGCGCCGAGATGACCGTACCGAGGTCAATGCCGATCTCCGGCCAGCGGCTGTCGGTGTTCAACTCGCCAATGGCGTTCAGCGCGGCGCCCTCCGGCAAGTTCAGGCGCAGCTTCCGGCGTGTGCCAGGCCGGAGGGGGTGCTCGGCCAGGGTGGTCGCGGAGATACCGTAGACCAATGAGCGCTCGCTGCGCGGGCGGAGGATGATGGCCCGGATCGGCTTCTCTGGCGCGGGATTCGGCAGCGCGTAGAGCCAGAGGTTTTCCATGTCGATCGTGCGGCCGGAGTCGTGTCGCGTCTCGCTTCGGCCGTAGGGCTGTGCGGCGACATGACCAAGAAGGAATTCCTCGGTCGCCGAGTTGAAGACCAGCGGCCCGCGCGCCGGAACGGCCGCAAAAGCGCTCGGTCCCCAGGAGATGTGCCGTTGCTGGATGGCGAAGCGGCGCAGCACGGGTGTCTCGGCGACGCTGCCATCGTCGAACTCGAGGACGTAGTCGGAGACATGCTGCCCCAGAGGGTTCCCTTCGTTCGCCCCTGCTCCCGGCGCTGGGCCGATCTCGCCAAAGCCCGGTGGAATGATTGGCGGCAAATCCTCGACCGCGTGCAGGAAGACGAGGTAGGTCGCCAGTATCGGCTCGATATCGAGACGAACCTCCTCGCTGCCCTCCAGCAAGAGCACGTTCGCCTGTCCTGGCTGGCCGAGCGCAAAGGGTACGCCGCGAAATGCCGCCTCGCCGAAGGCCTCGCTCAAGCTCCAGTCGAACGGCCCACCGGCTTTCGGACCGAGCCCGCCGCCAAGCTTCGCGCGGTCGGCATTGAAGACCGGGGCCAGCGAGATCGTCCTGAACCGCGGCGAAGGGGGAATACGCATCAATCGTCTCCGTCATGCCGCGGCACACCGCGGCTTGCTCCGGCCATGATCCGGACTAGACTCAGCGGCAGGCATCTTCGCATACCCATTCACCGCCCTGGTCGCGCCCTTGGCTCGTTCAGCCTGAACAGAGCGTCCAGCGCCATCGATCATGGTGAGCGGAGCGGAGGCTCTCGGCTCATCAGGGGCGGTCAGCCGGTGGCGCCGGGATGGTTCGCCTCGCTCACCTGGCCGCTGGGCGGAGGAGACGCCACGTCAGGTTCGCGAACGGGAGGCCAGCCATGCTCACGCATCCGATGACACGCCGCGCGTTTGCCGCCTCAGGCAGCGTGCTGCTGGGAACCACGCTGGCGGGGCTTTCGCTGTCTGCAACGCCGCGGCGGTTGCCACCTCGCCGGCAAGCCGCTCACCTCACCGGCCAGGTCATCTGGCCCGGCGACCCAGCGTTCGCGGATGCACGGCTGACGTTCAATACGCGCTTCTCCCGCTTTCCGGCGGCCATCGTCATCTGCAGCCGGATCGAAGACGTACAAAACGCCATTCTCTGGGCGCGACAACACGACGTACCCCTACGCGCCCGTTCCGGCGGTCACAGCTACGAGGCAGTTTCGGTCGCCGATGGCGGTTTGGTGATCGATGTCAGCGGCCTCAGCGACGTTCGCGTCGATCTGGCGCGTGACGAGGCGGTTGTCGGCGCGGGCGTGCGGCTGCTCGATCTTTACCGGCGGCTCTGGGCCTTTGGCGTGACCGTGCCCGGGGGGACCTGTCCGGGGGTCGGTATTGCTGGGCTGACCCTTGGCGGTGGCATCGGCTTTCTCTCGCGCCAGTTTGGCCTCACCTGCGACAACCTCCTCGCCGTCGAGGTGGTCGATGCCACTGGGCAGATCCTTCGCGCCAGCGCCCAGGAGAACGCCGCGCTCTTCTGGGCGTTGCGCGGCGGGGGTGGCGGCAACTTCGGCGTCGTCACCTCATTCACCTTCCGCATCCACCCGGTCGGCGACGTGGCGACCGTCCGCGTCTCCTGGCCCTGGGACGACGCGGCCACCGTTCTTGACGCCTGGCAGGGTTGGGCGCCAACGATCGACGACCGGCTTACCACCGGATTCACCATCGGCCCGCCGAGTGACGGCAGTATCACCGCCTTCGGGGTATTCAACGGCCCTGAAAATGAGCTGCCTCCGCTCCTCGCGCCGCTTCTGGCCGCCGGCAGTCCGTCCGCGCCAGTCGTTGCATCACGCCCCTATATCACCGCGGCCGAGCAACTGGCTGGCCCAGGCGCGGCACACGCCCAATTCAAGAACGCCTCGGGGTTCGTCGACACGCCGCTCGACACGCACGCCATTGCCACGCTTCTCGCCCACCTGCGCGCCGCGCCCACCACCGCCAATGTCGTCGGCTTCTTCCCGCTCGGTGGCGCGATTGCGCGAGTCGCGCCCAACGCCACCGCGTTCCCCCACCGGCGGGCGCTCTTTGACATGCAATACCAGGCGTACTGGAACGACCCGTCCGAGGAAGCGGCGGACGTCGCGTGGGTCGAGGGGATCCGCGATGCCATGCAGCCCTATGCCCACGGGGCCTATGTCAACTACATCGATGCGACCCTCGGCAATTGGGAAGCCGCCTACTACGGGACGAATCTCGCGC
>CAYSXO010000328.1:0-2649 GCA_964434995.1 uncultured Sphaerobacteraceae bacterium
TTGGCAATTGAAGGAGCTGCCATGACCCGCCGCGTTTCCCGGCGCTCGATCCTCAAGGGAGCGGCCGTCGGCACGGCCGGACTGACTGCGTTTTCGTTCACTGGGCGCCCAACCTGGGTGCGGGCGCAGGACGGGGGGTTCGACTACGCCGCCGCCGCCGAGCCGTATCAGGGTGTCACCATCGGCGTGCCGTTCCTTGACCGTCCTGGGTACAACGCGGCCTTGCAGATGCTGCCCGAATTCCAGGAACTGACCGGCATCACCGTCAATGTCGAGACGATGCCGTACGAGAACAGCCGCGAGAAGCAGGTGCTCGACTTCACGGGCGGGACCGGTCTGTACGACATCGTACTGATCGATGTCGTCTGGGTGGGCGAGTTCGCGGCGTCGCAGTGGGTGACCCCTCTGAGCACCTTCACGGACAACCCGGCCCTGGCCGACCCCAACCTCAATCTGGAAGGCTTCTTCCCGATCCTGCTGGAGTCGTTCGGCACCTGGGATGGCGTCCTCTACGGCCTACCCTTCGACAACTACTCGGGCGTGATGTACTACAACGCCAAGATGATCGAGGATGCCGGCCTCGATGGCCCGCCAAGCACCTGGCAGGACCTGAAGGATGTGTACGCCCCGGCCATGACCTCCGGCGATCAGTTCGCGTACGCCTTGCAGTCCCGTCGTGGCGAAACGCAGTCGGCTGACTCATTCATGCGCATGGTATGGGCCTTCGGCGGCAGCCTCCTCAATCCGGAGACGTTCGAGCCGAACCTCAGCTCACCCGAATCGCTCGCGGGGCTGCAGTTCCGTCAGGATCTGATGCCGTCGATGCCGCCGGACGTCGTCGAGTGGGATCATGACGAGACGGTTCAAGGCCTGGCACAAGGACGAGTCGGCATCATCACCGAGTGGACCGGCTTCTGGGAGACACTGGCCAACCCGGCGACCTCGACGATCTCCGATTCCGTGGCGGTGACGATCGAGCCGGAAGGCCCAGGGGGACGGCAGCCCGCGCTGGGTGGCTTTTCTCTGGGCGTCAATTCGCAGAGCGCCGCGGAGAAACAGGCCGCCGCGTGGCTTCTGATCCAGTGGCTGACCTCAGAAGAAAAGGCTCGCCAGTACGTCGAGCTCGGCGGCGTGTCCGCACGGACCAGCCCGTACGAAGACAAGGCGCTGCAAGAGCAGTTCCCTTACTTCGGCCCGGTTGTCGAGTCCTGGAGCAAGTACGGCAATCCGATCTTCCGGCCGCGTTTCCCGGAATGGCCGCAGATGTCGGAGATCATCGCTCAGTACGGCAGCGAGATGCAGCTCGGCAGCGTCTCTGTCGAGGACGGCGTTGCGGCAATCGAGGAGGCGTTGATGCCGCTCCTCGAGCCGTACATCTCCGGCCAGAAGCCGAAGCTGCAATAAGTCCAGACCTGGTCGACGATGGAGCGGCGGGCTGACGCCCGCCGCTCGCTCCACGATGGACGACGCGACGATGACCGAATCACCCCTTCGGGCGGATATCCCACGCCTGGCTCGGCAGGCGCTGGACGAGGTGGCAGGCGTCTTTACGCCGGCCACCTCGGACGCCGCCGACCGCATGTGCGACGAGATTCTGACCGCGCGGCGCATTGCCTGCTACGGCGTGGGGCGTGAGGGGTTGATGATGCGGGCGCTCTGCATGCGCCTCATGCACCTCGGGCTCGATGCGCACGTGGTGGGCGACATGACGACGCCGCCAGTTGGGCCCGGCGATCTGCTGATGGCCAGCGCCGGGCCGGGCGCATTCTCGACCGTGCGCGGCCTGCTGGATGTCGCGCGAGAGGCGGGCGCGCGTACGCTCGTAATCACGGCACAGCCGCAAGGTGAGGCGGCACGGCAGGCGGACACCTGCATCCACCTACCGGCGCAGACGATGGCGAACGACCGCGGTGGGGCAATCAGCCTCCTGCCGATGGGGAGCCTCTACGAGGCGGCCCAACTGATTTTCTTCGATCTCATTTCGATCCTCCTGCGCGAACGGACTGGCCAGACGCCTGACGAGATGCGGGCACGGCACACGAACCTGGAATGAGCAGCACGGCGATGGCTGAAGAAGCAGCAAGTCCAGCGAAGATGCGAGAACGGTTGAGGCCGAGATGAGCCAGGCGCGCGGCGAAACGCTCGCCGGCCCGACCACCGCGGCCAGCGAGCCGATGTTGCAGGGGCAATCGCGGCGGTCCGGGATCAATTGGACCCCCGTGCTAATGATCGCGCCGGCCGTCATCGCCCTCTTGCTGATCGGGGTCTACCCGCTTTTCTATGCCTTGCGGACGAGCTTCCAGCTCTACCAGGTGACCAAGCCGTATCTCGGCACGCCCTGGGTCGGATTCGCGAACTACGCCACGGCGCTCAATGACCCCCTCTTCTGGGGGTCGCTCCTGCGCACGGGGCAGTTCTTTCTCTACACCGTGCCGATCCAGATCGTGCTGGGTATTGGCATAGCGTTGCTGCTGACCGGCACTCGCTGGCGGCGCCTCTCCACGCTCGCGCGCGTTCTGCTCGTGCTTCCGATCGCCACCACGCCGACGGTCGTTGGCCTGATCGGCCGCCTGGTGTACAACCGCGACTTCGGACTGTTCAACTGGGCGCTCGGGCAGGTCGGGATTGGCCCGGTGAACTGGCTGGGCG
>CAYSXO010000328.1:2667-5698 GCA_964434995.1 uncultured Sphaerobacteraceae bacterium
CCGATACCTGGCAGTGGCTGCCGTTCGTTATCCTCGTGGCAATGTCGAGCCTGACCGCCGTGCCGCCCGAGATCATCGAGGCCTCGCGTCTGGATACGAGCAGCGCCTGGGAGACCTTTCGCAACGTACAGCTCCCCTTTCTGCTGCCGGGGCTCACGGCCGTGCTCATTATCCGCACGGCCGACATCCTGAAACTCTTCGACATGATCTTCGTGCTCACACGAGGTGGGCCGGGCGTCTCGACCGACCTGGTGAGCGTCTACGTGCAACGGGTCGGCTTCCGCGTCTTCGACATGGGCCTTGCCTCGGCGCAAGCGATCCTGCTCCTGATCCTGTGCAATGTTCTGGCGCAGGTCTATATCCGCCTGTTCTACCGAGAGATCGAGCAATGAGCGCACCGTCCCTTTCCCCCCCGGAGTTCGCCGCTCCTCCGAAGCGCTGGTCGAAGACACCGATCGCCGACATCGCGCAACTGGCCGCGATCGTGCTGCTCATCCTGTTCATTGTGGTGCCGATCTACTGGATGATCACCACGTCGCTCAAAACGGCGAACCAGACGTTCGCCATGCCTCCAGTTTTCGTCTTCCAACCGACCCTGGAGCACTATCAGGAAATCTTCGCCGAAGGTGTGGTCATCAAGGGTCTGCGCAACAGCCTGATCGTGGCGACGTTCTCAACGCTGATCGCCCTGGTCTTGGGGACGCCGGCGGCCTACGCCATGGCGCGCTTCGACTTTCGGGGCAAGTCGAGCCTCTGGTTCTGGTTCATCTCCAACCGTTTCATCTCGCCGATCGTCGTTGCCCTGCCCTTCTTCCTCCTCGCGCGCGATCTTTCGCTGCTTGACACGCACCTGGCGCTGATCCTGACCTACCTGACGTTCAACATTCCGCTCGTGATCTGGCTCTGCATTGACCAGTTCCGAGCCATCCCGCGCGATATCGATCAAGCAGCCATGGTCGACGGCGCATCGCAATGGGGCGCCTTACGCTCGATCGTCCTCCCTCTTGCCATCCCTGGCATCGTGGTCGCCGCGATTCTCTGTTTCGTCTTCAGTTGGAACGAGTTCCTCTTCGCTCTGGTGCTGACCCGCGCCGAGGCCAAAACGGCGCCAGTGGAAGCGGCAAACTTCATGACCGGATTTGGCATCCGCTGGGGCGCGATGATGGCCACGGGCACGCTGATCGTGCTGCCGGTGGTGATCTTCTCAGCCCTTGTCTCCCGGCATCTGGTGCGCGGGCTGACAATGGGAGCCGTCAAGTAGGCTCGCACCGCGGGCAGGAATGAAAACCCCAGGGGAAACATGGAATTCGGCATCAATCTCAGCTTCGCGTTGAAGCGCTGGCCAGAGCCGGAACAGTGGGCGCGCATCGTACGCGAAGCCCTGGGCCTCGGCCTGGTCCAATTCACGCTCGATCTGCTCGACCCGTGGTGGCCCGAGGCAGATCGCGGCGCGATGGCGGGCCGGGTGCAACGAGCCGTGGCGGACTACGGGCTCACCCTCCACAGCGCGCAGCTTGGCCTCGCCTGGTACAGCTACAACGGGTTGCTGCATCCCGATCCCGCTGGCCGCGCCATTGCCCGCGAATGGTGGCGGCGCGCGGCGCGGACCGCGGGAGAGATCGGCGCTCCCGCCGTCGGTGGCCCGCTCGGCGCGATGAGCGCGGCTGATGCCGCCGAACCGGCGACCGCCACGCGTTTGATCGACGAACTGCTGGAGGCGACAATCGCGGCCAGCGAGGCTGCCGCCGGCGCCGGATTGCGCGCCCTGCTGGTCGAGCCAACGCCGCTGATGCGCGAATACCCGCATACGATCGCCCAGTGCAAGCTACTCAGCGAATCGCTGCGAGGAAGCACGGCTGTTCCCGTCACTTACGTGCTGGACGTCGGCCACGCGCTCTACCGGCCGCTCTATGGCCCGGAGGTAACGATCGACTCGTGGCTGACCGCACTCGGCCCGGACATCAGCGTGATCCACGTTCAGAACCACGACTTCATGAGTGACGCCCACTGGGGCTGGCCTGATTCGCGCGGCAGCTATGACGTAGCCGGGCTGGCGCGGGCAATGCGGAATGCGGGGCTGGAGCACGTACCCATCATCCTGGAGCTCTTCTTTCCCTTTGAGATGTCCGACGCGGAGGTTCTGGCCCAGACAGTCAGCTCTGTCGAGCACTGTCGGGCAGCCCTTGCCGGCTAAGCCCGCAACGCTTCCAGCCCAGGCCGCATCCGGGCTCGACATGAGCCCTTCAGAAAGCGTCGCATAGCACCTCGGTCACGTGATCGAAGGCGGCGCGCGAGATTCGCACGATCGTTGTGTCATACGGCATCCGGCTGAACCCTTGACCTGCCCGCACTAGGCTGGTCAACGCGCTGGCCGAGGAGATGACGATGTGGGGCATCGTTGCCCGCGCCGATGGCGCGCCCTTCGACGCCGAGGAGTTCCCGCGCAACCATCCCCACAGGGACTGGCAGGGCGGCTGTCCGCAAAGTCGCCCCGCCCAGCCGTGGACGCTCTTTCCAGGGATGAGCGAGGAGCAAGCAGCCAACGACGTCCCAAGCGGAGGTAGACGAACCGGACGATCGACGGCAGCGTTCCCCCTCTCCTAACGCATTCTTACAAGGGGGAGGTATGCCGGGTTCTCCGCCATCGCGGCGGGCACACGCCCCGCTCCCATCGCCATGGGAGCGGGGTTGGGGTGAGGGTTCGTCGCGGCGGCAGTCGGCCAAGCCAACACCTCACGGCTATGTGCGTACAATCTTTCCGGCCACCTTGCGATAGTCTCCCGGCTTCTCGACTCCTCGACTACGGAATCACCGGCAGCATGACATGCGACGGATGCTCGGCATCGTGGAGAATCCGTTGCCGGGCCACTCGCGGGCTGGCGTCGTCGCCAATCGGGTTACCCGTATTGAGGTTGCGGTCGAAGCGCGGGAAGTTGCTGCTACTGATCTCCAGGCGAATGGCGTGGCCGGCACGGAAGAGGTTGGACGTCACCCAGCAGTCGATGACGAACTCCTCGATTCGATCGGGCGT
>CAYSXO010000329.1:0-5688 GCA_964434995.1 uncultured Sphaerobacteraceae bacterium
GGCGAGGAAACGGCCCAGGTCTGCCCGCTCGATCCAGAAGGCCGAGCCGCGCTCCCTGATCGCCAGAACGGCAAAGGCGAGTGCCAGCATCACCAGAAAGCGGGAGAAGATGATCCCCAGCGGGCTGATCTCGACGAAGGCTGCCTTCGTGACCACGAAGGTCGATGCCCAGAGCAGGACGACGATGACCTGCGCGATTTCGGGAGCGAAGCGCGCGGCGAGCGCCTCCGGCTCCGCGCGGCCGCTGGGCTCGCCAGCCTGCTCGCCGCGTTCGATGGCGCCGCTGGCGCCTATTCGGCCCACGCGCTCCTCCCGGATCCGCTCATCGTGCGCTATCTCCAATCCACCATTGCCGTCAAGCAGCGCGGCATTGCCCGCGCGGCCAACCCTGGATGGTACTTCCCCCCGTGAAGAGAACGCGCCACGTGGCCGCGTTATGAGGCGCGCGTTTGGCATACTGCTCACGAAAGGTTGTGACGCATGGCTCCGCCGGCCTTCGCCGGTCAGGGAGCCAGCACGCAGGATCGAGGTGACCGTGTCGGCAATGGAAGCGCAGCAATCGTCCGGACCGAACCCGCTCTGCGAGATCGGTCGCACGCACCCCCGCGACCGGCACCGCATGAAGCCTCTCGCGGACCATCCTGGCATCTGGGAGTGTCCGCGCCACGATCTCTACGCCACCATCGTGCCGCTGGAGGTCGCCGAGGCGCTCGATCGGGGCGACGCCTACGCCATGCATGATGGCCGGCAAGGCGTGGTCGTGCGTCAGGGGGACGAGCGCGGCGGCGGCGTCATCCTCTACTACCGGGACGAGGGGTAGACTCCGCGGCTCCGCTCAATGCGCTTTACGCTCGATTTCAGTCACCATGCCTGGGCGCGTGATCCTTCCGCTGCCGCGCCCCAACATACGCTGGAGGTCGCGCGCGCGGCCGATGCCGCCGGGATCGACGCCCTCTGGGCCAGCGAAGACCCGGACGGCTGGGATGCCTTCGCCCTTCTCGGCGCGCTGGCCACGGTAACGCGCCGCGCGACGCTCGGCCCCAGCGTCACCAGCCCCTATCCGCGCCATCCCAATCTCCTGGCTGCCTCGGTCGCGACCATCGACCGTCTCTCCGACGGGCGCGCCGTGCTGGGCCTGGGCCGGGGGCAGGTCGAATGGCACCGATCGGGCCTTGGCGCGGACGTCGGCGAGCCCCTGGCTGTCCTGCGAGAGACAATTGCGCTGCTCCGCGCGTGGTGGGCCGAACCGCACGGGGCCACCTCGCCGCCCGGTGGCCATTTTCGGGTCCGCGACTGGGAACGGGTCATCTCGCCAGCGAGCCAGCCGCCAATCTATCTCGCCGCGGCCGGGCCGCGCGCGCTTGATCTGGCCGGCGAATTGTGCGACGGCGTCATCTTCAATGCCCTCACCTCAGAGGCAGCGCTGCGCCCGGCGATTGCCCGCGTCCGCGAGTCCGCGCGTTCAGCTGGCCGGGATCCGGACGCGCTGACCTTCATACTGCGCACCGCGATCGTCGTGATCGACGACGACGCCCACGAGCGGCGCGCGCTCGACCGGGAGAAAACGATCCTCGCCCTCATCGCGCCCCTCCCCGGGATGGCGCGGCTGGTTCAGGTCGACGAATTCGATATCGCGGCGATTCTGGGGAACGTGGCCGCCGCCATGCGCACCTCGGAGGTGATGGCGGCAGGCGGCGGCTTTCCAGCCCTGCGGCGGACTGCCAATTTCGCGGCGGCACGCGCCGCGATCCCGGATGCCCTGATCCGGCAACTCGCGCTCGTTGGCGCCCTGCCAGCCATCCAGGCCCGATTGCGCGCGCTGGCAGAGATGGGCATCACGGATGTCGGGGTGCGGCCGCCCCACGACGCCACGTCAGTTGACAGCTGGCGGCGTCTTCTGGGAAATCTCGGAGAGTGGCAGGGAAGCTGACCGGGAGCGGAACGGCGGCCAGATCGGGGCGAGCCAGTCGCGCAGGCGAGCGCGAGTGGCAGCGCTGCGGACCAGGACACCCACGGCCAGCGCCAGGGTCAGGCCGCCAAGCAGCGCCGGCAGTGCTCCGGTCGTATGCTCGTAGTACCCCTCCAGCATCTCCAGCTGCGTGCGGAAGGCGAAGCCGAGGCTCAGCGGGACGCCAGTCCAGACCACGGCCGCGACCGCTGAACCGAGCACGAAATCGCGCAGGCGGATGCCAAGGAGCCCGGCGCCGACCGTCGTACCCATGCGGACGAAGGGGATCAGGCGCAAGACGGCGATGGCGGCCAGATCTCTCCCGCCAAGGCGGCCACGCCAGCGGTCGAAGGCGGCATGGAGCCGCTCCTGCCGTTCGTCCGGCAGGCGATCGAGGAGCCGCGCGCCGCCCGTCCGCGCCACCACATGCAACGCGACGGTGCCCCCCAATTCCGCCGCGGCGACCACGACGATGGCCAGGAGCAACCAGGGGAGCGAACCAATCAGATACGCGCCCGCCATGAGCAGGACGACCACGATGGGGACGCCTGTCGGGATGCCGGCCGCCGACACGAACATCACGAGCGTGACGATGGGCAGCCCGTAGCCAATGAGGGTCTGCGTGACCGTCGAATCTATGACCGGCCTCCTTGCCGGTGACATGCTGTCAGATTCTCAGGATACCTGAATTTCCCGGCCCTTGCGTGCCGCGCCCGTTACCCGAAGGTGCCTGCGCCGTTCGCCACGCTGCGCGGCGGCACGGGCCCGGCGCAGGATTGCCGCCCGCGCTAGCGCCACCCCGGGGATGGCGCGAAACGGCAGCAGCCAGGAGTAGGCTGACTGCAGCAGGTGCACGCCGCGCGGCATGCTGGTTGGCTGATGCAGGGCCACCGCGCGAGTCTGGCGTTGCCGGATCGCCTGATGCAGATCGTCGATTGTTTCGCCGGGGAAAAGGGTAGCTTGCGCGCCAATCTGCCCCGGCGACAGGTGCGCGTCGCTGCTGCCGAGCACGGCCAGATCGTAGCGCCGCGCCGCGCGCTCAATGGCGACGGTATGCGCGCGATGCCCGAAGAAGGGATAGCGCGATTCGATGGCGTCCGGCAGCAGCCCCGCCCGCGCCATGCCGCGCAACTGCCGCCGCCAAAGCCCAGGCAGCGGATGGACGAGCACCACGAGGCTCCCCTCGATGCTCCTGGCCCAGCGCATCAGGTCGAGCAACGGCGTTCCCGGCTTCGGCAACCGCCGCGGAATGTCGCCAAAGAAGAGGACCCCGAGGTGAACGATGCGGCCTCGCGCGGTCAGCTCGACGCCGGGAATCACGTTGCGCGTTCCCTCCGGGTCGCGCTCCTTCCAGGCGCGCACCGTGGCAATATGGTCGTGATCGGTAACGGCGATCACTCGTATCGCGCCGTCGCGCGCGGCATCGATCCACTCCTCGGGCCGGAGCAGGCCATCGCTCCCCTGCGTGTGCAGGTGGAGATCGGCGTAGGCATGGCCAGATGGCGCGTCGGGCGTGCCCGGCCTTTCATCGATCCAGATCGGGGTGAGCATCGCCCATTGGCTGAGATTGCGGGCGACCAGCGCTTCCAGCGCGCGCGCCAGACCATGCATCTCCTCCGTCACCGTGCCGACCGGCTCCCGCGGCGTGGCGAGCGTGATCTTCATCTTGCGGTCGGAGACGTAGGAGGCGATGGTCGGCACGATCAACGAATTGGTGGCGCGGGCCAGGCGCACCGGGCCGAGCGGCATCTTGATGGCGCTGTCGAAGAAGGGAACGATCGCCGACGGGGTCGGGGTCGGCTCATCGACGAGCAGGACGACGATGCCGTTGTTCTCCAGCACCGCCTTCAGCCGCTTCGCCATGATCTGCGGCTGCTCGTTGACAGAGATGACCGTGACCCCCGCCTCGGTAAAGTAATCCATGAACCACTGCATCAGGGCGCCCGAGCGGAAGGGCCGGAACATCCGCGCCACAATGGCCAACTCGCCGCTGAAGCCCTGGGCAGCGAGCCACTGGCGGCCCATCAACCCCAGCATGGTGTACGGGCCGGCGTGCGGCGCGACAATGATGAGGCCGCGCTGCCCCAGGTGTGGGCGCACCCCCTCGATTCCTTCCAGAACCAGATGACGGGTGGTGTCGGGCAGCCGGAACGCGCCGCGCAAGGTGCCAATCACGGCGCGCAGATGGGTAGCGATCTGCTGGGCGCCGATGTACCAGGCGACAATCCGCATCGGCGGGGCTTCGGCGCGAGCATGTCGAACATTGTCGAGAACGACGTGACGGCGTTTGGAGAACATCGTGGCCATGCCGCCCAGAATGGCAATGGCGCTCCAGATGGGCCAGGGAATCATCCAGGCCAGGCGAGTCAAGGCGGCAACGACGGCGAGGATGGTCCGGTCGAGATGCCGGCGCTGCTCCTCGAACTCCGCGTCTGGGCCGTTCGCGGCCATGCACTCTCTCCCCAGGCGCTGGCCAAGGTTCCGTCCGGCCGCCACGATCCATGCGAACCTGATCGCATTATAGGCACGGCACGAGGGGTGTCAGGGTGTTAGGGTGTCAGGGTGTTGGTTGCGACCGGAAGTACACCGTCGTTTTTCCCAACACCCTGTCACCCCGACACCCCAACACCCGGTCGTCCAAGCCGCAACAGGCCGATGTCGTGCCGGGTGTCGCCCGTCTGGACCAGATCGGCCAGGATTTCGCCGATGACTGAGGCGAACTTGAAGCCGTGCCCCGAGCATGGTGAGGCGACGACGACCCGCGGCAACTCCGGAAGCGTGTCGACGATGAAATGCTCGTCCGGGGTGTTGGTGAACATGCAGGTGCGCAGTGCCATGGTCGGTCCGTTCGCGGCCGGGAAGTAGCGCGCGACCACCTCGCGCAAAGGCGCTTCGTCCCGTACGGCCGCCTCCCGCTCGAAGTCGTCGGGATCGACCTGCTCTTCCAGATGGTGATAGAGGCCAACCTTGAAGCCCGGCACGTCGTGCTCGGGAAAGCCGTAATAGCGCCCCTCGGGAACCAGCAGATTGAAGACCGGGAACCGCCGCGGCGTGAAGAGCGCCGGCTCCAGCGGCGCGAACCACCCGAGCACCTGCCGCTCCGGCCGCGCGAGGCCAGCCAGCGCCGGCACAAGCGCTTCCATCCACGCCCCTGCCGAAAGGACGAGTCTTTCCGCTTCGTACACACCGCGCTCGGTCGTCACGCGGACGCCGTTCGCTGTCGGCTGCCAACCGAGCACGCGCTCGCGGGCGTGAATCTCCGCGCCAGCCGCCATCGCTGCCGTGACATGCGCGCTGATGCACTGCTCGGGCAGCAAAAAGCCGCCGCGCGGCTGCAGAAGCGCGAGGTGATCCTTCGGCAACCGGTATCCGGGATAGCGCGCGGTCAACTCGGCCGAAGTCAGGATCTCATGCGGCAGGTCGAACGCCTCGCAGGAGGCGAGTGAGCCGGTGAAGACCTCCTCATCCGGGCCGCTGGCATCGATGGCGCCCGTCACCTCGAGCAGATGCCGCCCGCTCTCTGCCGCCAGTTCATCCCATAGCTCGAAGGCGCGCAGCAGGAGCGGCACGTAGGAAGGATGCTCGTAGTAGGCGAGCCGGATGATTCGCGTGCTGCCATGCGACGACCCCATCGTGTGCGGAATGTCGTAACGCTCCAGGCCCAGCGTCCGCAGCCCGCGCCGGGCCAGGTGGTAGCAGGCGGCCGACCCCATGCCGCCGATGCCGATGACGATGACGTC
>CAYSXO010000330.1:0-5686 GCA_964434995.1 uncultured Sphaerobacteraceae bacterium
TGGCCTGAAACGCGGCGACATCGGCCAGACCGAATGCCTCGAGCTTCAAGACGGGGACAAGCGGCCCTTGCCAGAGCCGGAGCAGCGCCACGGCTGCCGTGACGCCGATCACCAGAATGGTGACCTGCTCGCGCAACCGACGGTCGCTTTCCCCGCGCACGCCCGCTTCACGAGAGGCGACATCACTCAGCAGGCCTTCCGGACGCTGAGCGATGTAGGCAAGCGCCAAGGCGGCCGCCAACAACGGAGCGCCAATGCGCGCCCAGTACCAGGGGAGCGGCGTCAAGCCCAGCGGATCGGGCGGCGCCCCGAGGACGATCACCAGCAGTGGCCAGACACCCTGATGAATGAGCGTGAGGTTCAACCAGCGATAGGCACGGCGAAATGCTGACAACCCCTGGTTCTGCAGCGATGGCTCCGCCATGGCGCGCCAACGTTTCCGCCCAGGCGGTGTGGGACTCTCGCGCTCGGGATCACGATTGAGCATGGCGCAAGCCTACCCGGAACCGGCCTCGATCGCGCCAGGTCGCCACGAGCGTGCTCGAGGCGGGTCTATCGTTCTTCCGGAGGCCGCAGCGCCCGGAATCGCCAGAAGAGAAGCAGGTCATAGATGCCCTTCAGTGTTCCCGCGATCACCAGCGGCCAGCCGAAGACCGACATACTGTAGAGCCACCCCGAAATGAGCGGCCCGAGTGCTGAGGCGATGCTCTTTGGCACCGCCGTGACGCTCGCGGCGGCGGGCCGTTCTGCCGGGGTGACAACCGCCATAACGTACGAATTCCGCACCGGGACATCCATCTGGGAGAAGGCGCTGCGCAGCAGGAGCAGCAGCACGGCAAGCTCGACCCGCGGCATGAATGGCGTCAGGATGAGGAAAACGTTCGCGGGCAGGTGCGTGAAGACGGCCGTGTTGAGGAGACCGATTCGGCTGGCAATTCGCACCGCCAGGAGGGCCGAGAAGGCTGAAAGGATCCCTGACCAGAAGAAGATGGTCGCGGTGATGCCGACCGAGAGCCCGAAGCGCTGGAAGAGCCAGAGCGCCAGCAACGATTGCACCACCAGGCCGCTGCCGAACGAATCGAGGCTGAAAAGCGCCGCCAGGCCGAAAACGGTTCGCTTCGATGGTCCCAGCGGAGCCGCGGGCTGCGATGGATCGGGCTCGATGGCTGGCGACAGGTCCCGATAGAGGAAGAGGATGGCCAGGCCAAGCGCGGCGTAGAGAACGAACATCCCCTCGATGGCGGCATCCAGGGGTACTCCCGTCCGTGCGGCCAGTAGCGCTGGCAACCCCGCGCAGAGCGCGCCAAACGCGGCAATTAGCGAGCCGGTCATGCTGAAGCGCGCAAAGAGCGCGGTGCGCTGCCTGTCGCTGGTCGTTTGCGGCAGCAACGCCAGCTCGGTGGGCAGGAAGACGCTGACATCACCGGAGGATGGATTGAGCGTGCCGACGAACGCGACCAGGAGCAACGGCCAGAAATCATGCAGAAAGGCGAAGCCGAGGCCAGTGGCAACCATCAGCAGCGATGCGCGCAAGAGGAGCGCGCGCCGGCCGATGCGGTTTGCCATGAAGCCGACCGCGAGCGTCAATGCTGCCGAGCCGAGCAACGTCGCTGTCGCCACGGCCCCGATCTCGACATTGCTCAGACCAAGCTGCGCCAGGTGCAACGGCAGCAGGATGCTGACGAACCCGTCACCGAACGCCCGGGTTCCCCTGCCGAGCAGGAGGACCCGAGCATCGGACGCTGTTTCGGGCGGCAGCAACCGCCAGCGGGTCACAATCCGGCAACGCTCATGTCGTGGCAGAGGCTACCCGATTTCTGTCCTTGCCGCGCTCTTCCTGCAAGCCAGCGATCATCCGTTGCTTGATCGCTGGCGCCCGGTTGGCCACGCGCATGCCAGCGCGCATGCCCTCGAGCACGATGCGGCCCACGATCGGCTGATGCAGCAGACTCCCGCCGAACATCTGCTCCCGAGATTTCTCCACGGCCTCGTAGGCGTAGCCACGCATCCGCGCTTCATAGTCAGCCACCGCGGCGATCAGGGGTTGGCGCCCCGTGCTGACCGAGGCCAGATTGCGGCAGAGCAGCTCGGCGTCCCGCAGCGCGGTATTTGCGCCGACACCACGGCCGGGGGTCATAGTGTGAATGGCGTCGCCAATAAGCGTCACGGTGCTGCTCGGCCAGGCCGGAATCGGCACGGAGGTGCGGATGTTTACGGGAAAACAGGTGGAGGGGTCGCTCATGGCGACCATCGTCCGCCACTCCGGACCCCAGCCGCGCGTCATCTGCTCGACGATCGGCAAAAGCTCGTCTCCCCGCCGTTGCATCGTGTCTCGCGGGAAGCGCTTCGTGGCCGCATTGAATCCCCACATGGCGTAGTCGCGAGTGTTGTCAAAAAGCAGCCCGGGCCAGCGGGCCAGCAGCTCCGCATCGCTGGCAGCAATCCCTGGCTTGATGCCGTTCCGATCCCACGGAAACTCCATCACATGGATGATCGCTCCATACCCTCTGGGCGCCATCACCATCGAGATGCCATTGAGCACCTTCGGCGGCAGGAGCTGTCGCACCTCGTTGGTCAGCGGCAGCTTTCCGGCAATTGCCAGGATGCCGACATCCTCCAGCCGCGCATGGGGTAGATACTGCCGCCGCACACGCGACGATGACCCGTCCGCGCCGACCAGCAGATCGCCCGTGGCAGAGGCGCCATCCTCGAAGCACGCGGTGACCGAGCCATCGGGATGCTGTTCGTACCGCGCGAAGGTCTTGTCGAAATGGACCTGATTCTCCAGACCGGTGAGCAACACCTGGCGCAAGGTCATGCGGCTGACCGACTGCTCGCCTTCGGCCGGATCGTTCGCTGTTGGCAGGGGTAACGAGAGGGTCTCGCGGAACTGCTCGGTCAGGATGTTGAAGTAGCGCGGGGTTCGCGCAGACGTCGCCACAAAGGTGGCGAACAGGTCTGGCGGCAGGCAGGCATGCAGGGCGCGGCTGCCATCGGGGTCGATGCCGACCCGATACCCCTGCAGGCCATCAGCGCGCGTACGGTCACGTTCAAAAACGGAAACGTCGATCCCGGCCCGCTTCAGGCCGTGCGCCAGGCAGAGCCCGCCCGTACCCGCGCCAATGATGAGCACACGCAATCGTGGCGAAGATGACATGATGTTTCCTCCGATCGTTGGAATCAGGCGACATGGCGTCGCTTATGCAACCGGATCGGCGGAAACGGGCCCTGCTAGACTTCAGGTGCGGCCGTGAGTGGCAGGGATCGTTCCGCGAGACCGGCGCTCATGGTTTTCAGGCCCCTGGCGGTGTTGCCGCACCGTCGGGGGCTGTTGCCCTGGTCATCACGCCATGGCATCTCCTTCCTGGCGCGGCATCGCGGGCGAGAGCCGTTTGCCAGCGTCCGCCACCGACTCCGCGCTCCAGGTCAGCCGGCCCTCACGCAAATCGTCGACCAACGCGCGCGTCCAATCGAGCTCGGCCTGTTGCATGGCCCGCAGATACTCGGCCTCGACCACGAAGACGCGAGGAAGAATCGATTCCGCCAGCCGCATCTGCGCCTCGGCATCGGCGATCGCCTCGGAAAGGACTGCGACGCGCTCCGCAAGATGGCTGGCGACCTCCTCTGGCGACAAAAGCGGAAGGTGAGCCAACGCCGCCGGAAACTCGGGAAACTCCCGCGCGGGCATGGCCAGCATGTCGCGCATCCAGCCCCTGGCCGTCTCCGTGCCGTGCTCGGTAATGCGGTAGACCGTTCTCTCCGGCCGGTTCTCGCTGCGCGCGGTTTCCTGCACGGTGATGAG
Source organism: uncultured Sphaerobacteraceae bacterium (assembly GCA_964434995.1). GTDB lineage: Bacteria > Chloroflexota > Chloroflexia > Thermomicrobiales > UBA6265 > JACCXM01. Next base: position 3,803 of record CAYSXO010000330.1, read on the forward strand.
CCCGGAACGCGCCAGGCGCTCGATCATCTGATAGAGGCTGGCGCGCTGGCGGACATTGATAACGGCGTCTTTGTCACGTTGCTTGATGAGCTGCTGCATCCGGTAGGGATGCATCGGCGACTCGATCAGCAACGAGAGGATGGCCAGTGCCAACGGCGAACGGCGAACGGTGCGATTCATAGTCATGATATTACTAGTAAGAGTTTGTCTAGTCAAGCTGTCCTGAGTTTCCCTGTCTGCCGCACGACATCAGCGCTTCGGCAAGCCAAACCGGTAGTGCACGATCTCGCGCGGGACAAAGCCACGGCGGGCGTAGAGCTTCAGCGCCGCCGTGTTCTCGACCATGGCGGAGACCGCGACATCCTCGATGCCAAGCGCCATCAGGCGCCCGTCCACCGCGTCGAGCAGGGCACTGCCGATCCCTTGCCCGCGCGCCGCTGGCGCAACGGAGAGGGAGTAGATTTCGGCGTAGCGGTTGCCCAGGGGATAAGTATCGTCCGGCCCATCCTGGATGTGGACTACCGCGTAGCCGACTGATTCGCCCTGCCGCTCTGCCAGCAGGATGAGCGCCTCGTCCGCGTGGAGCCAGGCGTCGTATTGGGCCCGCCGCCGTTGCCATGAGGAATCTTCATCGGTCACCAGGGGGCGCGAGCCGATCTCGGCATGGTAGCGATGCAGCGCCAGCCAGAGCTCGCGCAGGTCATCGAGGCGGTCCCGGCCAATCTCGGTTATTGCCACGGGGTCATTTTCAGCGAGCAGAGCCATGCGTCCTCCAGGGTCGGCCAATTCCGCCCTCCCGCTTCGTGCTCACGACTACCCACGCCTATTTGGCGCCCGGTGGGAACGTCGCGAATGCGCTGGGCCAGGGGAACTGGCGCCAGGCGATTGGCTATGGATCGGTCATTTCTCCCATGGTGATCTCACGCTGGGAGCCGGGCCCACGGCCACGACTTGCCGGCGAACCGGGGTGAAGCATCTAATGTCCGCGCTGAATGCCCTGCGCCTGGTCCAGCGGCCCGCCGCGCAGCGGGCGGCCTGCCAGCGTGCGCCGCTCATTGTCGCGCAGGCGCGGCTCGAAGTGGGCGAAAAAGAGGTGGCCGGCCAACTCGCGCCGGCTGCGCACTCCGGTCTTGTCGAAGATGCTCTTCAGATGCTGCTGCACGGTCTGCGCCCGCACCCGCAACCGTTCGGCAATCTCCTTGGTCGCGTGGCCGTGCAAGACGAGACCGGTAATCTCCTGCTCACGCTCGGTCAAGCCGTACGCGGCCATCAGCAGGGAGGTGATGCGGGCCGGATGAGCAGGCTCGACGATCACGGCTACGCGCCGCGCGCCATCGCCAACCATCTCCGCGCCATGCAGCACGATCCACTGGCCAGTGCGCGACAGAACGCGCGAGACGGCCACCTCGCCAGGCATGTCAGGGCCCTCGGCGGTGCGCAGGGCACGTCCGGCAACCGCGAGCACCGCTGGCGGCAGCGAGCCGAATTGCTCCCAACGGCTATCCGGCAAGTCGCACAACCAGCGCTCAACGCCAGGGGTGAGTGAATCGACGCTCCAGTCCTCGCGCAGGACGACCAGACCCGGCGCGGATGCGCTTTCGGGTTCGGCGGCTTCGCCGGCCAACAGGCCGCGCCGCGCTCCCTCGGCCAGAAAGGGCGCAACCTCGCGCAGAAAACCGAGCTCGGCGGGAGAAAAGAGCGGCTGGCCCGTTCCGCGGTAGAGGCCGAGCATCCCCCACGGATCGCCCGCGCGCGTGCGCAGGGCGACGAGCACCTCCTGCTCCGCGCCGTATGGGCGCATGTAGAGCTCCCAGGCCGCGCTCCGGCTGGGATCGCCACCCGTGGCCTCGTGCAGCGTGGAAATGCCGCATGCGGAACGAGCCA
>CAYSXO010000331.1:0-5649 GCA_964434995.1 uncultured Sphaerobacteraceae bacterium
CGGAATCTGCTCGCCCCAGAGTTGCGTGGCGAGACCGGCGTAGTACTCAAAGCAGTTCGCGGACGATATCACATCGCCGCGCGACTCGACGATGATCTTGCCGCAGTTCATCGTCTCGACGCGGGCAATCTCGGGCAGACGCTCGCGCAGGATGTCCGCCACCCTGTGCAGGATGCGCGATCGCTCCAGCGGGGTCATGCGGGGCCACGGGCCGTTGTCAAAGGCCTCGCGCGCGGCCGCGACAGCGCGGTCAACGTCCTCGATGCCCGCCTTCGCCACAATGCCGATTGGCCGATTTGTGGTGGGACTGACGGTTTCGAACGTTTCACCTGATGCGGCAGGGACGTACTGGCCGCCGATGAGCAAGCCAAAACTCTGGATCGCCGCGGTATCGCGGACATCGACGACCATGTCGAAGTGACTCCTGGCAAGCGCAATTTTCGCGCCGAATGGACGAATTCGATCCGGAACCATAGCACGCGGCCCTGTCGTGAACGTCTGTTGCGACGTGCCACATCCCGGCCACCTTGTCAGGTAAAGTACGCGCCTGGAATCAGCGGGGCAAGGGCCCAAGTGGTCATCACTATCCGAATCCAGCATGCCATGAGGGGCACAATGAGCCTATTCAACCAAGAGGGATTCGACGCCTTTGTCACCACCCTGCCGGCGACGCGGCTCATTGATCAGTGGGATTCCCGAGTAGCCAAGGTGGGTGACAAGGTCTTCGCCCTGCTCAGCGTGAGCGGATCCGACCCGGGCCGCCTGATATTCAAGTGCCCGGAGCCGATCTTTGACGTGCTGACCGCCATGGATGGGATTGGGCAAGCGCCCTATTTCGCCAAGCGCCAATGGGTGACCGTCTCCCGCGCGACGTCGCTGCCCGAGGCAGAGATCAAAGAGCACATACGCGAGTCGTACGCCTTGGTAGCGGGCAAGATGACCAGGAAGGAGCACGCCGCCCTGGGAATCGATGCGGCGCGGTTCCTCAGAGCCACGGCCTCCGACGCGAGTTCGAGCGCCACGCCTGATGAGGAAGGTGTGCGGTAAACTAGGCTCTGCTCCTCCAGCCGGGGTGGCGAAATGGCAGACGCACCGCACTCAAAATGCGGCGGGGGTGACCCCGTGAGGGTTCGAATCCCTCTCCCGGCACCGATCCCAATCAGTGAATGTGTCGTAGCAGGTGGCTCGTTCACGATTGCAATGGCCTCTGAACTTCCCCACGAGAACATTGAAGTCATAGAACCTGGGTATTGAATTGCCAGCACGACATGGGCTGTGATTCTCGTCGAAGAAGTCGCCGACTGGCGCCTCGACCTCATCGATCGTGATTTGCAGACCGCCGAGTTGGATGAACTTGCCATCGATCTTCTCGAGGCACATGGGCCAGCACTCGGTCGACCACTCGTGGACAGCATTCAGGGTTCGACAATGTACAACCTGAAAGAACTCAGACCAGGTTCGAGAGGGCGTAGCGAGATTCGCATTCTCTTTGTTTTTGATCCTTCCAGACAAGCGGTGCTACTGGTGGCCGGGGACAAATCAGGGAACTGGACACGCTGGTATCGAGACACTTTGCCGCTCGCAGAACGTCGCCACGAGCGATGGCTCGCGGGTGACTACGACGAAGCGCGAGGTGCGTAATGGCGCGAAACTGGACGGATGTGCGGGCCGCGGGGCGAGTGAAGGGCCGTTTCAACGAAGAGAGGATGGCAGAGCAGCGCCGAATGATGCTTGCCGAGGTGCGAGCGCATCGTCTGGCGGAGCTTCGCGAAGCATATGGGTTGAATCAGAGCGAGGTTGCCGGACGCATCGGTGTCTCACAGTCGCGCGTGTCGCGGCTGGAGCGAGGGGACATGGATCACACTGAGCTCGCCACGATTCGCGCCTGTGTTGCCGCGCTTGGTGGAGAACTCGAAAACGTTGCCAAATTTGGGGATGAGCGAATTACCGTTGGGTGACAAAGCCTCGAAATGCACAACTCCCGCACTGTTCGTGCGGCAAGGATCACCCCGTGAGGATTCGAATCCCTCTCCCGGAGCCAAGTTCCCGAATTGCGCCAACCTCTCCATCGAAACGCTGCGTTCAATCCTGTTTTTCATCATTGTGTGTGAACGTTGCCTTCCCGCGAAACGAACGGAGTAAGCAGAACCACCGTTCCGGCCCCAGATGTACAATGCCCCCGGATTTCTTGATGCTCAGCGCCAGACTCATGTAACGCTTGCGCCCGAGGGGTCTCGCCATGGCCTGTCGCGTGGTCCTGATTTCCCGTGGCTTTTGCCTCGTGTTGGCGTTGCTCGCCGTGTTGCCCGATTCCATCGCCCTCGCCAAGGCAACCCCTCCCGCGCCCGCCGGACCAGGGCAGTTGACGCCCCTGCTCGATGATGTCCTTTCCCCTCCGCGCTGGTTCACAGACAGCAACGGTCAAATTCACCTGGTCTACGAGCTGCTCCTGACCAACGCCATCCCAGCACACGTGACCGTCAGTGAGGTCGAGGTGCGGGACGCGGTTTCTGATGCCACTCTCACCCGGCTGACTGGCGAATCGCTGCTCGCGGCGATGTCGCTGGCAACATCTCCAGAAACGCCGACTGTCGACCTTCCGCCATCGTCGATCGGGATTGTCTGGCTCGACATTGTGCTTGCCGACGGTCAGGTCATTCCAGGCGCGGTCGAGCACCGGCTCAGCATTGAGCAGCCGGCGGACTTGCACCTCCCTGCACGTTGGCTGTCGTACATGGGCGCGCCCGTTTCCGTCGATCAGCGGCCACCGGTGGTGCTCAGTCCGCCGTTGGAAGGAGCGGGCTGGGCCGCGCTCGGCAGTTGCTGCGACGGGCCACATCGCCGTTCGCTCTACCCGGTGGACGGCCGCTGGCATCTAGCGCAACGCTTCGCCATCGATTTCAACCAGTTGGACGAACAGGACCGTCCTGGAACTGGAGATCCCACGATGCCGACGAGTTTTCCCACCTTTGGCCAACCGGTCCTCGCCGTGGCCAATGCGACCGTCGCTCTTGCGATCGATCGCTATCCGGATTTGCTCGTCGGCGAACAACGGGAGGAATTGACGCCGGAATCTGCCGGAGGGAATCGTGTCATTCTCGATCTCGGCGATGGGCGTTTCGCTGTCTACGCGCATTTGCAGGCCGGCAGCGTCTCGGTCGAGGCCGGAGATCAGGTCATGCGTGGTCAACAGATCGCCCGCGCCGGCAGCTCGGGCACGTCTGGCGGGCCGCATCTGCACTTTCAGGTGACCGATCGTCCATCCGTCGTCGTCGCGGACGGCTTGCCATTTCTCCTCAATACCTTCGAACTATCCGGCCAAACGCCGCCATTGGCCGAAGTCCTGGTGTTTTACGATACGTTGGAACCCATCCCAATCTCGCGCGAGCACGTTGGTCCTCGGCGCGACGAAATGCCATTGGGGCGAGACGTCGTGGCGTTCTCTGGAGCATCTTGAGCTCCTCGCTCTGGCGCGGACCGAAAATTCAAGTCAAGGTGAACATGAGGAGGTTCTTCTCAAGGCTCCCCCGTGACAACCAGACAGACGATCGGGCTTCAGGGCAACGCCGGCCACTCCACCGCCCCGCATCTCCACTTCGTGCTCATCGATTCTCCGGACCCGTCCACGGTAGCCAGCCTGCCGCTGGTGTTGGACCGCAATACCCTCGCCGGGGAGATCACGCCAGCGACATTCACTGCCGTCGCAACGGGAAGCGGCAGTCTGGTCCCGCTGGGCACACCTCGCCAGGAGATGGCAAGTCTCCCGAATGGCAATACCGCCGTCGACTTCCCGTGATCCGGCTCCCGGCCCGAGCCCAGGCAACGCCCTCTCCGGGATCAGGCACGCGTCGTGCTGTTGCGTCCAGTGCGAGGAAGCGGACGATGACGGCCCAGCGCGAAAGGAGCCAGCCATGGCAGCGATGCCGGAAAATGTCGGATTGGCGCAAGCACTATCCAAGGGGATGCCCTGGCTGGATGGCGTCGCCAAAGTCATGGAGAAGGCATTCACGCCCCTCCTGGGCCAGGAAGCACCGCGCGAACCGCGTGATTTCCTCTATGGCACGTGGCTCGGGCATCCTCTTCACGCGGCCGCCGTCACCGTGCCAATGGGCGCGTGGGCGGCGACAACGCTCTGCGATCTGCTGCGACAGGACGAGGCGGCCGACAAGTTGCTCGGGGTTGGCATCGTGGGCGCTGCTGGCGCTGCCCTGACCGGCGCCGCCCAGTGGCAAGACGCCACAAAGGACATTGACGTCCGACGCATCGGCGCTCTGCATGCGATGCTGAACACTGCCACGACCGGCATGATGGCCGGTTCGTGGCTGATGCGGCAGAACGGGCGCAGGCCAGCAGGGGTCGCGCTCTCGACTCTCGGGCTCGGGCTCAACGTGGCGGCGGCATGGCTTGGCGGCGAACTTGCCTACGGGCTCGGGATTGGGGTCGACCACACCACCTTCCAGAAAAAGCCGGCAAACTGGACCGATGTCGCGGCGCTGGACGACCTGACCGACGGGAAACCGATGCGCGTCGACGCCCGCGGAACCCCCGTCTTGCTGCTTCGCCAGGGCAACCGCCTGCGAGCAATAGCGGCGACCTGCCCGCATCTCGGCGGGCCGCTCGACAAAGGGGAGATCGACGGAACCACTGTCGTCTGCCCGTGGCACGCCTCAGTCTTCTCGCTGAAGGACGGCTCACCGATTCACGGGCCGGCGACGGTTCCAGTGACAGCCTTCGAGGCGCGCATCTCCGATGGCCGCGTCGAAATCAGGGCAAACGCGCTGCGCGCTGGAGCCGCGCTCGCGCCTGACACGACGATCGAGGGCGCGGCAACCTCAGCATAGGCCAACGCGGTCTTCAGGGGCGCATTCCGGACTCAGCCGCACGATGCATCATAGCTCGCGCGGCCACCGCCTGCTGCCCATCCGCCATGAGGACGTTTGTGGGCCACGCGGCTATCCTCACCCGAAATGAGCGGCAAACTGGTCGGAATCTGAGCAGGAGTCATGCGGAACGCCGGAGAACTCGCGGTTCAGGGCGAGGCGCGTCCGTTGGCCAGCGTTCGGACCAGGCAGGGCGGAAAGATCGCCTGGGTCACGGCAGCGCGCCATCTGGTGCTGGCGCTCTTCGCCATCATCACACTCTTTCCACTTGTCTGGGTCGTGCTCCTCTCCCTGAAGACCATCCAGGATGCCAATCAGAACGATATCTGGCCGTCGCCCTTCGACTTCGGGAACTACACCCACGCGTTCAACGAGATTTCAACCTTCTGGCAGAACTACTGGAACAGCGTCTACGTCACCTTCAGCACCGTCGCACTTACCACCGCCTGCGCGGTGCTGGCCAGTTTTGCGCTCGTCTTCCTGAGACCAATCGGGGCGGCAGTGCTGGTGAGCGTGCTGGTCGCCTCCATGTTCTTCCCCACGCGGGTAACGGCCATCATCGCCATTTTCGAGATTCAGAAGAATCTCGGACTGCTCAACGTCCCGGCTGGGCTGATCTTTCCCTATGTGTCGCTCTCGCTCGTGGTTTCAATCTTCATTATGCGTGGCATGTTCCAGACCGTGCCGCGCGAAATCTTCGACGCCGCCCGCATGATGGCGCCGGTCCGCTTCGGACGCTCCTGACGATCATGGTCCCAATGGTGACGAA
>CAYSXO010000332.1:0-5633 GCA_964434995.1 uncultured Sphaerobacteraceae bacterium
ACGCGCTTCCGCGCCTTGCGCTTCTTCTTCGCCTGCTTCTTCCTGGTCGACTTACCCGCCTCGGCATCGGACGCAACAAACGCCAGGAGCGTCCCCAGCGACCCGGAGAGCATCCCCCGTCGCGAAAGGTATGCAAACAGATCCTTCACGTAAATCTCCTCCAATTCCCCCTGTATACCGTTAGTTGGCCCGCTCAGGCCTGGCAGATCACGTCCATCCGGCTCCTTTCACCCTCGGCTACCAGTTGCTCAGGGTGATGTGAGGAACCGGCTGGCCTTCTCCATGCCAACCGCTTCTCCTGAGCACGGCTCTCGATACATAGTTCCGACAGAGTCCTGCCAAGTTCGACAGGCCGCCGCGGCAGGCGATTGCGGACGCGGTTTCGGCGTTGATCAGAGGCTGATCGCGGTTACAACTCGGCACATCCACCTGCATCAGGAAAATCAACACGAGTATTGACAAAATGAAGTTTCCGATGTACTTTATCAATGCCACGGCGAACGCCATGGTGTAGTGCAGCCGTCACCGGTCTGCATCCGGCCGCCACGAGGACCACGGGGGTCTTGCCTGTGACGCTGAATCCCATCATTGGCCGCTGCCCCATCTGCGGCGACGAACTGATCGTGACGCGGCTCCAGTGTGGACATTGCGACACGCGGATCGAGGGGAACTTCCAGCTCGGGCGCTTCCAGCGCCTCACCGCCGACCAACTCACCTTTGTCGAGGTCTTCGTCAAGAACCGCGGCATCATCAAGGATGTCGAGGCCGAGCTCGGCATCTCCTATCCGACCGTCCGCGCGCGCCTCGATGAAGCCCTGCGCGCGATGGGCTATCCGGCTGGTGGGGAGGACGATCCGCGCATCTCGCCGCGCGAAGCGCGGTCCCAGGCCCGGGAAGAGCGGCGCCGCATTCTCGAGGATCTGAAGGAAAAACGGATCAGCGCCGACGAAGCGGCTCGCCGTCTGGCCGGCTCGGCCGCGTAGAACGTTCCCCGATCACTCGCCAAGGAGCTTGCCCCATGGTCGAAGCCGTTCCCTTCCACCCGTCCCAGCGCGACCAGCTCCGCGCGGAGCGCCTCGAGATTCTGCGCATGCTCGAAGGCGGGGGTATCACCGCGGACGAGGCAGCCACGCTACTCGAGGCCCTCGACCGGAGCACCCAACCGCCGGCCAGTGTGCCAGCCGCCTCGCGCACCCCCGAGATCCGCCTGGTGCGCGTCCGGATCACGGACAGCACCTCCGGAAAAGCGATGGTCAACGCCGCGTTCCCACTGGCACTCATCAAGACTGGACTGGACATCGCCGCTGAGTACGGCGCGGAATACCTGCCAGAGGTGGCCGAGATCAAGGAGAGCATCAACGCTGGCTTCCGCGGCTCTCTGATCGATGTCGATGACGGCGGCCAGCGAGTCGAAATCATCGCCGAGTAGGAGCTGCATTGCCGGCCAACGTCGCCGTCACCCCTGAACGAAGGATCACCATGCCGGAAGGAGCGATCGTGACGAATCATGCTGACACGGGAACGCATCGCGAGGACCATGTTCCCGTGGACCTCAACCAACCGCTTGCGCTAATCGTCCACACCTTCAATGGCGACGTTACTGTCCGCGCCACTGACCGGAACGATGTGCTCGTTGGCCAGGTCATGCACGGCCGTCCCGAAGACCTCGACGATGGCCTGGCGACCATCGACGCCAGGGGGAACCGGATCGAGATCCACGCCAACCCGCATGGTGGCGCTGGGTGGAGCGGAGAGATCGACCTCGATGCCGTCGTCGGGCAGATCACGAAAGCCTTCCGGTGGGGCGGCCCCTGGCCGCCGGCCAGGGGTGGCAAGGCGCGCGTTGCCATCGGCGGCAATGCCTGGTGCGACATCGTCGTCGAGATGCCTCGGGCGATGACCGGCCGGATCGACATCAACACCACTTCCGGCGACATCCGCATCGATGGCGTCTCGTGTGAAACGTCGCTTCAGACGGCATCGGGCGATGTCCGGGTTGATAGCGTTCGCGGCGATCTCGCGCTGCACAGCGCCAGCGGCGATCTCGCGCTCGAGCGCGTGCAAGGCCGCCTCTCCGTCAATTCAGCAAGTGGCGACCTGCGCGTGATATCGTCCCGGATCGATGGGTTCGACATTCAGTCCGCCAGCGGCAATGTCAACCTCGACGCGATCCTGACTGGCGATAGCCGCTGTAGCGCCCAGACCGCTAGCGGCGATGTCCGCCTGACGCTGCGCGGATCATCCCCGAGCGGGCAGGGCGGGCAGGAACCCTCCGCGACGATCACCTTTCATTCCATGTCGGGTGACGCGCACGTCGCCCCGCCGTTCCGCAAGACCGAGCGCCGGACATGGCAGGCCGGGGCGGGGAATGAAGGTCCCCACATCGAAATCACCACCATGAGTGGCGACCTTGCTGCCACCATCGCGGCGGTGGACGACGCGGCCAGCCCGGCCGCCAGTCCGGTGTCCCATCCGGGCCACGTGGGCAACGGCGTGCCCGCGCCGCCCGCGCCGCCAGAGTCTCACGCGCCGAACTCGGAGCGCATCGAGATCGTTTCCGCCACGTTCATCGCGCCGGAGCAGGAGCTCAAACCCGCGCGTGATGACACCGCGCGGCTCGCCGTGCTGGAAGCGGTCGAGCGCGGGGAGATCGATGTCGAGGAAGCGCTGCGGCAGCTCGAAGCGGCCGATGCCGCCCCGAACCCGTAAGACGCTTTGGCCTTCCCGGCCGTCCGCGCCCATCTGCTGCCCGTACCTGACCACGAAGGAGACCGCCATGTGCCGCGGCAACTGGGAGATCGCCGCTCTTGCCCGTCATCACATCTCGGATCTGACCAGCGCCAGCGAGGCGCGGTGGCGGTCCGATCGGGATGCCACCGGGCCGGGCAGGTTGCTGAGCGACCTTCGCCAACGCCTGGGCCGCGCGCTGATCCGGACCGGTCAGGCCCTCGCGGGCGCGAGCGCTCCGGAGCAGTTCCCGCTGTCGCCCATCCGGTCCAGCGCCATGAAGCCCAGCGCCTGATCCGGGCCGCGGTGGCGTGACCTGTTGGCGCCATCCATTGCTCCGAGCCCGCGAGGAATCTTGCCTTCTCCGCGGACGAACACGGCGTGAGCCGAGATCTCTCTCCTTCGTCGAGATGACACCTCGTGCGCAAATCGCAGGAGGGAACCCGGCTGATGATGACCGGATCCAACCACCTGCCGCGCCACGGTTCCGGTCCCCACTTCCTGCCGTGGGCGGCCTCGGTCCAGGGGCGTTCAGGGTGCTTCCGTCCATCAGCCGAGTGCTTTGAGCGCCCGGCGACCGCGACGACCGTTCCCGAGAATGAGAGCGAAGGACAGCCACGACTCGCGGCTCGCCTGAAGCGCCGGGGGCTCAACCTCCGCCTTTCAGGATGGCACGACGGGCGTTGGCGCGAGAACAACCGGCCAGCCAACGGCCAGAGCAGCCCTGCAACTCAACTCGTGGCCGACGCATGCGATTGCAGCCGGCGCAAAAGCCAACGACCTGGGCGGCCATCGATGGTGGCCAGACCAAGGGCGATGAACGCCAGCCCAAGGAGATCGCGCGGTTCGATGCGCTCCTGCAGGACCACCGCGCCGAGGAGCAGCGCGCTCGGCGGCACGAGCAGGGTGACCAGCGAGACGTTGACGGAGCCAGCGCGGGCCAGCAACGTGAAATAGAGGAGATAGCCGACCGTTGTACTCAGTATGGCCAGGCCGAGGATGCCGGCGATCGCGCGGGAGCTGGGCGGCGCGAGGGTCCAGGAGCGTTCGACGAGGAGAGCCAGCGGGGCTATCACCACCGCGGCAACGGTCAACTGCCCGGCCGCGCTGACGGCAGAGGGCACATCCCGGAAACGCCTGCCCCAGATCGAGCCGAGGGCGTAGGAGAGCGCCGCGCCGAGGATGGCCAGCTTCGCCAGCGTCGTTCCGCCAGCGTCGGTGATGATGTCCGGACCAATCATGACCGTTACGCCGGTCAGCCCGATCAGGACTCCAAGCAGGCGCGGTGCGGTCAGCGGCTCGTCGCGGACGAAGATGGGCGCGATCAGGACCGTAAAGAGCGATGAGCTGGCGTAGAGAATCGACGCCAGGCCAGAGGGAACGCGGGTCTGCCCCCAAACAATCAGGCAAAACGGAATGGCCGCGTTCAAGAGCCCCATCACGAGCATCGCTCGCCAGAATCGGGTGTCGGTGGGCATGCGGTGGCCGGCCACGAGGGCGACACCGTTGAGCAGCAGCGCGCCCAGGACGACGCGGCCCATCACCACGGTCAGCGGTGGAAGCTCGCCAATAGCCAGCCCGACGAAGAGGAACGATCCGCCCCAGGTGAGCCCCAGCAAGAGGAGCAAACCCCACTCGGCCAGACCCATCGTCCGCGTAATCCGTCCGCTGAAGTCGCCCAATCTTCCTCCCCGCCGGCACGCGAAGCCATTGTCTCGCGTTGTCAGCGGCCATGCGGGCACGCGATCATGGGCGGATGGATCGACGCATGGCCGCGAAAATCATGGTTCAACTGTCCCGCGCGTCCGGCATGCCATACCCCGCGTCCGAGCGACAGCGATGAGCGTCTCCCGGCGGCGGGTTGGCGCGTTCCTCTTTCTCCTCATCGCGGGCGTGGGCCTGGCCCTGCGTGACACCATCACCGACGCGCAATGGATCGCTATCCTCTGGCTGAGCTGGCTGCCGCTCCTTGCCGCCGTCTGGCCCGACGTGCCGTCCACGGTTCCGCCGCTGGGCCGCTCGACGCTGCGCATGGCGATGGTCTTTCTCAGCATCATGGCGCTCTTCCTGGTGCAACTCCTGCGCGTGCAGATCGTGATGAGCGACAGCATCACGCACCGCGTCGGCATCGATCCGCAAACGGGCGAGACCGTCTCCAACCCGCAACTGACCGAGGAAGCGCTCACCATTCCGCGCGGCGCGATCTACGACCGCGACGGCGTCATCCTGGCGCGAACAACGATGATGGATGGCGTCGCGCGGCGCTCCTACCCCGAGCCTGAGATGGCCGGGATCACCGGCTACTTCTCCCCGATGCTTTACGGGGCCACCGGCCTGGAGGCCTCGTGGGACGACGAGCTTGCCGGGCGCGCGGGCGGCAACCCGCTGCTCCACGCGCTCGACGACCTGCGTGGCCTGCCGCCACGCGGAAACGACCTGCATCTGACCATAGACGCCGCCTTGCAGCATCAGGCGCACGCGGCGCTCGGCGGACGAACAGGGGCGGCGGTTCTGCTCGACGTGCAGAGCGGCGCGGTGCTGGCGCTCGCCTCGGAGCCAACCTTCGATCCGAACGCGCTGGTGGTCGTCGGCTCCGCCGGCCGCGAGCCAGCGATGGCCGCCTGGTCTGCCCTGACGAGCGACCCCGGCTTTCCGCTCGTGCAGCGAGCCACGTCCGGGCTCTATCCCCCTGGCTCAACATTCAAAGTCGTCACGGCGGCGGCGGCGATCGACCGGGGCGTGGCGGGGCCAGATACGGTCTACGAGGACGCCGGGGAGATCACGATCGCGGGGCATACCCTCATCGAAGCCAACCGGCCGAATGACCAGCAAACCGTTTGGACCCTCTCGGAAGCGTTCTCCTGGTCGCTGAATGTCGTCTTCGCCCAGATTGGCCTGCAACTCGG
>CAYSXO010000333.1:0-3556 GCA_964434995.1 uncultured Sphaerobacteraceae bacterium
TCTGAACCGTGCGCCATGGAAGCTGCACCGCGTAAAGCAACAGGCGACCAGTTCGGCGTCCGCAAAGTCGGCAACGTCAAACGATTCATCGGTGTCCTCGACGTCTGTCCAACCCATCGCCACGCTCCTTGCGTCTTTCGCGTGGCGTGGGGATCTCCACGACCGCATCAGGCAGCGACGAAGCGGCACAATTGACCAGAGGTGCGCATTGTCGCCAACCGGACTACCGGCCCTCTCGCTTCGCCCCTGATACCGTCGAGTCAAGGCCGCGTTGTTCCTGCCGGCTCGATCGCCCTTTGCCTGTCACAATTGTGCGGCAGTGGAAACTTGGGGCCATCTGTCGACGGCCCGCGAACCGCCATCGTTCCCAGACATCGTGCCGTTGCACCGGGCCCGATCCGCGGCATCCCGCGCCAGACCGGCATGACCTGGGAGGAGTTCGAGGACCAATGATCAACGTAGCCTGGATGGCATCGTTACGCTCCGGGCTATGAAGGGAGTACGGGATCGTGACCGAAGGTCAGGCAGAGTTTCGCATCGTGCTCGGGCAACGCGCGCCATGGCCAGAGTTGCTGGCCAGGACACTCGAGACGGAAGCGCTCGAGTTCGACGGCCTCTTCCTCGTCGACCACTTCTACGGGCTCTTCGACGTCGCCCACCCGACGCATGAGGCCTACACCATGCTCGCCGCGCTGGCGCCCTATACGCAACGACCGCGGCTGGGGGTGCTGGTCTGTGGGAACCTCTACCGCAATCCCGCCTTCCTTCTGAAACAGGCCGTCACCGTCGATCACATCTCCGGTGGCCGCGTCGATTTCGGTGTTGGGGCGGGCTGGGTCGAGCGCGAGCACGAGGCCTACAGCTTCCCGTTCCCGCCCGCGAAGGAGCGGGTCGACCGCTTCGCCGAGGCGCTGGAAATCTGGGAACGCCTGCAGCGCGAAGAGCGGACGACGTTTGACGGGGAGCACTACCAGATCGTCGACGCGCCGTTCGAGCCAAAACCTCTGCAAGGGCGCATGCCTCTGCTTATCGGGGGCTCGGGGCCGCGCATGTTGCGCCTCTCCGCGCGCTACGCCGACATCTGGAACGCGGTCGGCGTGCCGGAGGAGCTGGAGACGATCAACCAGCGGCTCGACGCCGCCTGCCAGAAGGAGGGCCGCGACCCCGCCACCCTAATCCGCACTGTCAGCCCCCGGATCAACATGCTGGAATCGGTGGATGCGTTCGCCACTGGCTTCGCCGCCTATCGCGCCCTTGGTTTCCGGGATATCTATCTGCCCTGGCCGCGCACCGAACGCGAGATTCCGGTGCTGCGCGAGGTGGCCCGCGATCTGCTGCCAACATTGCGCGGCCAATCGGCGGTTGCTAAAGCGCGGCAAGCACCATACCAGCGTGCTGACCTCGCCACGATCGACGCGGCCGCGCTGGCCAGCGCCTACGCGGCCGTCCGCGATGGGCTGCCGCGCCGCCTGCTCGACTACCTCATCGACCACCCGGATGAGCGGTTCGACGGCACGGCGCTCGTCACACGGCTTGGCCTGGCGCGGCACGATGAGGTCGCGCGAGGATTCGCGGCGCTCGCCGCCGATCTCGAGACATGCGGTCTGGCCCGGCCGTGGAACGAGGCGCAGACCGGCTATCTGCTCTCTGCCGATCGCGCTGCGGCGCTCTCGCGCGCCCGAGGAACCTCCGGCAATGAGCGCTAACCCGAAGACGGCCGTTCTCTCCGGCCTCGCCGCTGGCGCGGCCTTCGCCCTGGTCCTCGAGGTCGACTTGCGGCTGACCGGCAACAATGTCGACGATCTCCTTGTCCTGGGGCGACCCTTTGCCGAGGATCGCTCACACGCCCGGCGCATCGGCGGCGCGATCCATGCGCTGAACTCGGTCGCATTGGCGGCAGTCTATGGAAACGCACGGCGCTGGCTGCCCGGCCCACCCTGGATGAAGGGCGTCATCTTCGCCAACGTGGAGAACGCGATCCTTTACCCGGTCACCGTGCTGGAGGATCTCCATCCAGCCATCAGGGAAGGCATGGTCGACCGCTACTTCACCTGGCCCTCATTCTGGCAGTCCGTCCCGCGCCATGTCGCCTACGGCGCCGTCCTGGGCGTGCTGTTCGATCGGCTGGATCGGAGGTGACGGGTGACGGGTGACGGGTGACGGGGCTATGAAGTAAATGGGAGAACAGCAGGCGATGTGCTCCAAGAGCCAGCGGTGAGCAGCCCATCCCGTCACCCGTTGCCCGTTACCCGTCACCCGCGTTCCGTAAAGACGCTCAGCTTGAGCCAATTGGGGAAGGCGCGGCGCAAATCGTCCGGGCCGTCGATCTCGATCTGGCCGTTCCGCATCGCCGGCGCAAGCGGGAGTTGGCCCATCCAGATGCGGTGGAGCGCGACCGTGTCGGCAGTGACGAAGAGATCGGGCTCGAAGCCAGGGTCAGTCCAGCAGACCGAGGCTTCCGGGCGCTCCAGCACAAGCCAGTAGCTTTTCTCGCGCGCGCCGGTGAGGTCGATCTGCACCACGGCGCGATGGTCCGGCAGGCAGTCACTATCCAGCCGGCGATGCAGATCCCAGATCAGCAGGTCGGTGTCGAGCTTGTCCTCCGCGATTTCGACATCGGCCCAGCGCTTCGCCCAATCGCCAAGCGTCAGCACGATCTCGCCCAGTTCCGCCCCGGCCGGAGTCAGATGGTATTCGACCCCGCGACCGTCCGCGTCGACACGGCGCTCGACCACCCCGGTGGTCTCCAGCGTGCGCAGCCGCTGCACGAGGATCGAGCGCGGGATGCGCGGCAGGCCGCGGCGCAGGTCGTTGAAGCGGCGGCTGCCACAGAACAATTCGCGCACGACAAGGGGAGTCCAGCGCTCGGCAAAGACCTCGGAGGCAATCGCAATCGGGCAGAACTGGCCGTAGCCACGCATGTGGACAGTATCGCACGCGGCACAAAGGAGTGGTCCAGAAATCGGTCTTGCCCGCGGCCGCGCAACCTCTAAAGTGTGCTCGGGTCCGGATCATGACAGGCAGGGCACTCAAGGACCCCACATCGTTGCACTACGTGCCTGCACAGGAGGTTTTCGGAGCATGTTAGTCGAGCAGATCGCGAGGGTTGAGCGAGCAAACGCCGGGGACCGCGCGTGGATCTTCCAGCCTGGACAGCCCGATGACGACGCCTTCGTGCCGATGGCGGCCGCGCTCGGCGCGGAGTTCGCGCCGCGGTCCAGCCAGCACGACCGCGACAACACGTTTGTCTATGAGAATTTCGACCGCATGCGCGAGGCAGGCTATCTCCGGCTGGCGGTTCCGGAAGAGTTTGGCGGCCTCGGCGCCACCATGCGCCAGGTCTGCTTCGCCCAGGCTGAACTGGCGCGCTCCTGCGCCTCGACCGCGCTGGCGGTCAACATGCATCTCTACCTCTCGCTGGCCAATGTCTTCCGCTGGCGGCGCGGCGCTCCCGGCGCCGAAGGGGTTCTGCGCCGGGTGGCGAACGAAGGCCTGGTCCTGATGACAAGCGGCGGCTCGGACGGCATCTGGCCGAGCGCCACGGCAGTGCAAGACA
>CAYSXO010000333.1:3566-5615 GCA_964434995.1 uncultured Sphaerobacteraceae bacterium
GGAAAGTCTTCTGCAGCCAGGCCCCGGT
Source organism: uncultured Sphaerobacteraceae bacterium (assembly GCA_964434995.1). Classification (GTDB taxonomy): domain Bacteria; phylum Chloroflexota; class Chloroflexia; order Thermomicrobiales; family UBA6265; genus JACCXM01. The sequence goes on from CAYSXO010000333.1 coordinate 3,595, forward strand.
CGCCAACGTCTTGACGACCATGGCCGTCTATGACGATCCCGCCGAAGGGCCGGTCGTCCTCCTCGCGGGGATCCCAATGAGCACGCCCGGGGTCACAGTCCTCGACACCTGGGATGCTCTTGGCATGCGGGCCACCGGCAGCACCGACGTTCTGCTCGAAGACGTCTACATCGCGGAGGCGCAGGTCGCCGGGCGGCGCCCCTGGGGCAAGGTCGATCCGATCCTGCGCGCGGCGGGCATCCACTTCGCGCCGCCGGTCGCCGCCGTCTATGCCGGGATCGCCGCCGCCGCTCGCGACGAGGCGGTGGGCGTGGCCAGCCGCCGCAAGACGCCGGATGGACGGCTGCTGGTCGAGGATGCCACGGTCCAGCGCCAGATAGGCCTGATGGACGTCACATTGCGCACGCTCTGGTGGTCGCTCCTCGGCGCGCTGTCGGAGTTGGGGAACGACTATGGTTCAGACGATCGGGCGATGGCGCCGCTGATGGTCGCCAAGCGCCAGATTGTAATCGGGGCGCAGGAGATCGTCGATCTGGCGATGCAGGTCGTGGGCGGCAGCGCCTACTTCACCTCCTCGCCGCTGGCGCAGGCCTACCGGGACGTGCGGGCAGGCGCCTTCCATCCGCTCAACCCGGAGCGGACACTCACCTATGCCGGCCGCCTGGCGCTCGGTCTGCCGGCCGACACCGTCTGGTAGCGCGTGAGCGCCAATGCCTGCCCGGCTGAGGCGGCGCCCTCGGTCATGCGGGGCATCACCGGGCAATTCGTCACCAACGTCTCGGTGCTGGTAACAATGGCGGACGGCGAGCCATTCGCCACCACGGTCGCCTCGGCCGTGGTGGCGTCCTGGGAGCCGCCGCTGCTTGCCGTTCTGATCCAGATCGGTTCGCGGACGGATGCGGCGCTCGCCCGATCCGAAACCTTCACGGTCAACGTGCTGGGCGAAGCGGACCACGGGCTTGCCCGCCGCTTCGCTCGCCCGGACCGCGGGCAAGGCTGGGACGCCTTTGCGGGCGTGCCATTGCAGCGGCAGGAGCCGTGGCCGCCAGTCTTCACGAATGCCATCGTCTGGGCGGTCTGCCGCGTGACGCGGGCGATCGAGGTCGGCGATCATCGCTGCTATCTTGGCGACATCCTGACCGCGCATCGCCATGACGAGGCCGCTCCCCTGGCGTACTACCGAGGCCGCTTTCACGAAATGGGAGCAGCCCTCGCGCCGGCAAACTGGGACATTGACGGTAGCGCGGACCCGGCCGCGCACTGGTAGCCGCCGCCATCTCCCGTGTTACCCTCGCGCCGCGCTGTGGTGAGGAGGGTGCACGCGATGGACATGAAGCTCGAACTGATTCCGGTTCCTGTCACCGATGTCGATCGGGCCAAGGCGTTCTACACGGGGAAGATCGGCTTCAACGCCGACCATGATTATCAGGTCAACCCTGACTTGCGCTTCGTGCAATTGACGCCGCCCGGCTCCGCCTGCTCGATCGCCATCGGCAACGGGCTGACCGAGATGACGCCCGGTTCGATGAAAGGCCTGCAAATGGTCGTCGCCGACGTCCGGTCCGTGCGCGACGAGCTTGTCGGGCGCGGCGCAGACGTCAGTGAAGTCCAGGAGTTCCCCTGGGGCATCTTTGCCTTCTTCAGCGACCCCGACGGCAACACCTGGGCGCTGCAGCAGATTCAACGAGGGTGATAGGGTGATAGGGTGATAGGGTGATAGGTAGCGAGCTTAGCTCTCGTTTCCCCTATCACCCCAACGCCCCGACGCCCTAACACCCTGCGACCGTCTCTCCGGCGCAGTTGTCCGGGTTGTTGCCGGTGACGCTGCTGCCGGAATCCAGCGTGATCGTGCCGATGACATTGAAGATGCCGCCACCCTCGCCAGGATTACCGCTCGTGTTCACCGAGTTGTTCGTAATGGTGCTGTTGATGAGCGTTGCCCGGGCGCTGTTGTTCAACAACCCACCGCCCGCATTGCCAGCCGAGTTGCCGGTGATCTGGCTGTTGTTCATGACCAGATT
>CAYSXO010000334.1:0-5257 GCA_964434995.1 uncultured Sphaerobacteraceae bacterium
AGCGCGGTGGCCGTCAACGTGATACCGCCGACAATGGTCAGTGCCCGTCCCGGTGTCCAGAGTCCCGTTTCCAGCAGCGCCGTGGCCACCAGGGCCTCCAGGGCGAGGCTCGTGGCCACGGCAAGAGTCATCACCGTCAGGGGCTGGGCAATGCGCAGCAGCATCACCAGGGCCAGCCCAGGGCCAATCATGAGAAAGGGTACGGCCACCAGGGCGCGCAAAGGGGTATCGGCATCGAACGCAAAGAGGAGCCAGGTCAGCAGCGTACCCGCCGCGATCGCGAGCGGGATGGGCCGTCCACGTATCATGGAGCGCCCTCCGGCTCGTTCTCGGCCAGCGCGTAGATGGTGGCATGGTCATTCTCGAAGATCGGCGTGAACTGATCTGACGACGCGATTTCGTCCAGGATCGCCTCGACCGACGCCAGCCCCGGCACGCTCAACGCGAGGAGCTGTCCATCGGTGACGACGAAGTAGGCGGCAGGACGCGCGGGATCACGCATCATCTCGACGATATCCTCCAGGGAATAGGCGTTCTCGCTCTCCTCGACATTGCCGCGCGGCCACGCCACCAGAGGTACGTAGACATATTGTTCGTAGCGGCGGAAGCGCGAGGGGTAGTCGGGCGTGACCTCCACCAGAAGCGTTCCCTCGGGCGAAATCTGGTCGAGATATTCGGCCGCCGCAACCTCCCCTGGTCGGAAGTAGTTCGACTGCTCGTGGCCGAAATAGGCAAAGAGGTACGCGGTGGCCAGCGCCAGGCTGATGATCGCCGTCAACACCATGCGCGGCCAGGACCTCCACGCGTCCAGCGCTGGGGCAGCCAGGGCTCCCATGTAGAACGCCATGAAGGGCAGGGCAAAAAAGAAGACGCGAAAGAGGATTTCACCACCGTAGTTGCTGACCGCCAGGAGGCCGACCGGAACAACCCAAAGCACCGACATGGCCGGGTCGAGATACCCCTGGCGGTAACGCCGAATCCACCCCAGGATGGCGAGCAGGCCGACGGCGGCGGTCAGGCCGCGCGCCATGTTCGAAACGATGCGGAACCCCGGGGTGAACTTTGACGCGTCAATCAGATTGGCGCCAACGTTCTCGTCGGTCTGACCGAACGAGGCAACAATGTCGCGCAGCCCTTCCGCCGCGAAGGTCGATGCCGCCGTCACCAGCCAGGCGGCGGTGAAGACGCCCATGATGACCGGTAGGCTGATGACCCGGCAGAGCCCGAGAATCACCAGCGCGGCCAGGGCCATGATGGCAAGAATGGGCGTCAACTGGTGACTGACCGCGATGGCCGCCAGGAGGATCAGGACGATCCCCAGCACCCCTCGTTGCTGCCCGATGGAGAGCGCCGGCAGGGCGTTGCCCATCGCGCGCGCTTGCGCGATGCGAACGTCAAGCGCCTCGGCCAGCCGGGCAAACGGCCGCCAGCGCGAGAGCAATCGCCCAACCGGATGACCGGCAATCTCGGCCTGCAGGGGGAACGCCCAGAGACAGATGCCCATCGCGGCCAGATAGCAAAGGTAGACCATGGCCTGCGGCGCGAAGTAGTCCTGCCCCACCCAGTTCGTCAGGCTGAAGAACCAGACGCCGAGCCAGATGAGCCGCCAGTCAGCCGTCGCGCCGCGCAGGAGCAGGAGCACCCCAGCCGCGAAGAGAAGCTCGAAGGCTACCGGCGCCCAGCGCGCCAGAAGCAACGCATCGTTGACGCCCGCGCTCTCCACGATGAGCGCCGCCGCGCCGAAGAAGCCGGGCCAGTCGTGATAGACCGGCAGGTAGGCGATGCTGGGGTCGATCTGGCCCGTGCGCTGGATGTATTCGACAATGCCGACGTGCTTCCACGCCCAGGCATAGCGCAGGCTGCCGTAGACGATCGCCGGCGTCGCATGAATGACCACGATCCAGGCCGCGATGTACGCGGCTGGCATCCAGCCAATCGGTTCCCGCGCAAAGACAGAAGCCGGCCAGGAGCAGCAGCAGCGCCAGCAGGAAGAACGGCGGCAATACCGAGACCAGCCCAATGTCGGTCATCTGGTCCGGCTCGATGCCGGGAAGCGCGGCCAACCAGAGGGCCAGCGCGGCCACGAGGGGAGCCACCGCGGGCAGCTCGTGACCCGCTGACGGTGGGTGATTGGCTGGCGCCTCGCCGGTTTCCTCGGCTCCAGGAGCGCTCATTGCGCCCGATCCGCCCCAATCAATGGCGCGGGAGCCGCGCGGTAGAGCCACTGCAGCCTGGTGACCAGCAGCACCGCTGCCACGATGGTCTGGGCGGCCAGCCAGCCGATCGCCGCGCCCAACCCACCCATGTCCCCAACCAGGGCCAGGCCCATCCCCAACGTGGTGATGGAGGTTGCCGCCTGAATGGCGATGACCTCGACCATGCGATGTTGCAGGCGCGCCGTGACCAGCGCCAACAGGACGACCGTGTGCGGGATCGCGGCCAGGGCCAGGAGCCGCAGGGTCATTGTGCCGCCTTCGGCATACTTGGGCCCAAAAACGCGCAGGATGAACGGCGCGAGCAGGACGATGCCGGCCACCGCCGGCATCAGCAGCTTTAACGAATGCGTGATGACCGCTCTTCCGTACGCCTGCAATTGCCCCTGGTCCTTGGCGGCCTCCACCGTCAGCGCCCGGGCCGCATTGTTGGCGACCAGAATCAGCGTGTAGGCGATCATCCAGCTCTGGTAGAAGTAGGCGTTTTCCTCCGGACCCGCCAGATGCGTGACCAGCAACGGCAACAGGGCGATTGCCGCCAGCTCGAAGATCGAACCGAAATAGTCCCCCAGGGCATAGGTGCGAAACGTGCTTCGGACGAATCGCTCCCCTCCGTCAACGGCCATCTCCATGTGCCAGGGTATCAGGCGCAGAAAGATGAGCGCCGTAAACGGGATCACTACCAGCGCCGCCGCGATCGCCCACGACTCGAAGATGCCGAACGGCCCCGCGCCCGCGAAGGCGATCAGGAGCGCCAGCTTGCCCACCCCGAAGATGGTGTTCTCGATCGGCACCCAGATGGACCGCCCCAGGCCGACCAGAATGCCGTCCTGCAAGATGAAGTACATCCAGGCGACGGTGGCAACGACGAACCAGATGCCGTCCCCCTGTTCGGCCAGGAACTCGAGCGAGGGCTCCCAGATTTGCAGACCGGCGATGAAGACGGTCGCGACCACAATGGCCGCCACGGTGCAGCCCAGGTAGACCGCCCCAACGAGCTTCCTGGTCTGCCGGCCAGCAACTGGAATGAAGCGGACCATGACCGCTTCCAGATTGAACAGGGAAATGCCCGCCAACAAGGTCATGGCCGAGATCGCCGCTGCCGCAAGCCCAACATCGCGCGTGCTGAAGAGGCGCGCCGCCGCCACCCAATAGGCGAACCCCAGGAGGGCGGTAATCCCCGTGTTGACGATGAGCGCGTAGGCGTTGCGAAAGAGCGGGGTATTGAGGTGATCGCGGACGGCGGCCAGCCGGTTCCCCCCCACCCGCCTTGCGCCAGTCACCGCCTCACCCTCGCGGACAGGCGCCGCGTCAGGATCGCCTTACTTGCCGTCGGGAGCATCCCATTGCCTCACCGGTCTGCCAGCCATGGCGCCATCCGCCGCTCAAACTCCTCACCAGACCAGTTGCCGACATACAACCGAGGCAGCCGGTATGGGTCGGTCGCCGGCCGCACGGCTCCATGCCGGGTCGTGCACGCCGAGGAAAAGCCCGCTTGCCGCACGGCTTCAACGCTCGTCGATGAGACGTCGAGCGTCCTGCCAAAGGGGTAGGAAAAGCTGGTCACCGGCCTGTCGATGATCGCCTCCAGGCGCGCCTTGCCACGTTCGATCTCCGCGAACTGCTCGCGCTGTGGCAGGGCCGACAACCGGGGATGCGAAGCCGTATGCGCCCCGATTTCCACCAGTCCGCCGTCGGCCAGCTCGCGCAGGTCGTGCTCATCCATCACCCGCCGGTCTGGACGAACCTCTGCTGGCAATCCCGTCCACTCGCGCAGCGCCTCGATCGCGGCCCACCGCTCCGCGGCCGGCATGGCGCGCATGCGCCGCCATAGCTGCCGGTGCAATTGTGTCCGGCTGACCGCGCGGCCACCTCGGCCACCGCTAGCCGAATCCAGGTTCCATTGGCGCACGCGGCCCGCGATGCGAAGCTGCAACGCTTCCGGCAACGGATGCTCGCCGAGCAGCAGCCGATCGAGCGTATCCCACCAGAATTCGCGCTGCTGGCCAATGGCGTCGCTGACCACGAAGACCGTTCCGGGCATCGCGTACTTTTCCAGAAGTGGCCGGGCGTTGGTCAGGTTGTCGAGGTATCCATCATCAAAGGTGATGACCGCCTGCCGAGGGTCGAGGTTGTCCCGGCCCAGCTCGTCTGTCAGACAGCGGAGAGAGACGGGCTGCCAGCGTTCGGCGAGCACCTGCAAATGCTCTTCGAAGCACACGGGGCTCACCGCCAGCGACCAGGGATCGTCGTCGAGATCGGCGACCTGATGGTACATAAGGATGATCGGGCCTGGCCCTCGCCCCAGAGCAAACCGCGAAAGCCGCGACAGGACGCCCATCCAGGCCGGCATCCCCGCGCTGCCGTACTCTCCATACTGGCGATCGCGTTCCTCAGCGGCGCGTGACCCGTTCGTATCGCAATCGACGACATTTCCTGTTGTCACGGCTTCGGCCAGACGCGGCCCGTGACGCCGCGCGTCTGCCGCTCGTAGCGGCGAGCCGCCTGCCAACTTCGCAGGTAGGCGAGCGGCCCGTAGAGTAGACCCTTCCGCTCCAGCGCCGTCAGCTCCTCGGGATAGTCGCGCCCCTTCTTCTGGTTCTTACCGGAGCTCGGACTGAGCGCATAGACAATCCCCAAAGGCAGCTTCCCCATCAAATCGGCCAGCAGGCGGGGGTGTTCGACCATGGCATTGGTCAGGAATGCCGTCAGGCCAACGCCATACCCGTAGATCTGGCGCCGCAACGCCGCGTAGTCACGATAGTGAGCGTGGCGAACGATTGCCGCTGGTTCGTAGACCAGGGCCTCTCCTCCCACGATAATGCGGAAGAAGGCCGCCAGGTCGTCGCCGCCGAGCGCGGGCGTCCCGGTCCCCATCGTGGGATCAAACCCGCCAATTCGCTCCAATGAGGTGAGGCGGAAGGCCATATTTGCCCCGGAACCGAACCGGCCCGGGGTGAAGGGAAAGAGCCGATCCGCCGGGCGATGGTCGTGCAGATCGTAGATCTGCCGCTGAAAGCCCTTGTTGAATCCGCCGAACTCCT
>CAYSXO010000334.1:5267-5598 GCA_964434995.1 uncultured Sphaerobacteraceae bacterium
GCCGGAAAGATCAGCCCGGTCACGCAGCCAACGTTCGGCGCTGCCTCGAACCCGCGCATCAACTCGCGCAGCCAGTATCGGTCGACAACCACATCATCGTCAGTGAAGGCGGCGAAGCGGCTGTCCTCGCGCATTTCGCGCACGCCGCAATTGTGCGCGGCCGCCAGCCCTGGCCGATCCTCGCGCACGTATCGAAATCGCGGATCTTTGCCATACCGATCGGCAAGAAACCGCGCCGTGGCGTCATCGCTTGGATTGTTGTCCACCACGACAACTTCGAACGAGAGATAGTCGAGCGCCGCCACCGACAGCAGACAGCGAGCCAGGTAGT
>CAYSXO010000335.1:0-5518 GCA_964434995.1 uncultured Sphaerobacteraceae bacterium
CAGCAGCCGGTGCAGCCAGCCGGAATCACGGTCGAAGAACTGGTCCATCGTGGGCGCTTTCCGCATCAATCGTTCTTCCAGCCGCCCGCGAATGAGGACTACGATGCCGTCGAGAAGGCTCTGGCGCTGGCCAGGGTGGAGGAGATGCGCCGTCGCCCGGTCGACCAGCTCTCGGGCGGGCAGCGGCAGCGGGCCTGGATCGCCATGGCCCTGGCTCAGGAGACGCCGCTACTGCTGCTGGACGAGCCGACCACGTATCTCGATCTCGCGCACCAGATCGAAGTGATGGATCTCGTGCAGCGGCTGAATCGCGACGAAGACCGCACCATCGTCATGGTGCTGCACGACGTCAACGAGGCGGCGCGGGTCAGCGACCGCATCGTGGCCATGGCGCATGGGGCGATCGTGCACGAAGGGACGCCCGGCGAGGTCCTCACGCGGGAAATCCTGACGAGGCTCTACGGAGTCCGCTGCGACATCCATCGCGGCCCGGAATCGGGCCAGCCCTTCTATGTGCCGCGCAGCACGGTCAGTCCCGATCGCAATAGCAACCTCGGCGCAAGTGGCGCCCTCAAGGCGGTCGCGGTCAGCGCCGGATACAACGGCGCCAAGGTGGTCCGCGATCTGACTCTTTCTCTCCCTGCCGCATCGATTACCGCCATCGTCGGCCCGAACGCCTCCGGCAAATCGACACTGATGCGGACCTGCTGCCGCCTGATGGCCCCGAGCGCGGGGGTCATTCGTCTCGACGGCAAGGACGTGCGCAAAGGGAGCCACAAGTCGCTGGCGAAGCGGCTGGCAATGCTGCTGCAAGGGGCGAGCGCGCCGGCCGGCTTCATGGTAGAAGATCTCGTTTCCGCCGGGCGGGCGCCGCACCAGAGCCTGTTTCGCCAGTGGCGGCGCGAGGATGAAGCCGCGGTCGAATCGGCCCTCGCGCGCTGTGATCTTTGCGAGCTGCGCGACCGGCCGTTGGAAACCCTCTCCGGCGGCCAGCAGCGGCGCTGCTGGTTCGGCATGGCCCTGGCGCAGGACACGCCGGTCCTCTTGCTGGACGAGCCGACCACCTTTCTCGATCCAGCAGCGCAGATCGGCCTGCTCGACATCGTGCGGTCGCTCAACCGCGAGATGGGCCGCTCGGTGGTGATGGTGCTGCACGACCTCAACCTGGCCGCCCGCTACGCCGATCACCTGGTGGTGATGAAGGATGGTCAGGTCGTCGCCGACGGCCCGCCCAGTGAGGTAGTCACGGTTGAGATGCTGCGTGAAGTCTTCGGTGTGGAGGCCGAAATCCTCACTGATCCGCGCACGGGCACGCCACTGGTGATGCCGCTGGCATTGAGCGGCAACTCGGCGCCCGAACCTCATCTGGATGACGTCGCAGTGCCGCCATTGGCGATCAATGAGGCAGTATCCAGCACCGCAATTCACGCATAAACCGGCCAAGCCGCGGCCCCGTGCATGGGGCTTTCGCAAGACGCAAGCTGAGGTCTTTTGGATCGGGCGGCCCCGACGCATTGCTCTATGAGGACACTCGCATTCCTCGACGCCCTCAACACGATGGTGATGAACCTCTGGGACGCCTGGGGCATCCTGAACGACGAGTCCACCCCCAGGGATGATCGTGGTGTGTTCGATCGCGTGGCCGAGGCGATGATCCGCTCATCGCCGAGGTTCGATCGCTCTTCAGGAACGAACCAGGTCCCGGGGCGCCGGAGATGGTTACAAGCATTGGTCCGACCGCAAGCGGGCCGGTTTCGGTGATCGTCGGCCACCACAGATGCGTGCCCAAGCCGTGCCATGCTGAACAACGTGATGCAGCGTCCTGCTGAAAAACGCGACTCTGCTGGCGGTCGAGATGCGGATTCAGCAAAGATCAATCCACCGCAAGGCCGCCGTTCTACGGAACTGCCATTGAATCCAACGGAGATGGCTGGAACGATGGCCGCGCGGGGTGGCTTGACAAATCGAGACTTGCAAGAGAGGATCGCAGCACGATAGGTATGCAGGCATGGAGGAAGGGGGCGCGATGGTTCGCGCGGTTCTGCTCGTTGTCATGCTCTGGATCGGGGCCTTTGCGCCGCGTGGCGCATCCTCAGCGTCCCACGCCGCGGCCCAGGAGGCAACGCCCGCCGCGAACTGCCCGGCTACCACCGAGGAGGAAAACACGGCCATCGTGCAACGATGGTACGACGCGTTCAATGCCGGCGATCTGGACGCGGTCGCTGACGCCCTGGCGCCAGTCATCGTTCAACATGCGGCCGACTTTGCCGATGCGAAAGGGGTGGACGAAGTCCGTGCGTCGATGGGCGCCTTCATGGATGCCTTCCCGGACATGCAGCACGACATCGAGGTGATGGTCGCCGACGATGACCTCGTCGCCGCGCGGGTGATCGCGCATGGGACGCACCAGGGTGAGTTCATGGGCATCCCCGCGACCGGGAAAGACGTGACCTGGAGCATCCTCTCCATCTATCGCATCGCCTGCGGCCAGATCGCCGAGCAGTGGTCGGAGGTCGATGCGCTTGGCCGTTTGCAGCAGTTGGGCGCGGTCCCATTGCCAGGCGGACCGGCGGGCGCTCCGCCGGCCGAGGTGGCCACGCCCGAAACGCCCTCGCGCCCTGCCGCTTCGTGTCCAGCGACGACCGAGGCGGAGAATGAGACGCTCGTGCGCCGTTGGTACGACGAAGTCCTGACTCAGGGAAACTTCGACAACGTCGACGACCTGATCGCTGATGACTACGTTCACCACCGCGTGCTTGACCGCATCACCACCAGCGGCGCGGATCGCGGACGATCGCCGCGAGAGAACCGCGCCGCCCTGCCCGATCTGGAAACCACGGTCGACCTGCTCCTGACGGACGGCGATCTCGTCGCTGCCCGCTGGACAGCCACCGGCACGCACGAGGGGCCGTGGGTGGGTATTGAGCCAACCGGCGCCGAGTTGACCTGGACCGGCAACACGATCTTCCGCATCGAATGTGGCCGACTCGCCGAACAGTGGTCCGAGGCCGATACCCTCGGCGTCTTTCGGCAGATGGGCGTCGTCGAGTGGCCGCCTGCCGCACCGTAGGGCGCGAGCCCCGAACGTGTCGGCACGAGCGCGGTTGGTTTACTGGCTTGCAGGAAGGAGTTGGGGTGTTTCCTATTGCGTTGCTCGCCATTCTGCTCTCGTTTGGTCTCTTTGCGCCCACGAGCGTATTCCCGACATTCCAGGCCAAAGCCCAAGAGGCGACACCGGCTTCGGCCTGCCCGGCAACCACCGAGGGAGAGAACAAGGCGCTCGTCCGCGCGTGGTACGAGGCCATCTCTGCCGGCGACGTGGAAGCGCTCGACGAGTTCCTGGCCCCGGAAGTCGTCCGGCACGGAGGCGGCACTATTCCCAATTCGCTCGGGCCGGAGGATATCCAGCGCAACTTTGCCCTCTACTTCGCCGCATTCCCGGATCTGCAGTCCGACATTCAGCAGATGGTCGCCGACGGCGACCTTGTCGCCGTGCGCGCGATCGAGCACGGCGCCCAGCAGGGTGACTTCCTGGGCATCCCCGCGACTGGGAACGACGCCACCTGGAGCATCTTTACTATTTATCGCATCGAGTGTGGGACGATCGCCGAGTACTGGTCGCAAGTGGACGACCTGGGCCGCCTGCAGCAACTCGGCGCCATACCCCAGATGATCCCCGCGATCGCGGCCACACCGGCGGCTGCCATGTCGGTGGCGTCGAGCCCCGCCACGTGTCCCGCGACGACCGCGGAAGAGAACGAGGCGCTGGTCCAACGCTGGTACGACGAGGTCTACAGCCAGCGTAATTTCGCCAACTTCGATGAGCTCATCGCCCCAGACCATCTCCGCCACGGCCTGCACCGGGACACAACCGGCGCCGAGTCCCGCCGGGCCGCGGTCCAGGCTCAACAGACAGCCTTCCCCGACCTCGAGCTTCAGATCGACCTCCTCTTTTCTGAGGAAGATCTCGTGGTCTCCCGCTGGACCGCGACGGGAACGCAGACCGGGCCGTGGCAGGACTTTGCGCCGACCGGCAAGGCAGTGACCTGGACGGGCAACACCATCTTCCGCATCGCATGCGGCCGCATCTCGGAGGAATGGGCAGAGGTCGATGTCTTGCCGTTCTATGTGGCGATCGGAGCGATCACGTGGCCACCCGCGACGCTGGCTCCCGAGGCGACGCCAGCGGCCGGCTGAGCGGACTGCCGCGCGACCAGGACCTACCGAGCGGCATTGAGCCAAGCGTATGGGACTGGGTTATCGCCCGCTCAAGCAAGGCGGCGGCGACACTCCGCCACCTTGCTGGCTGCTGGAGCTCGCTACGCCCCTGCCATCGGCACATAGTCCACGTCGAATCCAAACGTGCGTGGTCCCCATACCTTCAGGGCTTCTGGCGTGCGCATGATCGGCGGCACGGTGACGGCCATCACCTTCACTCGCTGGCCGTAGCGAAGCTCCTCGGTGGTGATCGGCTCGGCGGTCTCGCTGTCGAGGATGCAGATCAGGTCGGGCACGACCGAGCGAATCTCGCCATCGACGCGAGCGATGAGGTTCTCGTTCTGGAAGTCGATCTCCATCAGCGCGGCATCCCCATTCGCGTCCCCGTCCAGCTCGCGGATGCGCACCGTGCCCAGGGCAAAGCCCTCGGCCGTGCGGCGGAAGACCTCGACCACCTTGCCGCTGAAGATGATCTTCGCCGGGGTGTAGTCCGTTTCGGCCAGGGTGTCGATCAGGTGCGAGAAGGGATCGAGATGGTGCTCGCGGGCATAGCGGATGGCGCGGCCTATTTTCAGGCCCGTGCCAATCGTGCCGCCGATCGAGACTCGTTTCGCCGTGGCGCCATCCATCGGGTACTCGGCGATGTAGGCCACCCCGCCCATGCGGATGGTCACCCCACGCGCCAGCCACTCCATCATCTCGTTGTCGTGCGTATTGATGATCGTCTGGTCGTGGTGGTCGTTGGTAATGGCCATCGGCGTGCCCGAGACGCCGTAGACGTTGAAGGTCTCGTGCTGCAATTCCGGGAAGGCGCGTCCCATGCCGTCAGCGTCGATCACCGGAATGCCGAGGCGCAAGGCAACGACCAGCGGGATCATGGAATTGACCCCGCCCGCCTCGATGGGCATGGTGGCGTACGCCTTCCTGCCCAACTGCTTTTCCAGCAATCGCAGCGATTCGGCCGCTTCTGTCCCGCGCGGCAGCTTCTCGACAATGCACGTCGGCGCGCCCATCATCGCCGTCGGGATGACCAACGCATCATCGGGGATGTCCGCGAGGTCGAGCAACTCGAGGTCTTCCCCCGTTTCGCGCATGGCCGACTCCACCATCAGCCGGCCAACATAGGGGTTCCCGCCGCCTCCCGTACCGAGGAACGCGGCGCCACGCGCCAGATCGGGCAGATCGGCGATGCTCAGTCGCCGGCTCATGCCGGAACCGCCCGGCTGAAGCGCTGTTCGACCGGCGTAAAGTCGATGTCGTAGCCAAAGTGGCGCGGGCCACCGAGCGCGATCCCTTCGGG
>CAYSXO010000336.1:0-3289 GCA_964434995.1 uncultured Sphaerobacteraceae bacterium
TTCGCCAGCCACCAGCGGGAAGCGCCTGCAACGCGCCGGGCATGGCGTACGGCGCCGACGCCGCGGCCCGCGCGGCAAAGACCTCGCCCGCCGTCGGGCGGAGATCGACCGTCCCCACCTCCAGATACATGATGCTCAGGCTGTTCTCCGACTCTGGCAGCAGGAAGGAGTGCCCGGAAAGCAGGATGCGCTCCAGCGTCACAACGGCACGGCCCTCCGGCGCGGTCAAAGCACTGGCGCTGGCCAGAAGCTGGAAGCTCACGCCTTCGCTGGTCGTAAACGCGCGCGCCAATGGGCGAGGCTCTTCTGAATAAACGGCCGCGTCGAGAACGACCGCCGCCCGCGCGCCGGGATTGCGCAGACTGACAATGCCGAGGGAGCCGAATGGCATGGCCGTACCTGCCGGCAGGTAGAGCCCGCTCCTATCCAGCGGAGGGAAGGCCGCCGCGGCGAGATCGGACGAGGTGATCGCGCTGTCGCCCCGTGAAGCGACTCCGACTTCGAGCCCGCCTGACTCGACGACCAGCATGCGCGCGCCGCCAGGCGTCTCGGCCCAGGCTGTCGCGCCCGAGCGCAGCACCACTCGCGCTAGCCCGAGTGTCAGCGGCGGAACAAGCGGCCGCTCGGGGACGACCCGTGCGATCGGCGCCCGCCTGGAGCCAGGAGAGTCATCGTGACGGAGCAACGGCAGCAATGGCAGCGCGAACAGCGCGCGCCGGGAAGTCGACGAATTCAGGAGGCTGCTGGCGTCCATGGCAAGCCTCATCTGGCGGACTGAAGACCCTGGGGAAGTATGGGCGAAGCCGGCGGCGTGAACCGAATCCGTCGTCGCGCGCGTCATTGAAGGAGGAGCAGCCTTGCCAGAGGAAAAGGAGAACGGATTCGTGCCTGAGTTTCATGCCACCGTCGCGACCGGAGGCTCGCGCCATCCTCGGAAGGGCCTGACGAGCCTTGTGCTTGCCGTTGTCATCGCATCGGGCTGGTTGGTCACCCCCGCGGCCATGAGCGCTTCTACCGTTCCGCCATCGCCAGGGCGGGCGCTCGCCATCCATACGCAAACCGAAACCTCAAGCCCGGCGCCCGCCACGGACGAAGCCACGCTGTCGCTTTGCCTGATGCGCGAGTGGCGGCACTCGCACGAGGAGAATACAGACGAGATCGTCGTCTACCGGCCCGCCGACTACCCCTTCCCACCCTCGCGCGGGCGCATCGGCTATGAGTTCCTGGCAGCCGGGTATCTCGTCTATCACGGCATCGCCCCCGCGGACGGTGAAACAGTTTCGCCAGGCCGCTGGGAGTTGCTCTCGGATCGCCGGGTCCGCATCGAGATCAACGAGCCAGAGAGCCCGCGGCGTCTGGAAACCCTGCTGATCGCATCCTGTAGCGAGGAGCGCCTGGAGATCGTGCGGCAGGATTGATAGCCGGCGCCTCCCGCCTGAAAGGCCAGGCGCCGCGAATCAGGGACAATGGATGTGGCTGCTATGCTGGCAGTCGCCATTACAGGATGCCGTGGATCGAATCCAGGGCCAGGTCATCGGTGCACTGGTGAATCGCTGGCGACCAGCGTGGCCGCCGGCGCCAGAAAGGACGATGCCGCTCCATGAAGGAAGACTCCGTCAACCTGTTTCAGCCTCGACCGTCACAGCGCATCAGCCGCCGCCGGGCGCTCGGCGCCTCTGGAGCCGGATTGGCCGCGGCGGGCGTTGGCCACCTGTTGCGCCCCGCGGATCGCGTGCACGCACGACAGGCGACCCCGGCCGCTGATGCGGCTCCTGGTGAGGTCACGGCCGATCGGGTCGCCCAGGCCGTAGATCGCATCCCTGAGGTGGCAGAGGACATCCTGCGCCGCACCGGCGTGCCCGGCATGGCCGTGGCCGTGGTGTACGACGATGCCATTCAGTTCGCCAGCGGCTTCGGCGTGCGCGAGCTGGGCAAAGACGCGCCGATCGAACCGGAGACAGTCTTCCAGCTCGCCTCGGTCTCGAAATCGCTCGCCGCGACCGTGGTCGCCTCCGTCGTCGGGACCGGCGAGGTCACCTGGTTGAGCCGCCTGTCGGACATTGCGCCCGGCTTTGCGCTCAGCGAAGCCTGGCCCACGGAGAACGTCTCGCTCGCCGATCTCTTCGCCCACCGCAGCGGGCTGCGCGACCATGGCGGCGATCTTCTCGAGGATCTGGGATTCGACCGGGAAACCATTCTCTATCGTTTGCGCTATCTGGAGCCGCAATACAGCTTCCGCGAAGGCTATGCCTATACCAACTTCGGGTTGACCGCCGCTGCCGTCGCCGCTGCCCATGCCGCGGGCAATCCCTGGGAAGAACTGAGCGACGAACGACTCTACCGACCGCTGGCGATGACCAGCACCAGTTCCCGCTTCGCTGACTACATGGCGCAAGAAAACCGCGCGATTCCGCACGTCGAGCGCGATGGCCATTGGCAAGTAACGCCGCTGCAACGCGATCCCGACCCGGAGTCGCCCGCCGGTGGAGCCAGCTCCAACGTGATCGATCTCTGCCACTGGATGCGGCTGGTCCTCGGCCAGGGCACGTTCGACGGCGCAGAACTGATTCCCGCCGCCGCGCTGGCGCCCGTGCATACGCCGCAGGCGGTGAGCAACAAGCCCGCGAACACCGCAACCGACCGCGCCGGCTTTTACGGCCTGGGCACGAACGTCAGCTACACGAGCTTCGGCATGCCGCAATGGGGCCACTCCGGAGCGTTCAACCTCGGCGCGGCCACCACCTACTATATGCTGCCGGCCGCCGGGTTCGGCATCGTGGCGCTGACCAACGGCTATCCGATCGGGGCGCCAGAATCGCTCGCGCTCACCGTGCTGGATATCGTGCAGGGCGTCGCCGACATTCCCGACTGGCTGGAGCGCATTTCTCCCGCCTTCCGCGCCATCGATGCCGCCGACTATGGATCGGGCAGCGACTGGACGACGGCCCCCGCGGATCCGGCCAGCGCGCTGGCCAGTGCGGCCTACGAGGGCACATATCACAACGACTTCTACGGTGACGTCGACATTGCGGCCAGCGGCGATGGCCTCGTTCTGCGCATCGGGCCCAAGCCACTCGAATTCCCCCTGACGCATTTCAACCGCGACACCTTCACCTGGCAGCCCATTGGCGAAAACGCCTACGGATTGAGCGGCCTGACCTTTCTTGTCGCGGGCAGCGGGAAAGCGAGCGGGTTCCGCGATCAGTACCTGGCCTCAGGCGGCGCCGGTGAGATGGCGCGCAAGCCCGGGGAGTAATACGGACTCCGGGAAAACCCTTGACGTCGCCGC
>CAYSXO010000336.1:3299-4387 GCA_964434995.1 uncultured Sphaerobacteraceae bacterium
TGTCCCCTCGCCCAGTGCGCTGGGCAAGGGGGATGTGGCCGGGACCATGAAGGCCATGCCAGGACTCATCACCTGGAATTCGCATAACTCGGCTTCCGCGCGCCGCCTTCGATCCCATGGCATACAGCTTCTGACCGGCTACCAGTTCGTGTAGCTGCCATCCCTGCGCCGCCAGTGCGGCGCCTCCCACGGCTCGAATGGATGCTCCGCGGCGGCAGCAGGGTTGAACTCCACCCCGAGCCCCGGCATGGTCGGCAGCGGGAAGGCGTCACCTTCCAGCGCCGGCATGACCGGGAAGAGATCGGCGGGGTAGTCCGCGGCCAGGAGGTGCTGGTACTCCAGTTGGGCGAAATTCGGCAGCGACGCGGCCAGGTGAATAGTGGCGGCGGTCGTCACCGGCCCCAGCGGATTATGCGGCATCACGTCGATGTAGTGCGCTTCGCACCAGCCGCTGACCTTCTTCGACTCGGTCAGCCCGCCGACATTCGAGACATCGATGCGCGCGTAGTTGAGCAGCCCCTGTTCGATGAATGGCGCAAACGCCCACTTGCTGGAGAATTCCTCGCCGATGGCGAAGGGAATGCGGGTCATGCTCCGCAACTGGCGGTAGGCCTCCGGGCTTTCGGCGCGGATCGGCTCCTCCACGAAGTGCAGATGGAGCGGTTCGACGCGCTGGCAAAACAGTGCCGCTTCCGCCACGGAGAGCCGGTGGTGGAAGTCGATGGACAGCTCGATGGACGGGCCGATGGCGCGCCGGATTTCGCCGAGCCAGTGCATGGCCAACTCGATCGACTCGAACGGCTCGTAGACGTCTCCCGACGCGCCTGTCCAGCCCTCGTCGCCCATGCCTGGCACGAACCGCATGTAGCGCCAGCCCTCGCCGGCCAACTCTCGGGCGCGCTCGACGCACTCCGGACCATGCAACGTACCCGGCGTGGCAAAGCACTGCACGCGCTCGCGGCAGGCTCCCCCCAGAAGCTGCCAGACCGGAACCCCGAGCGACTTGGCGAGAATGTCCCAAAGCGCGATGTCGATAGCCGAGATGACGGCGCCCGCTATCTTGCCGCCCTCGAAGTAGGCGCCGCGAT
>CAYSXO010000336.1:4397-5503 GCA_964434995.1 uncultured Sphaerobacteraceae bacterium
CCGGGTCATGATCTGGTAGAGATGCTCGATGCGGCGCGGATCCTCACCGATCAGGAACCGCGCGAAGTGTTCCAGCATCCCCTGCATGGCCAGCTCGCGGCCGGAAATGCCCCCCTCTCCGACGCCGGCAGTGCCCGCGTCCGTTTCCACCACAACGATGTACTGATTGCGGATGCCGACCTTGACCGGGAAGCCTGTGATGGCGGTGATCTTCACGAACCCTCCCCTCCCTCCGGCGGTATTGTGGTCGAGTTGCGCTCCGCTTGCCGCTGAGGGCCCGCTCCACCCTCAATCCTGAACCGGAAGTCGATCGTATGATCCCGAGCACGGCGAATGCAGCCAGGTACAGGCGGCTCGGACCGCGACGGAGGAGATGCGATGACGCAAGAGCCGGCAACCAACCTCATTCCAGTCTGGCCCGATGAAGTCCCCAATGCCGACCTGTGGCGCGACTCCGGGCCCGAGTTGGAACGGCCGCTCTGGGAGAATAGCCGCCTGGTCCGCAACGTCAGCCAACCCACGCTGACCGCCTTTCTGCCCGAGCCAGCGAGGGCGAATGGAACGGGAGTCATTGTTTGTCCCGGAGGGGCCTTTCACTTCCTGATGGTCGACAAGGAGGGGACCGAGATCGCTCGCTGGTTGACCGCGCGCGGCGTGGCGGCGTTCGTCCTGAAGTACCGGGTCTTTCCCACCCCCGACGATGATGAGGCCCTCCTGCGCATCGCCGCCGACCCGATCCCGCACAGGCCGAACATGGACCAGGTGCGGCCCTTGGCGATTGCCGATGGGTTGCAGGCACTGCGCACCGTGCGGCAGCAAGCGGGCCGTTGGGGGATTGCGCCAGGCCGGCTCGGCATTCTCGGCTTTTCGGCGGGCGGCTACGTTGCCGCCGGGGCGGCGACCGAGTACGACGCGGAAGGCCGGCCGAGCTTCGCCGCGGCCATCTACGCCGCATGGCACAAGCGCCCCACGCCGGCCGATGCTCCGCCGTTGTTCCTGGCGGCGGCGAGCGATGACGAGTTGGTCGACGTGCGAAGCAGCCTCTCCCTGTTCGAGGGGTGGCATGCCGTCGGACGCCGGGCCGAGCTGCACCTCTTCGCGCGGGG
>CAYSXO010000337.1:0-5445 GCA_964434995.1 uncultured Sphaerobacteraceae bacterium
CCATCGCAATCTGACAAGGGGAGGTATTGGCTCAGGGAAGGCCGATGCCGCGACCACCCCTCACCCCACCCCCGCTCCCCTGGCGATGGGAGCGGGGCGTGTGACCGCCGCGATCGCGGAGACCCCGGCATGCCTCCCCCTGTCAGACCGCAATGGGAGAGGGGGTGGGGTGAGGGGTCGTCGCGCAGGAGGCACTGATCAACCGGGTTCCATATAAGACAGGGTTCGGTGGCGGCTTGGCGGGCGCACCTCTCCGGACGACTCCCGCGACAGGAGGTCGCGTGGCAACGACGTTGTGGCCGGCGAGGAGGCCTTCGGCCGCCATCAACTCGTTGGCGGTTAATGGCACGGCGACGAGTTCCGCGAGAGCGAGCGGCATCCCATCTCGGGCTGCCGCTCGCTATGGCGTTGGCGTGGCCGATGTGCTGACAGCATCGAACGAATACACCAGATCCGCTTCGCCGGGGTCGACTGGCGCCGTGAGGACGATCGTCGGTTGATCATTGGCGTCATGCTCGAGATTGAGCGTCATCTGCGGCGGGAAGCCGCCAAGCGGCGGATCGAGTGGTACGTAGCCAACAATTGTGCCGGCATCGTCCAGCAATGGCCGAAGTTCGGTGCGGAACGAGCCCACGTCGAAGAATAGGGCTCCGTCCTGCAATGCCAGCCGCGCCGCGCCCAGGTCAGGATTGGCGTACCACCCCAGATACGGCGTCACCGTTGCCGGGTCAGTCAGGCCGAGCCGGGCGAGAAAATCGGCCCGGGCCTGAGCGGCCGCGTCGAGGCCGGGCGCTTGCCCGGCATCGAACGTCGCGGGCTGGTCGAACAACAGCTCGAACAGCCTGAACGTTGCGGTGTAGGTCATCGGTCCGGCCGTTGCCGCTTGCGCGTTGGTCAACACCACAATGCCCAGGTTCGCCTCGGGCAGGAAGGTGACCAGAGACGTAAAGCCGAGGGTGCCCCCGCTGTGCCAGATCGCGCGCTGGCCGCGATAAGCGCCGACAACCCAGCCCAGGCCGTAGTGCCCGGCAAAGGCGGCGATATCCGGGGGCGCTTCTGGCGGAACATTCACTGCAACGCCTGGCAGCCTGGTGTGCTCCAGATTCTCCGTGGAAACGACGCGAATGCCGTCCGGACTGATGCCGCCACTCAACTCCGTCTGGACATATCGAGCCATTTCATTGGCGCTCGACCACAGCGCCCCCGACGGCGCCACGGACACCAGCCAGGTATCGTCCTCAAGGAGTGGCATGGGGTGCAGCGCGCCCGCCAGGTCGGCCGCGTGCGGCGCCGCGTAGTCGTTCCCAGCCACCACCTTGCTGAGGACGTCGGTCGTCCGGGGCATCCCGATCGGGTTGAGCACTCGCTCGCGCAACGCGATGTCGTAGGCGTGACTGAGGTCCGTCGGCGACCCGCCATCGGCGACTGCCGCGGCGAACCCGCCGGCGCCAACCATCTGATTGCTGTACTGGTACTTTTCCCCATACGGGGCGGTGAGCGACAGGTCGACCATTTCGGCGATCATGCGCTCTGGCGTGAGGTCGTTGGCGCGGAGCATGAACTCGAGGTCCCGCCGGGGCAAGCCACTGCAGGCGCAGAAGGCGTCGCGCACGGTCAATCGTGGCGTCAGTTCCGGATCGGCGACGGCGAAGTCGGGCAGCAGCTCGATGAGCGGCGTCTCCCAGGTGAGCCGCCCCGCGTCGACCAGCGTGGCCGCCAGCAAGGAACTGAACGACTTGGTGACCGATCCGATCCGCAGCATCGTGCCGGCAGTGACCGGCGCAGGTCGTCCTAACTCGCGGACGCCAAACCCCTGCGCGAAGGCCACCTCCCCATTCTGAACCACCGCGACCGCCATGCCTGGGACACCCGCGCCGGCCAGCGCTGTCGCGAGATAGGCCTCAAAGGTTGCCAGTCGCTCGCCTGTGAGCGGTAGTGGCGCGACGCCGGTCAGATCGGGCAGGGGCTGGGCCTGAGGAGAGGCGGCTGGGGTTCCGGCTGCTCCCTCTCCCGAGGTTTCGACCTGCGCCCGGGTGGGGCTCAGGCCGCTGGCGAGCAGCGGGGCGAAGGCAGCAGATGCGAGCAGAGCACGGCGCGTTGGCATGATTCGTCTCCTATCAGAAAATGTCGTGCCTGACGTCCTGAGATTGAGACCGTAAACTGGCGCGGTCATCACCATCTGGATCTTCTTCGCTGTAGGATCGCACGCCGGTACCGTTCACGCTCTCAACGTCCACGTGATCCCCGAAGTTATCGGGGAAGACGGCGTCGGCCAGATTCGCGCCACTCACGTTGGCGTCCGCCAGGCACGCTCGCTAAATGTGCGCGTGGCTCAGGTTCGCGCCGCGCACGACGGTTTCTTTGATGCACGTTAGGTACAGGTACGCGTGGCGCTGGTCAGCACTACGCGGATCGGTGGTCCACACGTTCGCGACGGACATATTTACGCACGGCTCCGCCTAGGTCAGGCCGGTGGCCGCCAGCGCGCCGCCGAGGAGGCCATCTGCATCTACCACCGGCAGCGGCTGCCTCCACCAGCATCGCGATCTGATCAAAGCGGTCCACGTCGATCGTTGTCCTCCATCCGTCGCGCCGGGGGGCGTGTGCTCCGACCTTGCGACGGCGCTCACATGGGGAGCGCGGTCAAGCGCGATCAATGCGTCGAGCGTAGCCTTCAACGTGCCCGGCGCCCCTCGCGAAACTCCAGGGGCTAACGGGCTTTCCGCGGAGACCAGTGGAGGACGTGCGCCGCACGTCGTGCCATCGCCCGAACTCAATAAACCGATTACATGGTTCTGAGTGCGAGCGGGGCGTGCGCCGTTGGCAAGAAACGCGCATCCGGTTTCCGTAGCGTGCCTGTTGGGGCCTCGACAGACGGTGCAAAGGAGGCCGCGAAATTGATTCACTACGCGGACGACGCGCGGTTGGCGTCACTGCTGTTCTGATACTCAGACACCCGGGAGTCAGCACCCTGATTCCGAGGCAGGATCAGCGCCTCCGCAATTCTGGCCGCGGACTGCCGGCTCACGTGGAAGCGGAGTTCGATCGTGGGCTGCCGGAGATTGAGCTGCGCAACCTGCTCGAACCGCGACCGGCTGCAGAGGAAGGCATCGACCTCGTCGGCCAACGCCACGATCTCCTCATCACTCGGCAGCACCAGCGCTCTGGTGTCGGCCATGGTGACGGTGTTGATGTGATTTGCGAAGCGGTGGGCGCCCTCGGCGTTGCTGACGACGATCCCGACCCGTGAACCGGGCGGGATGCGCGCCACCTGGTTGAGCGCGGATTCGTCGGGCTGGGTATAGACACCGATCACGTCCACCTCGGGCCGCACCGGCGCTACGCGGTCGCTGACCTCCTTGACGTGGAAGAGGCTGGTGAAGACGACATCGAACCCCGCTGTCGCGGCGGCCGGGTCACGCACGAGCTGCTGCAGGAGCAGCGGCGAGAGGCGGTGGCCAGCCAGATTCTCGATCTCGCCAATCGCGGCGTCGACGTCGGCCGAGTTGCACTCGATGAACGCGCCGCGCCGCTTTCCTTCATAGGCGGAACTGATTTGCCTGTCGAACAACTCGCGCAGCTCTGCCTCCGGTAACCCAATCCGGCGCGCTTTCAGGATCAGCTCGGCCAAGGTGCTCTGGAGCTGAAGGGCAACCGGCCGTTCTTTTCCGTTCTCCGGCTGGGCGACGACGTAGGTGCCACGGCCCTGGCGCACCGTGACCAACCCAAGTTCCGCCAACTGCTGGTAGGCCTTGGCCACGGTGTTGCGGTGGGCGCCAATCTCGGCCGCCAACTCACGGGAGGTTGGAAGCTTGCTCCCGATCGGATGAGCATCATTGACCAGCCGGTCGATGATGATGTCGCGCACCGCGTGCGCGGAAAGCTGACCCATCGTCGTTACCCTGCGCCGGGAACGGCGCCGCCGCCCCGGATGCCTTGCCGCGCGGAAGCATATCGTGTTGCAGGAATGCGTCTGCAAGCCGGCAGCATTTGCCCCTTCTCGTGGACAGGCTCTACCATCGTCTACGCCTCCAATGTGACGCGCTCGCCACCTGACCAGACGGCACGCACGTGCCGCAAAGAGCAAATATCGGCCGTGGGATCGCCCTCAACCGCCAGCAGATCGGCAATGTGGCCGGGCTGCACCGCCCCCACGCGATCGGCCAAACCCAGCATCGCGGCCGCGGTCCCAGTCGCCGCCGTCAGCGCCTCGACCGGCGTCAACCCGGCTTCGACCAGGGCGTCGAGCTCCAGCCATGTCTCGTCGAACGTCGAGTACCCCCACCCGCAGTCGGAGCCACAGACCAGCCGCACGCCACGATCGCGCAACCGCGGGACGTTCGCCGCGAACCGAGGATACCGCGCCGTCCAGTCATCGAGCGCGGCCTGGCGTTCCGGGGTCAGGCTGTCGCGGGGAACGCGCTCGCTTCGCAGGACGCGGTTGATTTGCAGGGTCGGGTTGACGAAAACGCCTTGCTCGGCGATGCGGTTGGCCAGCCGCTCGTCGAAGCGGTCTGTTCCGTCGGGCAACAGAAACTGGCAATGCGCGATCGCGTCGAACCCGGCATCAAGCGCCCGTTCGATGCCGGCAGCGGCGGTGCAGTGGCCGATCACGCGCCGCCCCTGCTCGTGCGCCTCTTCGACAATAGTCTGCAATTCCTCCAGGCTGTACGAGGGCCGGCGGCCATCTGTCCCAGGAGTGCCCCCGCCGGTGGTCATGACCTTGATCAGATCAGCTCCCTCCTTGCAGAGCTGACGCACTGCCCGCCGCACCCCATCGACGCCATCCGCTTCCCCCAGCCAGGGCCAACCATGCCCGCCGGTGATGGTCAGCGCGCGGCCGCAAAGAACCAGGCGTGGTCCAGGTGCGATCCCCCCGGCGATGGCTTCCCGTAGGCGGAAGGTCAGCACTCCCTTGCCGCCCAGATCGACCAGCGTGGTGACGCCGGAGCGCAGCGCCAGCGCCGCGTTGCGGGCGGCAACGAGCAGCATCACCTCGTCCGGCGTGCGGGCGTACTCGGCGATGCCGGTCCCGTTGCCGGGCATGACGAGGTGGGTGTGAACATCGATCAGCCCAGGCAGGAGGGTGGCGCCCGGAAATTCCTCGATCGCCGCGTCACCGAAACGCGCCAGCAACTCATCGCGGCTACCCAGAGCGACGATGCGTTCGCCCTCGACGACGATCCCCGCGTCGACGATCGTCTCGCCGCGGCCGTCGAACACACGGTCGGCGAGGAGGACTCGGATCCCGACGTCCGCGTTCACGGCCGTCATCGTCCCCGCATCCGCGGGTCGAGGGCGATGCGCAACCCGTCGCCGACAAAGTTGATGGAGAGCGTGGTTGCCAGGATCGCCAGCCCAGGGAAAAGGGAGACCCACCAGGCGCGGTTGAGCGTTTCCCGCCCATCGGAGAGCATGATGCCCCATTCCGGTGAGGGTGGCTGC
>CAYSXO010000338.1:0-1653 GCA_964434995.1 uncultured Sphaerobacteraceae bacterium
ATTGCGCCGAGCCGCGCGTACGATCTGCACATTCAAGAAGCGAAGCCATGTTGCTTCTACTGCTGGCAGGAGGGGACCAGGGTGAGTTTCGCAACCGACATCCAGCCGCTCTTTCGCGAGAACGACCGACGTGCCATGGACTTCGTCTTCGACCTCTGGTCGCACGACGACGTTGCGGAGAACGCGGCCCTGATTCTCGAGCGCCTCGAAGATGGAACAATGCCTTGCGACGAACCTTGGGACCAGGAGCGCATTGACCGATTCCGTGCCTGGATCTCCGCCGGCTGCCCGGTCTGACGGGCGACGGGCGATGGGTGATGGGTGACGGAGGATGGACGTATCTTCCTTCCGACTTCCGACTCGTCTACCCATCACCCATCACCCTCCGTCATCCTTGACTTCCTTTCGCGACAGGTGCACCCTTGCGCTGTCCAGAACATGCCATTGCGGAGTGCAGTGGCTTCATAGTTGCGAACACGTCGTGAGGAGGATGCACTTCATGTCTCGCCTCGAACCTCAGAACGGTCGCCTTGGACGTCGAGATCTCCTCAAGCTCACGGGAGCCGCGGCCGGATCCGCCGCGCTTGGCGGCCTTGCAGGCCATGGACCGCTCGCGGTGCGGTCGGCCAGTGCGCGACAAGATGGGACGAGCACGATCATCTTCGGTGTTGGCACTGACGTCGACGAGCTCGATCCGCGCACCGTAGACACCCAGGAAGGCTATATCGCCTGCGCCAATGTCTATGATTGCCTGGTTCTTTACGATCTCGGCGCAACCACTATCCGCCCGGGTCTGGCAGAGTCGTGGGAGATTTCGGAAGACGGACTGGTTTACACCTTCACCTTGCGGCAGGGCGTGAAGTTCCACGATGGCGAGGAGTTCAACGCCGACGCGGTTGTCGCCTGGTATAACTCGATCGATGAGGGCGCGGAGGGGTCGCAGTACGACGCCACACGCATGGTCTACATGGCGGACTTCATCACTGACTGGATTGATACCGTCGAGGCCGTTGATGAATACACCGTCCGCCTGACACTGCCCGCGCCATACGCGCCCCTGCTGGCCAACCTGGCCATCCCGATCGCCAGCATTCCCAGCCCCAAGGCCGTTGCCCAGGGCATGGATTACCTGATGGTCAATCCGTCCGGAACTGGCGCGTTCTTCCTGGCCAAGCCCGAGGACTGGGTTCGGGACAGCCAGATGACACTACAAGCCAACCCCGACTACTGGGGCGGCGCGCCGAAGGTCGACCAGTTGATCATCAAGGTCGTGCCCGAGGGTTCGACGCGGCTACAGCAGGTGGAGACCGGTGAACTCGATATCGCCTGGGCGCTAACGCCAGAAGACGTCGAACGCGCGCGCGAGAATCCCGACCTGGTCGTGGTCGAGGATGCCGGCCTGAACACAAACAACGTCGAGTTCAATGTCACCAAGGAACCGTTCACCTCGAAGGAAGTCCGACAGGCGCTGAACTACGCGGTGAACAAGGAGGAGCTTTCCGAAGGGCTCTACAACGGGAACATGGTTCCCGCGGGTGGTGTATTGCCCCCGGTCGACTGGGCCTTCAATCCCGATCTGGTTTCGTACCCCTACGAGCCCGACAAGGCGCGCGAGTTGCTGTCCGCGGCGGGCTACGACGAGGCGAATCCGCT
>CAYSXO010000338.1:1663-5424 GCA_964434995.1 uncultured Sphaerobacteraceae bacterium
GGCCTACACCATCCCGCGTGGATACAACCCAGTCGGCGATCGTCTTGCCACCGCGATTCAGGAATACTGGTCAGAGGTCGGGGTTCAGGCCGAAATCCAGACGATGGAGTGGACACAGTACCGAGCCGATCGCCAAGCTGGACTCTTTCAGTGCTCCCTCTCAGGCTGGCAGGGCGACAACGGCGATCCAGACAACTTTCTCTTCGCGCTCCTCGACGGCGCCAGCGCTGGAGCGGGCAACAATTCGTTCTATGACAACCCGGAGGTAAACGACCTCCTGGCGCAAGCTCAGGTCGTCTCGTCGCAGGAAGAGCGCATCCCGATCTACCACGAGGCCGAGCAGTTGATCGTCGATGATGCACCGTGGTGCTTCCTCGGCTACCAGAAGCATCAGGTCGTGACCCGTGCCAACATCACCGACTTCCAACTCCAGCCGACCTACATCTACTACTTTGCCGGCGTCGGCAAGGCTTAACGGCGCGCGCGGGCGCGGGGCGGCTGCCCCGCGCCCAGTCACCCCAGGAACGCGGCGATGACCAGGTATGTCATCCGCCGGCTCGTGCTGGCACTCCCCGTCCTGCTCGGAATCATGACCGCCGTCTTCATCCTGTTGCAGTTGATCCCGGGCGACCCAGCCATCGCGCTCGCGGGCGAGAAAGCGAGCGTCGAGCAGATCGAGCGCGTGCGGGAGGAGTTCGGCCTCAACCGTCCGCTCCCCGTGCAGTACGCCTACTTCCTGAAGTCTGCCTTCACGCTCGATTTCGGCGCCTCGCTGCGCACGCATCAGCCGGTTGCTACCGAACTACGGCAGTTTTTTGGCGCTACCATCGAATTAAGCGTCGCCGCGCTGATCATCGCCCTGGTCGTTGGCATTCCGGCGGGCGTTATTGCCGCGACGAATCGAGGCACGTTTCTCGACTACGGCACGATGGTCGTCTCCCTGGTCGGCATCAGCACCCCGGTCTTCTGGGCAGGCATCGTGCTGATCTACATCCTCAGTTTCCGGCTCGGCATTTTCCCGATCGGCGGCATCATCGGCACCGGCATTCAGTACGAGCGCATCACCGACGCCTATGTGCTCGACAGCATCCTGACCAGAAACGGAGCGGCTTTCCGCTCCAGCATGCACCATCTGCTGCTGCCGGCGTTCGTCTTGTCAACCATCCCCATGGCGATCATTGCCCGCATGACGCGCTCCTCGATGCTCGAAGTCCTTGGCCAGGACTATTTGCGAACCGCGCGGGCAAAGGGCCTTGTCGACCGGCTGGTCATCGTTCGGCATGCGTTAAAGAACGCGCTCATTCCCGTGGTCACGGCGATCGGCCTGCAATTCGGCGGGCTCCTGTCTGGCGCGTTCCTGACCGAGACGGTTTTTGGCCGCCCGGGCCTTGGCCGCTATGTGGTTGCCGCCATCGGCGCGCGCGACTATCCGGCCATTCAGGGCACGGTGCTGGTGGTCGCCATCCTGTTCGTGCTCATCAATCTGTTGGTGGATGTTGCGTACGCGGCGATCGACCCGCGCATTCACTACGCCTGAGGACCACGAAGATGCACCTCGCGCGGCGCTCACCACGCCTTTGCACTCGTCGAGAGGCTTCTCCATGGCGGTAGATGCAAACGCGCGATCGGCAGCGACCGAGCGCCGCTTCGATGCCACGACGACTGAGGCGTATGCGCCCAGCCTACTGCATCAGGCGCGGCCATCGGCAGGACTCTGGCGGGATGCCGGTCATCGCCTCCTCCGCGACCAGGCAGCCGTTGCCGGCTTGATCGTCATTGCGGTCCTGGTAGCCATCGCGGCACTGGCGCCGGCCATCGTCCCGTATCCGCCGAACGATCAGTCATTTCGCATCAAGCTCGAGCCGCCAAGCTCCGACCACTGGCTCGGCACCGACGAGTTCGGCCGGGATGTTCTGAGCCGGGTGTTGGTTGGCGCCCGGGTCGCCCTCCTCGTCGGCATTCTGCCGGTCGTGATCGCGCTCGTGCTCGGGGTGAGTCTGGGGCTCTTCGCGGGGTACTACGGCCGCACGATCGACCAGATCGTGATGCGCTTCATTGACATCCTGCTCGCCTTCCCCTGGTTGTTGCTCGCCATTGGCATCGTGGCGGTGCTTGGCCCCGGCATCAATAACGTCATTATTGCGGTCGCCATCGTCTATATCCCGGCGTTCGCGCGGATCGTGCGCGGCTCGGTTCTCTCAATCAAGGAAAAGGAGTTTGTCGAGGCGGCGCGAGCCATGGGGCAACCCGACACGAGGATCATTGTCCGGCATGTGCTAGCCAATGCCTGGGCGCCAATTATCGTCCTCTCGACCCTCTCGATCGGTCAGGCCATTATTTACGCGGCCGGGCTCAGCTTCATCGGGCTCGGCACGCAGCCCCCGAACGCCGACTGGGGTGTGATGCTGACCTCCGGCCGCGAGTATCTGCGCGACGCCCCGTGGCTCGGCTTCTTTCCCGGCCTCGCCATCCTGATCACGGTGCTCGCCTTCAACCTCGTCGGCGACGGCCTGCGCGATGCGCTCGATCCACGGCTGCGGTAGCCTCAGTATCTTGCCCGAGCCGTACCCACCGCTACCAGTTGGCGGCCAGCACTTCGAGCCCTGGAACTCTCCGAAAATGCCGGAGGTTGTGTGTCACGAGTGCGTACCCATGGGTCATCACGGTCGCGGCAATGATGAGATCGTTCGGTCCTATTTGCCGTCCACTTGCCATCCGGTCGACTGAGAGTTTGGCGTGCGTCTCGGCCGTTTCCCGATCAAGCGCGATTACGGGCACGCGACTCAAGATTGCCTCGATGAACTCCAACCGCCATTGCCTCTTCTGGTCAGGCGCGGACCTGTAGGCGCCAATGAGGAGCTCGGACGCCGTGATGCTCGCCAGGGCAACCGGATTACCGGCGACGAACACTTCCAGATCGCTGAGATTTCCGCCTCGACGTTCAATCTCGATGAAAACGCTCGTGCCAACTAGTCGGGCCATTCGGGAAACTCGGCCAAGCCTTGCTCCGCCTGAACAGCCTCGAGGTCGTCAGCGAAGCCGTCACCTGGAAACGGAAGATTCCCTATTTCGGCAATCAGTTCACTTACGGTAATGCCAGGTGGTTCATCGGCAGGACTGATGGTGGCAATCGTCTCGCCGTTGCGCAGGACAATGAACCGCTCGCCCTTGTACGTGACGCGGTTCAAGACATCGGAAAGACCTCGTGACAGTTCGGTTGCGGTGATGGTGGTGGTCATGGTCGTTGGCCTCGATGCGATTATCAGATTCTCGTAGAACACGATTATTCTAGCATCCGTCCTACTTCTTCGTGTGCGCCCGCACCGCGTGGCGGAGAATCTCGTGTGCGAAACTGCCCTGGCAATCGGTCCACCAGTCCGAAAGCTCGTCACGACATCAACCAATGGGAGGGAAGACCTTGACCTCGACCGCCAATCCAGCATTCCCCCGCGATGACGCCGACGCCCTCGACCGCATCGAGCTCCCAGCACCTGGAACCGTGCGCCGGGGTGACCTGCGCTTCTCGCACCCCGCGCTCGCCGAATGGGTCTGGCCGTACACCGTGGTGCGTGGTCGTGAAGACGGGCCGCATCTGGCGCTGATTTCCGGGGTCCATCCAGCTGAATACCCGGCCATCGAGGGCAACATCCGCGTCACGCGGTCGCTCGATCCGGCTCGCCTGCGCGGGACCGTCGTCTCCCTTCCGGTGATCGACGTTCCGGCCTTCCTGCCCCGGACACCATTCGTTTGCCCAATTGACG
>CAYSXO010000339.1:0-5422 GCA_964434995.1 uncultured Sphaerobacteraceae bacterium
CACCACGATGCCGATGATTCTCATGTCGCCCCTCCCGAAACGACGTTACGAGAATTGTTCAACAGCGCCCGAATGCGAAGGTGCTACGGCTTGTTCGGACCTGGGCGAGGCAATGTTCGCCCACATCCCGGAGTCCGGCGTTCGGTGCGAGTCCCCAGCACGTTCCCACACTTCACTTGCTATTCATCCAAGAGGCGCTCGCGATGGCGTCATTATAGATTCCGAACAGGTTCAGAAATCCAATATCGGAAATCCAATGGCGGTCGTTTGTTCATATGATGGCAGCGCGGTGGGAGGCTGGGCGTGGACGGGCCTGCCATGCCCGCGTTCCCGCCGCTTCCCGCCCCACTCGGCGCCTACGCGGCGCGGGTCGATGTGGTGTTTGCCCGAGCCAACCAACGGGCGGGGTTTCGCCAGCACCTGACCGGCCCGCGACTGCCGGCTGAGCGCAACAAGGCGCGAACCGCTCTGACCAACACCGAGCCGGTGGTGGGGCCGCGACCGTGGTCACGGCGCGGCGGCTGGCGATCCCGCGCGCCAATCAGGCCACCGCCCCGCATCCCGGCGGGTACGCGCCTGGCTGGAACCGGCCTGGTTCCTGTGGCGATGCTGGACTGCCCGGAGCGACCAGCCAACCACCCGCTCCTGCTCTATGACTCGTCGTGCATGCTGTCTACAACGTACCGTTAGTGACCAAAGAACGATTCCTGCGGCATTTCGATGATGTGCGCGAATCGCAGCGTGATTGGGCTCTTTGCCAAAGCGAGCAGCGCCGGACCACAGAAGATGTCAGAATCAGCGCCGATTCGATCGATATTCTTCTATCCACACAAACCTTCCTCAATCCACAAGGTGGAATTCCTCCGGCAACACGCTGGGTGGATTCTGGCCGAGACCCCGGAAACCGCCGATTGGTGCGTGCTCCACCATGACACGACCTGGGTGCACCTGCCAGACGACGACCCCTGGGCCAAGGCGTCGGCGACGTGGATCAATGGCCGTTGCCGAGATATCTCCAAGCGAATGGTTCAACGTGTCTTCGCGGAGGTCTTCGGCTACCCATTGGCAATTGACCCGCTGACGCATGAGGGTCTCTGCCTGCGCAAGAGTGACAAGAACTACGTCAAGGACGCCGTGATCATCGAATGCCCGATCCCGGCAAGGGAGATCGACGACCGATTCGTCTATGAGCGTCTCGTTGACAGCCGAGTGCCCCCAACAGGGACCAGGGAGTTGCGCGTCGCAATCGCTGGCAAGGTCATCGTCGCGGTCAGGAGATGGATTCGTCCAGACTGGTTCGGCACAAGGCGCTACGACGCCACCAAGATCGACGAGGCGATTGTCGAACCGAGGAGCGTTTTCTCGCCGTGGGAACTTGATCGGCTCGTGGTCTTTTGCGACGCGATTGGCCTCGATCTCGGTGAGTTGGACATTATTCGGGACAGGGTCGACGAGCGAATCTACATTCTCGATGTAAACAAGACGCCAGGGTATGATCTCGACCGTGTGTGGGCGGTGGGTGAGTTGGAGGAAGAGGCACGGGCATTCACGAGCCAGTTTGCTCCCCGGGCCGCGCTTCTTGCCTCCGCGGAACCAGAAACGAGAGCGGGCCGGATCGAAGGACACGATCCACAGTGGACAGAAGACTCGCAAGACGACGGAGCTCGCATGAGGGCGCAGATTGACGCGCTGTCGGCTCGCGGTGCGCTGCTGCAGGCGGACATTCTCCTGATAAATACCAGGCTGGTCCAACTCACGACCATACTGGCCGATGCCCCTTGGCCTTCCCGCAAGAACACGAAAAAGCGCAAGAAGTAGCGGTTTCCGGACGCGGCGCAATGTCGCAATTGCCGCCGAATACCACCTCGCGCATCGCGGCATGACCAACGTCGGCTCGACCTGGTTCGGGCCAACCGCGATGGTGAGGGAGGCAGCGGGCATCGCCGAGGCCGTAACGCGGCGCCTGCTGCGCGGGCCGTTCCGTGACGATCCCGGACAGTGGCCTGGGTGGTATCGCGGCGTGGAGATCAAATACGCGGGGGAGATCGCCGTCAATTATTGCGTGCCAGACGCGCCGCGTGCCGATCTCCTCGATGCCCCGAGCACCTCGACAGCGTCGATCACCCGATGGCCGCATACTCATTTTCATTGCGAGCACACCCACGCCCTCTTCTCCAGGCACCACTTCATCGAGGGGAGTTACTCCGCCGAGGCTGCCCAGCACCTCGATCTGGGCGTCATCCACAACGACTGTCTGGCATTGTCGTTGCTCTCGCGAGGAGCTGGCCTCGGTGCGCTGAGCGCCATTTCTTGACAGGGGGCGAAAACCTGATACGCTCGGGGCATCGCGTGGGAGCGCTCCCACAATCCCGTTCCTCTTCCTGGCGGCTTCGCCGCTTGCCCGTGGTTCGCGCGATTCGACTCCTGCTGGAGGACTCCGTGACGCTCGAGGAGATCGCCCGCCTTGCTGGCGTTTCCCGCTCCACCGTCTCGCGTGTCGTCAATGGTGACCGCCGCGTGAGCGATGCCGCGCGCGCCCGCGTGCAGGAGGTCATCCAGCGAACCAACTTTCACCCCAACGCCGCCGCTCGCAGCCTTGCCTCGCGCCGCACGCGCGTCCTTGGCCTGCTGATCACCAAGGCCGTCGGCGGGCTCTTCATCGATCCCTTTTATCCCATCCTGATCCAGGGCGCCGCGGATGGCTGCAACGCCGCCGGCTACACGCTGACCCTGCTGATGGATACCTCAGAGGATGGCAGCGCCGTTGAGCAGCTGTATCAACGGGTCATTCGGGGCCGTCATGTCGATGGCATCATCCTGGCCTGCCACGCCGTCGACGATCCAATCGTGCAGATGCTGGCGGATGACCGCATCCCGTTCGTCCTTGTCGGCCGGCACCCAGGGGCGGCGGTCAGCTTTGTCGACATCGACAGCCGGGGCGCGGCGCAAGAGGCCGTAGCGCATCTGCTGGGACACGGCTGCCGCCGCGTCGCCATGATCTGCGGCCCGCCGAACCTGATCGCGACCATCGACCGCCACGCGGGCTACGTGCATGCTCTGCAGGAGGCCGCCATCCCGCCCGATCCGTCTCGCGTCGTTTTTGCGGACTTCACGCGGCTCGGCGGGTACAACGCCATGCAGGCGCTCTTGCGCAATCGCGCAAACCTCCCGGACGCGGTCTTTGCCGCCAGCGACGCCATGGCTATCGGCGCCATAGCCGCGATTCAGGAGGCCGGTTGGCGCGTGCCGGAGGAGATCGCCGTTATGGGGTTCGACGGCCTGGCGGAAGGAGCCAGTCTTCAGCCGCCCCTTTCGACGGTCGAGCAGCCGGTCGCCGATCTCGGCCGCGAGGCGGTGCGCATGCTGTTGACCAGCATCGAGCAGCCGGACCACGCGCCGGATCACGCCTTTCTGCCAACGCGGTTGACCGTGCGCCGCTCATGTGGCTGCCAGCCCAGCACGCATGACGCAACGGGAGGAGGTGAGCCGGCCGAGTCCGTCCTCTCAATGGTGTGACGACGAATGCGGAAGCGCCGCAATCCTGATGTCATCGCTGGCGACGCCGCCAGCGGGCCGGTGGTTCCAGAGAAGGAGACCCAACGATGGCGTTCGACCGTTATGAGGATCTGGCCGCCCTGTTCAACACCTGGCGTCTTGACCGGCGCCGCTTGATGCAGACTGCCGCCGCGCTCGGCCTCTCGGCAGCGGCCGCCGGCGAGACGCTGACCGGCGCCGTGCCAGCCTCCGCCCAGGAGAGCGACAAGCTGCTGGTGACCGTTTCGCACCAGCAGCTCCCGAACTGGGTGCGCAACTTCAACCCGCTACTCGATCAGGACTCGTCGCGCTGGCCGACCCAGGCCGGCATCTATGAGCCACTCCTGATCTACAACACGATGACCAGCGAAATCGTGCCCTGGCTGGCCGAAAGCTGGGAGTTCAGCGAGGACAACAAGACGATCACCTTCACCCTGCGCGACGGCGTCACCTGGTCTGACGGCGAGCCGTTCAGCAGCAAGGACGTCAAGTTCACGCTCGAGTACATGATCGCCAACGAAGGCCTGGCCGGGACCGAAAACGTGCGCGGCGTCCTGCCGATGGTCGAGAGCGTCGAAGCGCCAGATGAGAAGACGGTCGCCGTCACCTTCAAGCAAGTCTTCACCCTCGCCCTCTACGACATCGGCGAGCAGATGATTGTGCCGGAGCATCTCTGGAAGGATGTCGCCGATCCGGTCACCTTCCTCAACGAGAATCCGGTCGGCACCGGCCCCTTCACCGAGGTGGGCGCGTTTCAGCCGCAGTACTACGAGATCCTGAAAAACCCGAACTACTGGCAGGAGGGCAAGCCGTTCATTGAGGGCTTCCGCGCTCCGCTCTATCCGAACAACGACTCGGCGAACCTGGCCCTGGTCGCGGGCGAGTTGGACATGGCCTCGAACTTCGTGCCTGACATCGAGAATACGTTCGTTGCCAAGGATCCGGAGAACTTCCACTACTGGTTCCCGGCCGTGGGCACCACGGTCCACCTGTATACGAACACAACCCGCGCGCCGTTCGACAATGTCGACGTGCGCAAGGCCATCAGCATGGCAATCGACCGCGACCAGATCGTCAAGGTGGCCATGTACGACTACACCCATCCCGCCGACGGCACCGGTCTGAGCGACGCGTTCGATTCCTGGCGCGACGCGGCAGCAGTCGAAGCCGGAAACTGGGTGACGATGGACGTGGTAAAGGCAAACGAGATCCTCGATGCCGCCGGCCTGGCCATGAATGGCAGTGTTCGCGCGCTACCCGACGGCACGCCGCTGAGCTACGACATCAATGTCGTCTCCGGCTGGTCCGACTGGGTTTCCACCGTGCAAATCATCGCCCAGAATCTGGCGGATATCGGCATCGAGGCCAAGGTACAGACCTACGACTTCGCGGCCTTCTTCGATCGGCTGGCAAAGGGCGATTTCGACCTCTCGATCTGGTCGGGGAACATGGGTCCAACCCCCTTTACCTACTACCAGAGCGCGATGGCGAGCGTGATGGTCGTCCCGCTGGGGGAGATTGCCGCGCAGAACTTCCACCGCTACGGCAATACCGAGGCGGATGCGCTGCTGGAGCAGTTCGTGGCGACTGCCGACCTCGACGAGCAGCACGAGATCGCCAACCAGCTTCAGATGCTCTTTGCCGAGAACGCGCCACTGATCCCGCTCTTCCCTGGGCCGAACTGGGGCGAGTTCACGACCCTGCGCTTCACTGACTTCCCGAGCGAGGAAAACCCCTACGCCAAGCTTGCCGGTTACGAGAATCCGGAGCGACTGATTCAGTTGACGACGATCAGGCCGATCGAGGGGTGATAGGGTGTTAGGGTGATAGGGTGTCAGGGTGTCAGAAGGCGAGCGCAACGCCCGTCGTGCCTGTCACCCCGACACCC
>CAYSXO010000340.1:0-5421 GCA_964434995.1 uncultured Sphaerobacteraceae bacterium
GACATCGAGCCGGACGCGTCGAATGCCTCCTATTTCTTCGCCGCCGCGGCCGTCACCGGGGGCCGGGTGCGGGTTGACGGCCTGGGCCGATCCTCCACACAGGGCGATCTGCGCTTCGTCGAGGTCCTGCGCGCCATGGGGGCGGAGGTCGACATCGGCGACACCTTCACGGAGGTGCAAGGGCCGCCAAATGGCGACCTGCGCGGCGTCGATCTCGATCTGGGGCCAATCTCCGACACGGCGCAGACGCTTGCCGCCATCGCGCCGTTCGCCACGGGGCCGACCACGATTCGTGGCGTCGCCCACGCCCGGCTCAAGGAGACGGACCGCGTCGCCGCGCTGGCCACCGAGCTGCGACGCCTGGGACAGGACGTCGAGGAGTTTCCAGACGGCCTGCGCGTCATCCCGCGCCCGATCGTGCCGGCGGCGATCGAGACGTACGACGATCACCGCATGGCGATGAGCTTCGCCATCGCCGCCTTGCGCGTGCCCGGCATTCGCCTGCTCGATCCAGGATGCGTGGCCAAGACCTTTCCCAACTTCTTCGACGTTCTCGACACGGTGACCCCGTAAGGTTCGCGCTGGCGATGTTTTCGCGCTGGGATGCCCCGATCGCGGCTCTGGTCTTCGTCGTCGCCCTGTGGGTCAACCTGAACGCGGTGGCGACGACCGAGTTCCATCGCGATGAGGCGCGCTGGATCCACCGCGCCCGCTTCCTCGCCGAATTGCAGCATCCGACCAGCGACTACTGGCGGGAGAGCGAGTTGATGCTCGGGCAGCCGCCCCTCGGTTCCTACCTGATGGGCCTGGGCCTGACCCTTCAGGGCCGGGACCTGGACACAAACGGCTTCTACAACTTTCACTTCGGGCAGGACTGGAACCGCCGCCACGGCAATATGCCGGACGAACTGGACCTGGCGGCCGGCCGCAGAACCAACAGCGTCGTTGGCGCGCTGATCGCCGCCAGCGTCTACCTGATCGCCCGTGGGCTGATGAATCCGCTGGCAGGGATCGCCGCCGCCGCGCTCCTGATTCCTCATCCGCTCTCGATCTACCTCTCCAGTTTGGCCGGGTCGGATGCAATCGTCAGCCTGCTGGTCGCCTGGGCCGCGCTGGCGGCCATGCTTCTCGCCGAACGGCCGACCTGGCCACGCGCCGTGCTCCTCGGGATCATCCTCGGGCTGGGCGGGGCGGCCAAGCTGAGCCCGCTAGCGCTGGCCTTCCCGCTCGCGACGGCAGGGCTGATCCTGATCGTCCATGGCTGGCGTGGCAGAGGGGGGTCCGCGGCTCACGATGGCGCGCTTGGCTGGCGGCTTATCGTGCAGCCGGCATTCGCGGCGGCAGCGTTCGTCATCGCATATCCCTACCTCTGGCCCGACCCGATCGGCCGCACGCTCGAGCTTTTCCGCTTCCGGGCCACGGAGATGGAGAACCAGGGGAACATCTGGGAAGATCTCAAGATCGATGGGCCGATCGACGCGCTTGGCCGGATTGGGCACTGGCTGGGCGAGGCCGATTCGGTCACCGGCCAAAGCATCAATGCCGTGGCGGGCCTCTTTGGCGCATCCTGGCGGCCAGGCCCGCTCGATCTGATCCTGGCCGGCATTGGCGGCGTCATATTGCTGGCGCTGGCCTTCCAGCGCGGGCTCGGCAGCCGCTGGGCGATGGCCGCGATCGTGCTGGGCGGCCAGGTGCTCCTCATCGTGGTAGGCATGCGCGCCGACTTTGCCCGCTACCTGTTGCCAGTCCTCGTTACCAACACGGTCTGCGGCGGGCTCGTCGCTGGCGCCATCTGGGACATTGCGCGTGGGCGCATCCGCCGCGGCCGGGAGGCGCGTGACTCTGCCACGTCGCGGCCGCTCCCTGGAAAGCCCGTGACGTCGTAATGCCTACCCCGAGCGCTCCGGCGCCCGCGCCATACCCGACCGGAGGCGCGGGCCTGACGCGCTTCGCCCCACGCGCCGCGCATCGCCTCAGCTATGAATCGAGCGGCGATGCCGCCGGGGCTCCGGTGCTGGCCCTGCACGATCTCCTCGCCGACCGCGGCCAACTCCGGCCACTGGCCGCCGAGCTGACTGCCGCTGGCTTTCGCGTCACGCTGCCCGATGCGCGCGGCCACGGCGCCTCGGCGATGGTGACCGGCATCGCCTATCCGGCGCGAGAGCTGGCCGCCGATGCGCTGGCCGTCCTCGACGCCGAAGGGCTGACTACCGCGCATGTCGCGGCCTTTGGGTGGGGCTGCGCCATTGCCCTCGAACTGGCCGCTCGCGCGCCGCAACGGATTGCCTCGCTCGCGCTCGTCGAGCCCTATCTGCCGGCGCTGCTGCTCGAACACCCCAACCCCTCGGCGCGAGAATATGGCGATGCCCACCTCAAGGTCCACCAGGAGGCGATACAGGCGGCCTCGCGCGGGCAGACTGACCGCCTGCTCGATCTTTTTCCGGGCGTGCGCTGGGGCGCGGGCTGGCGCGACCAGACCACCAGGCCTCGTCTCGGCGCCATCCGCCGCGCGGCAGCCAATCTGGCGCCGCATTTGAACGCCCTCGCGCGCGAACAGATCGACACCGACGCGCTGCGCGCCATCTCCATCCCCGTCACCATCTTCGTGCGGCGCGATGCTCAGCCGGTCGAGCGCTGGAACGCCGAGGCCATTGCCCTGTTGGTCCCTGGCTCGGGCGTGCAAGGGGTGACCATCCCCGGCAGAGCGGCGGACCATTCCATCGTCCCTTCTGCATGGGCGCCGGTCCTGGCTCGCGCATTGCTGACCGCGCGGACCTGATCGCGCCAGTCCTGGCCCGATTCCTGATAGGATGCGTGCGGCCACAGTCCACGAGCACCTTCGATACCCGTGATTCACGCGAAGGAGCACATCATGCACCCGTCCGACGCCGCTTCATCCGTGCGCCTGCCGATCACGCGCCGCGCCCTCCTGCGGTCCGCCGCGGTGGCGAGCGCGGTGGTCCCGCTCTCCGAGGTCCTCGGCGGGTCGCACCCCGCACTCGCCGCGCCATCCGTCCGGCAGGCCGACCCGGCCACGCTGACCGTGGCGCTCAATGGATCGCCTTCCGATCTCGACCCGCATTCCGCCTACGACTATCGCTCGGCCATCGCGCTGCGCGGCCCGTATGAAGGGCTTATCGCCCTCGATGGCAGCGCGACCGACCAGTACGTCCCAGTCGTTGCCGAGTCGTGGTCGCCTAACGAAGACAAAAGCGTCTGGACCTTCAAGATTCGCCCGGACGTGACGTTTCACGACGGTACGCCGGTCGATGCGGAAGCCGTGCGCAGGTCGTTTACGCGCTTTCTGTCACTGGGGCTGGGGCCATCCGGCGCCATGCGCCGATTCATTCAGGATCCGGAGCAGATCACCGCGCCCGACGCGGAAACGGTCGTCTTCGACTGCGGCGTGCCGCAACCTCTGCTGGAATCGTACCTGGCAAGCTCGTACGGGCCGCTGGTGCTCAATGTCGACGCGGTCATGCAGCACGAGGAGGAAGGAGATCAGGGTCATCTCTGGGCGCAACTCAACGAGGACGGGCTGGGCACCGGCCCCTATCGGGTAACGCGGTTCGACCCGGAGCAGCAATTGACCCTGGAGCGCTACGACGGCTACTGGGGCGGCTGGGAGGGGAACCACTTCGATCGCGTCATCTTTCGGGTCATCTCGGAGAACGAGACCCGGCGGCAACTCATCGAACAGGGCGAAGTCGACATCGTCGACAACCTCACCCCGGAGGCGCTGCTGGCGCTGGAAGAAAACCCCGATCTCTTCGTCGACCGCTCGTACAGCGCCGAGGTCGACTATCTCATCCTCACGGTCACTGGTCCCCTGGCCACGCCTGAAGCCCGCCAGGCGATGTGTTACGCCTTCCCGTACGACGAGGTCATCGAAGGGGTCTACAAGGGGTACGCCAAGCGAGCCATTGGCGGCGTCGCCGAACTGGTGGCTGGCTTCGATCCGGAGACGTTCCAGTACACCACCGACCTGGAAAAGGCGCAGGCGCTGCTTTCTGCCGCCGGCGTTGAAGAAGGGGCCGAGTTGATCTGCACCCAGGAGACGGGCGACGAGAACGTCAAGGCGTTGGTGCAGCTCTTCCAGCAGAACCTGGCCCAGATCGGGATCAACCTGCAGATCGAGGAGGTCGACCTCAGCACCTTCACCGGCATCATGTTCGGCGACATGGAGGTCGAGGCACGGCCCAGCATGATGCCCTGGTTCTGGTGGCCCGACTACAACGACGCCTACAACCACCTCTACCCGCAGATCGCCTGCGACCAGTGGGGGTCAGCGGGAACGAATGGCGGCTACTACTGCAACGAGCGAGTGCAGGAGCTCTTCGACGCCAACCGGGATGAGCCGGACCCGGCGAAGTACCAGGCCGCGCTCAGCGAGATCCAGCAGATCATCTCTCGTGACGATCCGCCCGCGATCTACTACATGCAGCGGCAGTGGACGACCGTGTTGCGCAAGGGAATCGAGGGCTTCGTCTTCAACCCGATCAACATCGGGACATACAACTTCTATCTGCTGTCTCGCACATCAGGCTGAGCAGAGGGGAGGTCAGGCATCGCATCCTCATGTCAGCATGCCCTCTCTCGCGCGGGAGAGGGCAGGCTGACCGGCAGCGAGCATCACTGATCCGGTTGAGACCGGCGCAAAGCGTAAACGATGCCAGTCTTCGCGCTCGCCTCGATTAGCTCGTGGTAGGTCGAAAGGTAGTCGACGAGCAGGGGATGATCGCACAGCCATGATGCCAACTGACGAGGGATCAGAAGACGGTCGCCACCGGCGATGACCGCCTCGTCTATGGCGTGGATCACCCGGTCGACATGCCGTGCTGGCAGTTCATCAGGCTCCGGCAGCAGGAGCGGAAATGGCCGCACGTCATCTCGCGTTCCCGCGTTGCCATCGAGCTCTCCGACCACGTAGAGAACGCCAGGGATCATTGTCTCTCTGGCGCGCTTGCCGTTGCGCACCTTTGGCTTCTCTTTTTTCTCACTCTTGCCGCCGCCTTGCGCCGGTGCAAACAGAGGATCTCGCTCTTGCAGCCGGCGTACCTCCAGCGCGTAGTCCTGCCGCCAGTGAGGCCGCAGGACGAATCGACCCGCCTCAACCGGCCGTTCGCCAATCCGGTTCCAGTAGTTCTCGTCGGGTGTTGCGGAAAGATGGTGCTGGCTCACGCCCCAGCGGTAGATGTATGAGAGGTCTTCCCGTTTCAACTCGTCGTCACCGTCCGCCGGCTTCACCCTGCACTCAGGGTTGCCTC
This sequence comes from uncultured Sphaerobacteraceae bacterium, assembly GCA_964434995.1. Lineage (GTDB taxonomy): Bacteria > Chloroflexota > Chloroflexia > Thermomicrobiales > UBA6265 > JACCXM01. Next base: position 5,268 of record CAYSXO010000340.1, read on the forward strand.
GGAACGCCTTGTCCATCGCCTGATCGACGCCCATGCTGATCGGCGGATAGCCGCCCGCGGCGTCAAACGCCGAGCGCCGGAATAGGCTGAGGTTGTGGCCAACGCTCCATGCGGGTTCGGCACTCGGCGTGTCGCCTTGCATGAACCAGAAGGA
>CAYSXO010000341.1:0-5415 GCA_964434995.1 uncultured Sphaerobacteraceae bacterium
ACCCATCACCCATCGTGTAGTATCGGTCTATCACCCAGGCGTGGCAGGATCTGGTCGTGGAAGACCAGAGCACAAGGAGGAGCACTGATGCTGTCTCGACGATTGACGTTCGCCCTGTTCGCGGCGCTGATACTCGCCCCCATCGTTTCCACCTTTGCCACGCCAGCGCCAGCCGCTTTCGCGCGGTCGGCAGTCTGCGAGATCGACGGCTTTGCCGATTCGACGATCGAGATCATGGCGCCAGCCGCTCCCGGCGGCGGTTGGGACACCACCGCTCGGGAGATGCAGCGCGTTTTGCAGGAAGAGGGCCTCGCCTCTCAGGTCGAGGTCTATAACGTCGAAGGCGCCGGGGGCACCGTCGGCATCGCGCAGCTCGTCAATGACGAGCGCGGCAACGATCATCACCTCATGATGATGGGCCTGGTGATGATCGGCGCGCTGGCCACGAACCAGTCGGCGGTCACGCTCGACGATGTCACCCCCATTTCGCGGCTGACCGCCGAGTTCGAGGTGATCGTCGTACCGGCAGCCTCCGAGTTCCAGACCCTCGATGACCTGATCGCCGCCTTCAAAGCCGACCCAACCGCCATCTCCTGGGCCGGTGGATCGGCCGGCGGCACCGACCATATCCTCGTTGGTTTGATCGCGCAGGCGGTTGGCGTTGACCCGACCCAGATCAACTACATCCCCTACTCCGGCGGCGGCGAGGCGCTGGCGGCCATCCTCGGTGGCCAGGTCTCGGCGGGCGTCTCTGGCGTTGGGGAATGGATTGACCAGATCGAATCGGGCGAATTGCGTGCCCTCGCCGTTTCCGGCGCCCCGGCCGCGAACGCCGAGGCGTCCGGCGCGACGCCAGGCGCCATGGCCGCAACGATTGCGCCAACGCTGCAGGAGCAGGGCATCGATGTCGAGCTGGCGAACTGGCGCGGCGTCGTGGCTCCCCCGGAAATCTCCGACGAGGGCCGACAATGCCTGGTGGCGCTGGTTGAGCAGATGACCGCCTCTGCCGGCTGGCAGGAAACACGCGAGCGCTATGGCTGGCAAGACTTCGCGCTGGCCGGCGACGGGTTCACCACCTTCCTCGCCGAGGACCGCGAACGGGTCATCGAGATTCTCACTGGGCTCGGGTTGGTTGCATAGGCAGGGCCCCCGTGTGGGCATGCTCCCGGAGAGCCGGGAGCGTGTCCAGGCCAACGGCATCCTGCTCGCAAGCCTCGGGAGACGCGCATGGCACGCGCCAATCCAGCCGGCGCCTGGACCTACGACGATCTCTGCTCGCTTCCGGACGATGGCCGGCGTTACGAGATCATCGAAGGGGAGCGCCACGGGATGCCGGCGCCCGATTCTGCGCAGGCGATCACGGTCGTGATTATCCTCATGGCGTTGTATCCGAAAGTCACCAGATTCGGTGGCCGCGTGGCAGCGGCGCCGCCAGACGGTGTCTTCGCCGGGGCGAACCCTGTTCAGGCTGACGTCGTGGTCAACCTCGCGGAAGGAACGGCGCGCGTCGTTCGGTGGGGTATTGAAGTCCCACCTGACGTGCCGAGCGAGGTTTTCAGCCCAACGAATCGCATTCACGATTTGCTGACCAGGCGTGCGCTCCATGCACGCGCTGGCATTCGTGAGTATTGGCTCGTCGATCCCGAGGCACGCTCAATCGAAGTTCTGGCCCACGGCCGGGATGCGTTTGACCAGGTTGCGACGTTTTCCGGCGGCGACCATCTGGAATCGCCGTTGCCTGGCCCGCTCTCCATTGCAACAGATGCTCTCTTCCCGATCATTGCCTCCTGACGCCCGTTACGGGCAGTCTATCCCGCGTGGCAACCGCGACTGACAAACCGTGTGATCCAGTCGCCGGATGTCCGCGCCGCACCCGGAGGAATCGATGCCTCCTGACTCGGCTCCAGAAACCCGTGAGCGCCGCGGCGCTGCCATTGGCGAGACCATCCTCTCGGCGGCGGTCATCATCTTCGGATTTGCCATCGTCTGGCAGACGACGCAAGTCCGCCTGACGCCCGCCTATTCGAAGGTCGGGCCGCGCGTCATCCCCTACATCGTTGGCGCGGGGCTCGTCATCATCGGCGGCTGGCTCCTCGTCGAAGCACTGACTGGCCGTTGGGGATCCGCGGTCGGCACCGAGTCGGAAGACGTCGACCCCACGCTGCCGACCGATTGGCGAACCGTCGGCATCCTCGCTGCATCGCTCCTGGCATACCTCGTCCTGCTGGAACCAGCCGGTTTTGTTATCGCCAGCACCGCCCTGTTCTCGGGCGCCGCCTACGCCATGGGCAGCCGCCGCTACGCGCGCGACATCACCTGCGGCCTGGTAATGGCCGTTCTCCTCTACGTCGGGTTCACACGCGGGCTCGACTTGCAGCTACCTGCAGGTATTCTCGTAGGGGTCATCTAACATGGCCGCGCTCGGCGATCTCATGCAGGGTTTCCAGGTCGCGCTGACCCCGGAGAACCTCCTCTGGGCGCTGGTCGGCGTGTTGCTCGGCACCGCCGTCGGAGTGCTTCCCGGGATCGGTCCCGCGTTGACCGTGGCGCTCCTGCTGCCGGTGACGTATCGGCTGGAGCCGGTCAGCGCCTTCATCATGTTCGCCGGCATCTATTACGGCGGCATGTACGGCGGCTCGACCACGTCGATCCTGCTCAACACCCCTGGCGAGTCGGCCTCGATCGTCACGGCCATCGAAGGCAACCTGATGGCCCGCAAGGGCCGCGGCGCGGCGGCGCTGGCGACGGCAGCCGTCGGCTCGTTCGTGGCCGGCACTATCGGCACCATCGGCCTCACCTTTCTGGCTCCGGTCATGGTGCAGATCGGGTTGAAGTTCGGCCCCGCCGAATACTTCGCCCTGGTCGTCCTGGCCTTTACCACCGTCACCGCGCTCCTGGGCGACTCGATGGCGCGTGGCCTGCTTAGTCTCTTCCTGGGCCTCGCCATCGGCATGATTGGCATCGACACCCTTACCGGCCAGAGCCGCTTTACCTTTGGCATCCCGGAGCTACAGAACGGCGTTGATGTGGTGACGGTCGCGGTCGGGCTCTTCGCGGTTGGGGAAACCTTCTGGGTCGCCTCTCGCATGCGCCACGACGCGGGCGAAATCATCCCCATCTCCGGGTCAGCGCGGATGACCCGCCAGGATTGGTCGCGCTCCTGGAAGCCCTGGCTTCGCGGGACGGCGCTCGGCTTCCCGATCGGCAGCCTCCCCGCTGGCGGCGCGGAGATTCCGACGTTTCTTTCCTATGCGCTGGAAAAACGGCTCAGCAAGCACCCCGAGGAGTTCGGCAAGGGCGCCATCGAAGGCGTCGCCGGGCCGGAGGCCGCAAACAACGCCTCCGCCGCTGGAGTTCTGGCCCCACTGCTGACCCTCGGTCTGCCCACCTCCGCCACGGCGGCCATTCTGCTGGCAGCCTTCCAGCGCTACGGCCTCAACCCCGGTCCGACGCTCTTTCAGCGCGATCCCGACCTCGTCTGGGGCCTCATCGCCAGCCTCTATATCGGCAACGTCATGCTCCTGGTGCTGAACCTGCCGCTCGTCGGTCTCTGGGTCCGGCTGCTGGCCATCCCGCGCCCACTCCTCTATGCCGGCATTCTGGTGCTGGCGGGACTCGGGACCTACGGCGTCAGCGGCTCAGTCGTCGATCTCGTCGTCCTCTATCTTCTTGGCGCGCTCGGCTTCGTCATGCGCCGCTTCGATATCCCGGTCGCGCCGGCGGTCGTGGGCATGGTGCTCGGTCCCATCGCCGAGGACCACTTCCACCGCGCCTTGCAGATCGCGCAAGGAAACTACGCCACCTTCGTCACCCGCCCCATTTCCGCGGCCATCCTCCTGCTGGCGCTCCTGGCGCTGATCCTGCCGCCACTGGCCCGCTATGTCCAGGAGAAGCGGCGAGAGGTGCTGGAAACGGCTGCCTAGCGAACCCCCTCGAATCCCAGGGACACATCACAAGCTGGTCCCTAGCGGTTCACCGTGCACTTCGAAAATACAGACGTTGATTTCACGAAGTACGTCCCCTACCAGACAGCGTTAATACCGCCTTATGGCGAATGCGCAGAATCGCGCCGGTTCCCGGGTGCACGCGGCGAACCGGCCACGCCTATCGGCCAGTGAAGGCGAAGCCCTCCAGACGAGAGATGCCCGCGTGAAGCAACAGAAACGGCGAGCGCCGAATAGCGGCGCTCGCCGCGACATGAACCGGCGGGCTGGCCGGGATGTCCCTACTCGACGGTGAAGACCGTCACCATGCCGTCTGCCGCGTGTGGGCGGCCCGTGTCGGGATCGATGATGAAGCAGATGGCCGCGTAGGTCGCGGGCTTCAGGTCAAACTCTGCCCAGGTCGTCCAACCGCCTGACTGCAGGGAGGCATAGGCGACCCAGACGCCCTGCATGAAGACCGATTCCCCCGCTGGCGGCGTGCCGGCAATCACGCTGTTGAATTCCGTTATGATGCCGCTGGCCGATGCGCCATCCGGCACGCGCATCATCACCACATGGTGGGCCATCATTTCGCCGGTGTTGGTGATCTTCCAGATTTGCGGGCCAGCGGGGACCGGGTCCGGGGTAATGATGTACTGCAGATCGTCCGTCTGCTCGAGGGTCACCGTCGAAGCAGGTTCAGCCGCCGCCTCGGCATCGGCGGCCGCTTCGGTGACGGTCAGCGGAACGAGCTTGTAGACCTCCTCGAAGTTCTCTTCCTCGGTGTAGTACGACGCCGCGACCTGGTACTCGCCAGGGCGCAGGTCGATGATGAAGCTGGCCGTCTCGCCGATCCCCGGGGTGTTGGTCCCGCCCGCGTAGACCCAATCATGCAGTGGCAGATCGTTGGTGCCCGCGTCCTTCGCCATCCGCGTCATCTCTTCTTCGCTCAGGCCGTCAGGCGGCTGCATGAAGTTGAGATAGCCGATGAACGGCTCGTCGGCAGAAAGCGTGACCAGGTACGGCCCGGCCTCGAGCGTGGCTGGCGCCTCCACCCCATCCGGGCCGACGTTGATCGCGACTTCCGGATACCCCAGCGTGCGAATGATCGTATCACTGAAGGCGGAATCGACCCGATCTTCGCCTTCCTGCGCGGCAGCGGGACCAACCAGCGCCGCCGCCGCGATCATCGCAATGGAAAGGAGCCAAAGAACCCTACGCATGCTCGACCCTTTGCGGTCCGTGCCGCCCGTCGCGGTCAGGACCTCCCTGACGCGCTCTCGATCTTCATGAACGTCTCGGTGGGACTTTTCCCCATCCAGATCCCAATCGTCGTGCCTCGCTCTCGTTGTGCTCCTTTCGCGTTCGACAAACAGACTGATCCACGGATCGGGACCCCTTCGGGGGCCGGCGCGATCCGTCGCTTGTAAGCGCCTCAATTTCAGATTTCTGAGTGTTGCTCCCGGTTGGGAATCCGCTCGCGCCGCCGCCG
>CAYSXO010000342.1:0-5367 GCA_964434995.1 uncultured Sphaerobacteraceae bacterium
CGGGCCCGCATGCCACGCGCGCCGAAGAAGACGAGCAGCGAAACGAGCGGGAGCAGGACGAGGTTGACCGTCCGTGCAACCTGGTCGAGCATCGTTGGCAGCAAGGAAAGGTGCGCCGCGCGAGGTCTGGGCGACGAGGCTCGCCACCGCGATCGCGCGGAAGAGATTGGCAGAAGGACGAAAGACCGCGACGAGAATCACCAGGGCTAGCGCCAGGTTCGCGCCGCCGAGGTCGCGCGGCAGATGTTCGTTGTACGGCCCGTCCACCGAGACCCATTGCCTGCCGAATCCGGGGAGACTGTCGTAGTAGGCACGCGGCGCAAACTGCTGTTGCAGCGCGGCGAGCAAGCTGACCAGGGACAGGAGCTATAGTCCCACCTACACACCGATGGGACGCGCACGTCAGCATGGTGAGGCATTGATAGGGCCACGAACGCCAGACCTTCGCGCGCCCGGCTCCAATGGCGACGATGGCCGTTGCCGCATCGTTTATCCAGAGCAACGGCGCGAAGGCGTTGGGTGAGCTGCCAAAGCATGGAGAGGCCGCGCCGTGCCAGATCGACGAGATCGCGCGTTGCCGGGAGGGATTCTCCATTGAGGGCGCCAAGGCGGGGCGCGATTCCGCGGCGGCCGCCCGCTCATCCGGACGAGGCAAACCGCGCGACCTCGTCTTCCGCGGAAAGAGTCGAGCGCATCACGTTAACAGGTTCGGCTGGCATAGCGGCAGCGTCGATCCAGGCATCGCCACTCTCGGGCTAGCCATAGGCAAAGCTGAGTCGGATGAAGGAGTCGATGCCGCTGGCGATGCCCGCGTCAACCAGACTTTGCGTGCCTTCGGCGCGAACACGGTCGTTCTCGCTCCAGGCCGCTCTTTGCCTCGCATCTGATGTCGGGGGAATGCGCGTCGCCAGATGCAGGATTGCTTCGGCGCCTGCAACGGCGGCCTGCAACGATTCAGGGTCGGAAGTGTGAGCCGCGAATAGGCTCGGCTCCGAGCGCGCGGATGTCCTCGTCATTCGCGTTCGACCGCGAGAGGTCACGGACCTGATGTCCAGACGAAACGAGCAACGGGATCGTGGCCCGGCCGAGGATGCCGGTCGGGCCGGTAATGATGACGGTGGACATCACGATTTCCTTTCGGAGGCCTGGCGGCGAAAGATCTCGATGCGGTGCTCTGGAGTCGAAACCGGGAGCGACATGGCGTGGCCGACTTGCTGCAGTTTGTCCGGGTTGAGGACGACGTAGACGTTCCGAATCAGATTTTCCTCGACTTCGAAGGTGAGTACGCCGAAAATGGCGCCATCGAAAATCATGACGATGCCGGGCTGGCCATTGATCGATTCGATCCGCGCCTCCCAGTTTTCAGAAGCCAGGCGGCCAATGCCCGTGAGGAACGTGGCCACATTGTCCCGGCCGACGATCGGCTTGCGGGCCGCATTGACCTTGCCGCCGCCGTCGGAGTAGATCGCCGCGTCGTCGGTCAGCATTGCGATGAGCGACGGCATGTCGCCGTCTACGGCGGCATGCAGGAAGCTAGCAGCCAGGCGGGCCTGTTGTTCTGGATCGAGGGCAAAGCGGGGGCGCCGCTCCGTCATGTGAGCGCGGGCGCGTTTGGCGAGCTGGCGACAATAGGCGTCGGATTCGCCGACGATCTCGCCGACGGTGGCAAAGTCGTAGCTGAACACGTCGTGGAGCAGGAAGACCGCCCGCTCTTTGGGCGTCAGCGACTCGAGGAGGATCATGAATGCCAGCGAGATCGAATCGAAATCGGCGGACTGTTCCGCGATGTCCGGCGTGACGCCAGCCAATGGCTCGGGCAGCCACGGCCCAATGTATTGCTCGCGCTTGGCGCGCGCCGAGCCGAGCTGGTCGAGACAGACCCGGCTGATGGTGGTCGTCAGCCAGCCCTTTGGCGTGTGGATTGGCTCATGCCCCTGCTTGGCTCGGTGCCAGCGCAGCCAGGTCTCCTGCACCGCGTCTTCGGCGTCGGCGGCGCTGCCGAGCATACGGTAGGCAACCGAAAAGAGGAGCGGGCGATATTCAAGAAACGGATCGGAAACGACTGAAGTGCTTTCCATGCCGGGTGGACTCCTCATTTGACCATGATGGGCGGTCGTCGCGGCATGCCGCCACGAAGCAGCACCGCCCCGGGAGTTCTCGCACAGGAGACGAATGGCGGGCGCGATGCGTGACAGCCGGCGCGTGCAGCCGCTACCTGGACCGCGCGGCTTCCTCGGTTTGGGTCGCATGCGTTGAAGGTGCTGCTGGGGAGCTGGCGGGCTGGCCGAGGCTGCCGAATATCCCTGCCATCATGTCGATGGGGAAGGGAAAGATGATCGTCTTGGCATTGTCGGCGCCGATTTCGGTGAGCGTTTGGAGATAGCGAAGCTGAATCGTCACCGGGTTTGCCGAGATGACGTCAGCGGCCTCCGCCAGCGTCTTGCTCGCCTGGAACTCGCCTTCGGCGTGGATGACCTTGGCGCGCTTGTCCCGTTCTGCTTCCGCCTGCCGGGCCATGGCGCGCTGCATCGACTGTGGCAGCTCGACGTCCTTGACCTCAACAATGCTGACCTTCACGCCCCAGGGCTCGGTCTGCTCGTCGATGATCTGCTGCAACCGCTCGTTGATCGTTTCCCGCTCGGAGAGAAGATCGTCGAGGCTCGACTGGCCGAGAACGGAGCGAAGCGTGGTCTGGGCGATCTGCGAGGTCGCGCGGTTGTAATCGGTCACGTTGACAATGGCGGCATTCGGATCGACGACGCGGAAGTAGGCGACGGCATTGACACGGACCGTGACATTGTCACGGGTAATGACTTCCTGGGAAGGAATATCGAGGGTCACCGTGCGCAGGTCGATCCGTTGCATGCGCTCGATGAATGGCACCAGCAAGATGAGGCCAGGCCCTCGTGGGCCGACGAGCCGGCCGAGCCGAAAGACGACCCCGCGCTCGTACTCGCGTACGACCTTGACGGTCGAGGCAAGGACCATCAGGACGAAAAGGATGATCGGCACGATGATGAGCAAGGCCCAGTTCACGTCAGCAGGTCCCTTTCAACGGTCGTACGCGCCGCGCGTGGCGAGCGCAGGCAAACTCACGTGGTGCTCGTGCTGGGCGCGGCGGGATCCGGCTCGATCGATTTGGGCCGGGCATCGCCAATGATGGCGACGCCCGCGCTTTCGACTTCGACGGCGGTGGCGCGGCGCACGAGGAGGCGAAGCCCATCCATCCCTGTAACCGTCACTGACTCCCGCGCGTCGATTGGCGGCATCGATGCCTCGCTCTCCCCGGGAGCGGTGGCTTGCCAGAGTTCCCCATAGACAAAAACGATGCCGTCTGGGTTGAGCGTTTTCCGGACAGTACCGACCGAGCCGATCAATCCTTCCCGGCCGGTTGCTGGCTTGCGGCGCAGGACAGAGATTGCAAAGCCGCCGATGACGGCGAACATTGCGACCAGGGCGACAGCGAAGACCCAGATCAGGGGGCGATTGACATAGACGCCCTGAGATTCATCGAAAAGGACATACGATCCTGAGATCATCAGAGCCAGCCCGCCGAGCGTCAGCAGTCCTAGCGACGGCACGAAGAGATCGGCGAAGAGGAGCAGAAAGGCGACGGCGATGAGCAGACCTCCGCGCCAGTCGAACGGCAGTTGGGCCAGGCCAATCGCGGACAGGCCCAGGCAGAGCACCCCGATGGCCCCGGGAACCGATGTGCCGGGGCTCGAGAATTCCAGGAAGAGGCCGAGAAAGCCGAGGCAGAGGAGAACGTAGGCCACGTTTGGGTCGGCCAGCGCCTGAAAGAACGGCTCGAGCAGCGCCTGCAGTGGGACGATCGCGCCAACCGTTGGGAGCATTGATGGTGTTTGAAGCGCGACGGGAAACATGATTGGACTCCTGGCTGACTCACTTGCGAGTATAGGCGAAGCCTGAAGCCCAATCGGCGGAATCTGGTTATCGCGAGGTCGCCCTACATCGGCGCGACGGCCAGCGCCATGCCGTCGATCACCGACCACCGGTCGACGAATTCGCCCCAAGTGTAATAGTCGTAGCTTCCACGGCCGGGGTTGGAGAGATAGACCCCGCCATCGTCGTACCCATAGACCGTCACAACGTGCATGCCGGGGGCGAGCAGATATGTCCCTTCGTCCGACTGGCCTGCTGCCAGGCGGTGTCCCCGAAGTAGCCCAGCCAGGTGATCACGGGCATTCCCGCGTCGAGGCGGGCCGTGATCGATTCAGGGGTTGCGCCATAGAAGACATCGGCGACGAACCCGTACTGGTTCAACGTCGGGACGAGCGCCTCGGCGTAAACCCCGTAGTCGTCCGTCCCGCCCCATGGGCCGTGAATGTTGCCCCGGTAGCCCCAATGAGGATTCGCCGATTGGGGAACGTTCTCAATGAAGGCGGACTCCGGTACGCCCGCGCCAAACGCGGACGTCGCGATGAAGGCGGCCGCATACTCGCAGGAGAGGGAGTACATCTGCATGTAGGCAGGGACATCCGCGGCAAAAACTGGTCCGGAGACCGGGTGCTCCCAGCTTGCATCGGCGCCGCCAACGGCTTCTGCCGGATCGGAGCTCTGCCATTCCTCTACGGGCGCGGCCTCTTCGGGGAGGACGACCGAATCGGTCAGCGGCACGAGGAGCCTCTGCCCGGCATCGAGAACGTCAATATCGCTGACGCCGTTGAAGTTGGCGAGCGCCCAGGGGTCGATATTGTAGGTGTAGGCGATGTCGCCCATCGTCTCCCCTGGGGCGACAACGTGAGCGCCAACCACGTAGGCGCTGGGGCCCTCGCGTTGCCAGGCGTTCCAGGCGGCTTCGTCCGGTGACATGACGGGATCGGGAATGACCACGATTTCTTCCACGGCGAGATAGTCGACGCCCCAGAGATTGCTGGCGGCGATGATGGCCGTCGGATCGACGCCGAATTCCGCCGCGATGCTCTCCACCGTATCGCCTGGTTGAACGATATAGCGGACCTGGCTGGCCAGCTCCTGCCCGCTCGCGGCGAGCGCGCCGAGTGGCAGCAACAGGAGGACGGCGAGACCGGCGGCGGCCAGACGGCGCGTTAGGCGAATCTCCGGTTGCCGCAGCGACCACGATCGACGATTCGTCGTGGCTCTGGTGCGCCTGGCGGCCTTCCCGGAGGCGGGCTCGGTGACCGCTGCCGAAAGGTGCGCGGCGGTGCCCCGGCCAAACCGGCTCGCGCGCGGCCGCTCCATGACCGCACGGCTCAGATGACCTCGTTCCGGTTGGCCGAGCCGGTCGGCGCGCACCTCGGCGCAGAGCGCGCGCGGATCGACGCCACGATCGAGAAGCCGGCTGGCGTAGATCCCCGCCAATCCGTCGCGTCCGGGATCGAAGGC
>CAYSXO010000343.1:0-5366 GCA_964434995.1 uncultured Sphaerobacteraceae bacterium
CGCGCTGATCGATAGCTCCATCCAGCACATTCTGGGTCGCCATGAGCAGGGCGTCGGCTTCATGGCCGATGGTTACGCGCGCGCCTCCGGCAAGCCGGGAGTGGCGTTGGTCATCACCGGGCCGGGCGTCACCAACGTGGCGACGGCCGTCGGCGAGGCCTACACCGATTCGTCGCCGCTGCTGGTGGTCGCCTCGGCCGAGGATCAGCGTTGGGCCGGCAAGATGATGGGCCACTTCCACGACATCCGCGACCAAACCGAGGCCATCCGCCCGGTCACCGCCTCGCAGGCGCAAGCGGCCACCGTGGCCGAGGTCGCCCCGGCCATCAGCGCGGCCTTTGCCCGCATGGCGAGCGGGCGGCCCCGGCCCGCCTACGTCGAGATCCCGCGCGACGTGCTGGAAGCGGAGGCGGACGTCGTCTTCCCCGATCCTGTCATCGCTGAGACGCCCGCTGCCAGCGCGGAGCAGATTGCCGCCGCCGCGGAGGAGATCGCGGGCGCGAAACGGGTCGTCATCATCGCCGGCGGCGGCGCGGCGAACGCTGATGCCGGAGAAGCGATCGTTGCCATCGCCGAGCGGCTTGGCGCCCCGGTCATCACCTCGCAGACGGGCAAAGGGGTCATCCCGGAGGATCATCCGCTTTCGCTGGGCAATCTTTGGACCAACGGCAATGCCGTTGACGACCTGCTCCGCAAGGCGGACGCGGTCATCGTCATCGGCACCAAGCTGGGTGGCGCCGAAACCGAGGATGGCGCTATGCGCCTCCCCGCGACTCACATCCGCATTGACATCGACCCCGAGGAGATCGAGCGCAACTACCGGCCGAGCCGTTCCATCGTCGCCGACGCGCGCAAGGCGGCCACGGCGCTGGCGGACGCGCTGGCCGCGGCCGACGTCCGAAAAGAAGGCTGGAGCGCGGCCGAGGTGGCAAAGGCGCGCGAATGTGCCCTGCAAACCGCATTCGGGGCTGAAAACGCGGCCTACCTGGCGGCGCTGCGCCGGGCTATTCCGCGCGAGGGCATCCTGGTCAACGACACGACGATGATGACCTATGCCGCCGCGAAGTTCTTTCCCTGCTACGAGCCGCGCACGTTCCTCGTGCCTGCTGGCTACCTGACCCTCGGCTTTTCGGTGCCGGCGGCCATCGGGGCCAAGATCGCCCAGCCCAACAAGGTCGTCGTCTCCATCGTTGGCGATGGCGGATTCCAGTTCACCATGCACGAGCTGGCCACCGCCAGGCAGTTCAATGTCAGCCTGCCAATCGTCATCTTCAACGACTCGACCTATACGGCGGTGAAGCTGGATCAGGCCATGCGCTACGACCGCCGCTACATCGCGGTCGATCTGGAGAATCCCGACTTCGTGAAGCTGGCCGCCGCCTATGGCATCCCCGGCGTGCGAGCCAATTCACCAGAGGAACTGGAGGACGCGGTGGTCGAGGCCAGCCAGCGCGGCGGCCCGACCATCATCGACGTGCCGATCTCGTGGACGTATTGATCGAGTCGAGGAATCGAGACGGCAAGACGGCAAGACGGCAAGTCAGGAGTTATCTGTGACGTTGCGCGTCGGGAGGCAACAGCGAGAAAGCCGAAGGCGGCTGAGCTGATCGGGACCCGGCCGGGCCGCGGCCATGCGTGTCACGCGCGTGGGTTCTTGAGGCCGGTTTCCAGCTTGTGGCGAACTTCCCGCTCCACGCGCGATGCCAGAACAGCCTCATGCCGTGCGAGAAACGCTCGCACGGCCGCGGGATCCCAGATCGCCAGCTCGCGCAGGGCCCATGAACGCGCTTTGACGAAGTGTCGTCGTGGTCGGCCACGAGCAGACCGCGGCCCTCGAGCGTGCGCGGGGTATCGCCATGGCCGCCGGCGGCGCGGAGGTTGAGCGGCACGGTCGAGACGAGCGCGGCCCGCTGCCAGGAGCGGTCCGGTGACCGCGCCCAGCGCTGAATGTCCTTGTCGACGATGAAGCCTTGCTGCCACGCTGGACCGGAAACGCAGCGGGCGAACGTGGCGACCGCAACCCAGCCGTCCAGTCCTTCACCCAGCCGCTCGACGTCGTGAATCTCGAGGCCAGAGAGCCGGCTCGAATGGTCGGAGAGAAGCTCGTACGCCACCCAGCGCTGGCGTTCAATCAGCGCCTCAGCGACTGGGAGCACCTCGGCAATCGAGGCGTCTCGCGGGCGGTGCGAGTATTCGCGCCGCCCGCGCCGGATGGATGCAGTCCATCTCCTCGGCCAGTTCCCCGGCATCGACGATGGATCTGCTCTTCGTGCGCCGATCCTGACCCTCGGACATCAGACACTCCTTGTCTGAAATCGGTCCGTCTGGACACGTGCGCGCTTCATGAAGGCTACCCGACGGAGGCCGTCACCGGGTCGAGGGGGAAGATCGGGCGGCGAATCCGCGTGTAGGGAAAGCGGCTCAGGTCGACGCTGCCCAGCCCAGGAGTGTCGGCGTAGAACGCGTGCTTCGCAATCGGGCCGAATCCCCCTCGCCAGCGCACGGCCGCCTTCACGACGATGATCTGCTGCCGGAGCGGATCAATGCCGACCGACTTCAGTTGCTGCTGATCGCCCGGCAAGGCCTTGCGCGAGGTCAGGACCAGATCGACGCCGCCGCAGCGCACCACCGCCGTCGGCCCCGCGTCAACCGGCACGCCGGCATTCTCCGGACCCTCGTGCACCCACGTGCCGTCGCTGAGGAGACGGACGCGTCCACAAATCTGCACCGGGTCGCCATGCAGCTGATCCGTCTTGCCGCCGACGCTCAGGTGGACCGTCGCCCCGACGCCCGCCGCGTGCGCCGCGCGCGCCGCCTCGGCATCGGCAACCACGATCACCGCGTCCTGGGCGTTCTGCTTCAGCAGCTCCACCAGCAGCACGGTGCCGTCGCCTGGCGTGCCGCCGCCGATGTTGTCGCCAACGTCGACCAACATCACCGGCCTCTCCGGAAAACCGATGGCCGCGGCGACGGCTTCGGCGGGCGGCATGTTGGCAATGACCATCTCGTGCCGCAGCGACCAGGCGAGCGCCGCCAACTCATCGGTGAGGCGGCGTGCAGCCGCGGGGTCGCCATCGGTGGTGACCAGGACGCTGACTCCAGCCTCGGGGACATCGGCGTAGGCAAATCCACCGGCGACCGTCACCGTCAATGCCTCGCCAGATCCCTCCATCGCGAAGGCGCGGTCGAAGAGCGCCCGGAACGGCCCTTCGCCGGTGGCGATTGCTTGCGGCACCGGCATCAGCGGCGGCTTGGCCAGGGCCATGACGGGCGCGATCTCGCCCCGGATCGTTTGCGCCAGGAGCGTGACAGCCTCTTTCGCCCGCTCGGCAGCATCGACATGAGGGTAGGTGTCGTAACAGGTGATGATATTCACCGCATCGACCATCGCCTGCCCAATGTTGGCGTGCAGATCGAGCGTGACGGCGATCGGCATGTCCGGCCCGGCGATTGCGCGCACGCGCCGCGCGATTTCTGCCTCGGCATCAGGGAACCCCTCTGCCACCATCGCCCCGTGCAGCGTGAGCACGATGCCGTCCGCGGGTAGCGCGGCGGAGATGCGCTCGCACAGTTCGCCCAGGAGCGCCTCGAAGGTCTGGCGGTCGGGCGTCCCGGTCGATGGCGAGTCGGCGAAAAACGCCGGAGCAAGCTCGATTCCCAGCTCGTGGCAGCCGTCGATCACCCCGCCAAGCGAGTGGTTCTTGCCGGCATAGGCAAGCAGCTCATCGCCGCGAGCCACCACCGCCAGGGTGTCGAGCGTGGTCGGCTCGGCCGAAAAGGTATGGGTCTCGTGCATGATGCCGCCGGCAATCAGGCGCATCGGTTCTCCTTCGGTTGAAAAACGGAGGCCCAGGGCACGGTGTCACGGGGAGCGCGGCGAACCATCTCGGCTTCCATGGGCGATTGAGCGCCAGCGCCGAGGTGCTTCGCCGCGCGCAGGGCGGCCCCATCTCCATGACCCGCGTTGCGCGGGCCCAGCGTCAACCCGGCGCGGCCTTCCGTCAGGCGACAAGGCCCTTTGCCACATCCTCGACCGCCGCCAGCGTCTCGGCGAAGTCCTCCTCGCTATGCGCGACGGAGAAGCCGGAGTGGCCCGGAGGGCCCTGCCGCGTGTAGCCATGGAAGTAGATGCCCCGTTCGACGCAGCCGGCGACGAAGCGGCGGTTCAGGTCGTGATCGTGCCCGAGCGCGTCCGACCAGGTTCGCACCGGCTCCGTGATGCCGAAGTAGATGCCGAAGCGCGCGCCCATCCCCTGTACCCGCGCTGGCACGCCGGCGCGGTCGAAGATCGCCTGTAACTCGCGGTAGAAGGCTTCGCCGGTGGCATTGATCCGGTCGTAGACCCCGGGCTTGCTCAACTCCTCGAGCGTGGCCAGCGCCGCCAGCACGCTCAGCAGATGGCCCGAGTAGGTGCCGCTGTGCACGACAGGCCCCGTGGGCGCCAGTTGGAGCATCAGGTCTTCTCGCCCCGAGACGGAGGAGAGCGGCATCCCATTGGCAAGCGCCTTGGCATGCGTCGTCAGGTCCGGGGTGACGCCGTACTGCGCCTGCACGCCTCCCAGGTGCGTGCGGAAGCCGGAAAGCACCTCGTCCATCACGAAGACGACGCCATGCTCGTTGCAGCGAGCGCGGATCAACTCCAGAAATCCTGGCTCCGGCGGGATACAGCCAGCGTTGAAGTGAATGCCCTCGCAGATGACGGCAGCCAACTCGTCGCCATGCGTCGTGATGGCCGCTTCGAACGCCTCGACGTCGTTCCAGGGAACCATCACCACGTCTGCCGCGCCCGAGGCCGGCACGCCGCCGGACGACGGCACGACCGCGCTCTCCTGATGCAGCGGGTCCTCGCGCCGGTAGAGCCACGGCTCGGTGAGCCCGTGGAAATGCCCATCAAACTTCAGATATTTGTCGCGGCCGGTGGCGTTGCGCGCGATGCGCAGGGCGACGAGGGTGACCTCGCTACCGACGCTGGAAAAGCGGACCCGCTCGGCGGCCGGGATGATCTCGATCATGCGCGCCGCGAGCGACTCATGATAGGGCGTCTCCGCCGCGCAGATGATCCCGGCTTCCACCCCTGCCAGCACCGCCTGCTTCACGGCCGGGTGATCGTGACCGAGCAGCGCCGCGCCATTCGACATGTTGTAGTCGATATAGCGCGTGCCATCCAGGCCGTACAGATATGGCCCCTGGCCATGCTTGACATAGAGCGGGCGCCCGAGATACGGGTGCAGCCGCATCGAGGCAGAGACGCCGCCAGCCAGCACGGCCTGGGCGTCGACAAACGGATCGCGAGTCACTGTTTGGGGTCCAGGCATCGTATTCATACCGGGTACTGTACGACGCATTTCAGTTTGTCGCTCACCCGG
>CAYSXO010000344.1:0-5346 GCA_964434995.1 uncultured Sphaerobacteraceae bacterium
TCGTCTGGCAACTCCAGCGACTCCGAGGGCATCGCGGCAAAGGTCACGTTTGCCGAGCCGGCGGCTGCTGCCGTCGCCTCGACGTAAGGCTCCCACTCCGGGACCAGATCGGTCGCCAGCACCGAGCCGCCCGGCCCAACGCGCAGTGCCGCCTCGACGGCCACCACACCAGTCCCGGTCGCGACGTCGAGCACGACAGCGCCCGGATCCGGCGCCACCAGGGACACCAGCTCCTCGGCATAGGGCCGGGTCTTGGGTGACGCGTCTCTGGCATAGCCTTCCATTCGCTGCAGCCATTCCGCTCGCCGTTGTTCGGCGGTTGTCGTGGAGCGGTCGCTCATTGGGGCGTACCTCCATCATGCCGGAGCCGCGTGTCTGGGCGAGGCGCGGCTGCCTAACCGTGGGTCGCTTCATCCGTGATGCCGCCGCCGACCGTGCCCCAGACAGCAATGTCCTCCATGATGGCTATTGGCGCGACATCGTGGGGCTCCCAAGCCCTGCATCGAGGTGACTCTGATAGGCGGCATCGAGCGTCCCCGCGTCGAGCGCGCCGTACGCGGAGATTCTTTCATACTCGCCCAGGATCCGCCCTGTAGCCATCAGCCGGTTGACCGCGCACTACATGCTGAAGAGGTGGCCGAACGGCGTGAGATTGGCATCGGAACTGAGTGAGAACGGTACGCCGGCGCGTTTTGCGGCCGCGCTCGCTGCCATGCGATTGGTTCGCACCGGGCCGAATGTCCGTTCGCGTGGAAAACAAAGATTGGGCGAGTCATAGTCACGCTGTCAAGGTCCGCGGCCGAGGCCGACGTGCCTGGAAAATAGACTGGATCGAAGCCGACCGCGATCAGCGCCTCATCGGGGTCATCCACCCAGGGATCCGCCTCTCTCATGCGCTCGACAACGTTCGCAATAGGCTGCATGCCCCTCGGCACCGAACCATCCGGAGCCGGACGGTCGAAAAACCCGACGTAGAGAAATGCACCGGTCGAGCCTTCCGTGGCATGCGAGTGGGCTTCGATCATGCTGGGAATCAGGACATGGTCCACGAATGTCTCGTCCAGGGTATACGCGCCCCAGCCGGCTACCTCATCGAACGTGCCGGCTCCGAGGACGTGGCCGTCGCGGACGGCGACATGGGTTGCTTCCGGGTTGCTCGGATTCGTGGCGACGACTGTGCGGGCAACGCGGATGGTGATTGGGCCAGGCGTTGGTTCGGCTTCAGCGAAGGAACCGGCAGGGCCAATCACGACCACCTCCGGCGGTGATGCCGTTGGCGGCTGCCTGGCCTCGGGATTCTTTGAGGAAGTCGATTGCGCCTGTCCCGTCGGGTCTCCGAGCCCGCTCGCGGGACGGCGACAAATGACCTGGGGCTGGGTGCGAGACAGTTCCGGCAAGAGCATGGCGTTGCCCCTTTGCTCCGTGTCGCGCAGCCGTCCTCGCGAGTCAAGGCCAGCATGGGATTGGGCCAAAACCCTGTCGACACATCGAACACCAGGTGGACGTTCACGGTGGACTTGTCCCCCGTACCTGGGGCTCTGAACGCCGATGGGTGAATGACAGGTAGCCGCCAGTTGGAAATCACCCATATGAATGACGGTTTTCCCCACGTTCGCGCGACAGCGGCCCTACCCGGAACAGCCAGAGGCGGGTAAACTTGTGTGCTATTGCCGCCTTGCATCCCGCTCACTCGCGGTTTTGTCCCGGCGCGGCGATAAGCCCAGATCACCGGCCCGACGAAACCATTCCAGACCAGCCGGTCGCGCCGTGCTAGCCTGGAACCTGGAAAGACTGCCTCATGCCACCTCGTTCCGTGAATGCCGCTCAATCCCACCAGCACCAGGACGATGAGTCTCATGTCGAGGCTCCAGCGCCTGCCGTCGAACCTGTCGCGGCGTCCAAGCCGCGCGCGCCTCGCTCGCGCAGCAAAAAGAGCGCAACTCGAAAGCCGCCCTATGTCCTCCTGCCGGTCCTCGTCGTCGATGAAACGCTGCTTCTGCCGCACATGTCGATTCCGTTCCCGGTCGAGGACGAAGAGGCCGCGCGGGTCATCGACCGCGCCACGCGCGGCGAGCACCGGCACGTTCTGGTGCTGACCGAACGGCCGGTCTTTCCGGACGGGGAACATGGGACGCCGAATGGCGCGGTCGATGACGAGGGCGAGTTGCGGGCGCTCCTGGCCGACGTCATCATCGAAGCCGCCGCGCATGGCGGCATCGACGGCGAGCCGGAGTGGATTCCCGATCCCGAACCTGAGCCGCAGGAGTTCGAGCTGTGCGGCGTTGGCGTTATCGCCGAGATCGCCCAGTTCCGCCCCAGTGGCAGCCGCCATGTCGTGCTGCAGGGGCTGGCGCGCGGCATCGTGACCGAGTTGGTGCAGCAAGATCCCTATCTCGTGGCTCGCGTCGTGCGGCAGGATGACCCGGTCGATTCCACCGCGGCCGCGGAAGCGGCCATGACCGCGGTCATGGAGCAGGTCGAGAGCTACATCAGCATGCTCCCAAATGTTCCGGAAGAGGTGCTGACGATGGTGCGCGGGGTCGAAGAGCCAGGCTGGCTTGCCGACCTAATCGCGTTCTCGCCCGAGTTCTCCTCGGATCAGCGCCAGGAACTGCTGGAAATCCTCGACCCCGTGCAGCGCCTGCGCCGCCTCAGCGTGCTCATCCAGAAGCGCCTCGACGTCCTCAACCTGCGTCAGGAAATCCAGACCGAGGCCCAGGCGGGGATGGACAAACAGCAGCGCGAGTACTACCTGCGCGAGCAGTTGCGCGCCATTCAGAAAGAGTTGGGCGAGTCAGGAGCCGAGGCGGCGGCGGCCAATGAACTGCGCGAGAAGATCGACGCTGCCGGCATGCCGGAGGACGTCAAGGCAAAGGCGCTCGTGCAGGTTGAGCGGCTTGAGCAGCAGCATCCGTTCTCCCCGGAGATCGGCGTGATTCGCGGCTACCTCGACTGGTTGGTGGAGCTGCCGTGGGCTGTTGAAACGGAGGACCATCTCGATCTCGCCGAGGCGGCTCGCATCCTGGGTGAAGATCACTACGGACTGGAGAAGGTCAAGGAGCGCATCCTGGAGTTCATCGCCGTGCGCAAGCTGGCGGGGGATCGGTTGCGAGCCCCGATCCTCTGCTTCGTCGGCCCGCCAGGCGTCGGCAAGACAAGCCTGGGGCGCTCCATCGCGCGGGCGATCGGCCGCAACTACGTGCGCATGTCGCTCGGCGGCGTGCGCGACGAGGCGGAGATTCGCGGGCACCGGCGAACCTACGTGGGCGCCATGCCGGGCCGCGTCATCAAAGCACTTAAAGACGCAAAGAGCCGCAACCCCGTGCTCGTCCTGGATGAGATCGACAAGGTTGGGTCGGATGCCTTCCGGGGCGATCCGTCGTCGGCGCTCCTCGAAGTCCTCGATCCCGAGCAGAACACCACCTTCTCCGATCACTACCTGGAGGTGCCGTTCGATCTCTCCAAGGTGATTTTCATCACGACCGCCAATCTGCTGGAGCCGATTCCGCCCGCGTTGCGCGACCGGATGGAGATCATCGAGGTCTCCGGCTACACCGAAGTCGAGAAGATGGCCATTGGGCGACAGTTCCTGTTGCCGAAGGCGCTTGAGTCGCATGGGCTTGCGCCGGAGCAGTTGACCGTTACCGATGACGCCCTGCGCCGGTTGATTCGGGAGTACACGGAAGAGTCGGGCGTGCGGAACCTGGAGCGGGAGATTGGCTCGCTCTGCCGCAAGGTGGCCCGCATTCTGGCTGCCGATGAGCCGCCGGAATCGATCGAGGTCGACGCGGCGCAGGTGAGCGACTATCTGGGCGTACCCAAGTATGATTACGGGCTGGCCGAGGAGCAGGACGAGGTCGGCGTCGCCACGGGCGCGGCAGTCACCAGCGTGGGCGGCGATCTGCTCGGTA
Organism: uncultured Sphaerobacteraceae bacterium; assembly: GCA_964434995.1. Taxonomy (GTDB): domain Bacteria; phylum Chloroflexota; class Chloroflexia; order Thermomicrobiales; family UBA6265; genus JACCXM01. The sequence goes on from CAYSXO010000344.1 coordinate 3,912, forward strand.
TCGAGGTGCTGATCATGCCTGGCAAGGGCGATCTGATCCTTACCGGGCAGCTTGGCGACGTTATGCAGGAGTCGGCGCGCGCCGCGCTTTCTTATGCGCGCGCCCGTGCCAACGAGTATGGCCTCGCGGGCGACTTCTTCGACAAGCACAACATTCACGTCCATGTCCCTGCCGGGGCCATTCCGAAAGACGGGCCGTCGGCTGGCATTACCATGGCGACGGCGCTGATCTCGGCGCTGACCGGGCGCCAGGTCCGCAAGGACGTGGCGATGACTGGGGAGATCACCCTGCGCGGCAAGGTGTTGCCCATTGGCGGATTGCGCGAGAAGACCGTGGCCGCGCATCGAGGCGGGATCAAGACCTTCATCCTGCCGCGCCGCAATGCGAAGGATCTGGCGGAACTGCCCGCGGTCGTGCGCGACGGGATGGACCTCATACAGGTCGATTCGCTCGATCAAGTGCTTGCCGCCGCCCTTCTGCCGAAGGCGCAGAGCGGTCCAGTTCCGGTTCAGGTGGCGTAGAAACGGGCTATTGGCTCTCGGCTGTTGGCCGCGAGTCCGTCGGCTACGGCTCATCCCGCCCACCTGCCGACTTCCGACTCACGACTTGCCGGCTCAGGAAAACGGGGTGGGCGCCACTGGCGCCCACCCCGGGAGTTGAGAGAAAGTGACGTGTGACGCTGGGGCGATCTGGGTCTACAGGTCGTCCGGCGCGGGGATGCACGTTCCCTGGACGAATGGATTGTCCGGATCACTCTGGCTGCAGACGAAGGAGCGGACCCCGGCCTCGCCGATGCAGCAGAGCGGGCCGATGAAGTCGCCATCTTCGTTCACGCCGCCGCAAACCGCGCCCTGGCCGCCACAGCAGCGAAGGTCGCTGTTGCTGGCGTTCTGCGGCACTTCGCAGATGAGGCCCTTGCCTGGGCAGCACTGATCGTCAGTCCGGCAGAGGTCTCCCGACTTCAGGCAGCGCGTGTTGCCTTCACCATTGCCCTTACCCTTGCCCTTCTTGCCGCGCTTGCGCCGGGCGTCGCTCTCCTGCATGCCCAGCAGGCTGACACCGCCAATGCCCAGCACCGCCGCGCCCAGCATGCGGAGCGCGCCACGGCGGCTCTCGGTTCGCGCGAAGGTGGTCGTGATCCCGTCGAAACACTCGGATTCCATTGCTGACTCCTATGCTTGCTACTCGCGTCTCGGGGCGCCTCCCCGTTCGACACGTTCACTTTAGGAGTTGCCGGGGTGAACGACTGCCATCACGGGAACTCGCGCGATGTCAACTTCGGAACACGGAGGAGCCGGAAGTCGGAAGTCGTGAGTCATGAGCCGTGAGTCGGAATTCGGGAGTCAGACGTGATTGGGCGCGCCGGAAGGCCATGAGGCCAAAAGCCAGGAGCCGCAAGCCCGTCATCCATCACCCATCGCACGCACGGCACCGC
>CAYSXO010000345.1:0-3071 GCA_964434995.1 uncultured Sphaerobacteraceae bacterium
TAAAGTCGATGTCGTAGCCAAAGTGGCGCGGGCCACCGAGCGCGATCCCTTCGGGCGTGCGCCACTTCGCATCGCAGGGAATGCCGATCACCGTGACCCGGAAGCCGTAGCGCAGGTTCTCGGTCGTAATCGGCTCGCCCCGCTCGGTATCGAGGATGGCGATCAGGTCGGGCACCGACGCCACGATCTCGTCATTCTCGATGGCGACCAGGTGCTCGTTCTGGAAGCGGACGACCATCTCGCGCCCCGCGTACTCGTCGACTCCGGAGACGCGCGTCTCGCCCAGCGCCCACCCCTTCTGGGTGCGCCGTTCGACGTCGACAATGCGGCCGGAGAAGAGGCGGAATCCGTTCGCCGTGTTGAGCACGGCCTCGACCGGGTCACGATGTTCCCTTTGCGCCACACGGATCGCTCTGCCGATCTCCTCGGCAAAGCTGACCGACCCCAGGATGGCCGCCTCCTTGAGATCCTTGACAGTGACCGGGTAGCCGAAGCCGCCGGAGATGGCGCCCATCTCGACCGCGATCGGCCGGGCAATGCGCTCGGCCCAGGTATTGTCAACCGTGTCGACGACGGCCACATTGCCATGTTCGTCGGCAACGGCCAGTGGCGCGGCGGAATGCCCGTAGAGTGTCAGCGTGACAAGCTGGATTTCCGGATACGCCCGGCCCATGCAGTCGCCGTCGATCACCGGCAGGCCGAGCTCGCGGCCGACGGCGAACGGGAGGACGGAGTTGATGCCGCCAATTTCGGCCGACATGACCGCGCCGATCTGCTTGCCCAGATAGCGGCCCATGGCGTGATAGGCGGTGACCAACTCCTTCGTCATGGTGATCCGTTCGAGAAACGGCACCGGCGAGCCGATGGCGAACGGGAAAGCGACGAGTGTGTCGTCGGGCAGTTCGTTGATGTCCGCGAGTTGGAGCGGCCCAAATTTCTTGATCGCCTGGATGGCGGCCAACTTGCCAAGGTAGGGATCGCCGCCGCCGCCCGTGCCAAGCACGGCCGACCCCCTGGCGATGTCCTCGATTTCCTGTCGCTCCAGCAGTCGCACGCACGGTCCTTTCGCGTGGGTGATAGGTGATGGGTGATGGGCATGAAAGCCGTTTCGGCCAGTGCCGCGCCCTCTATTCGCGTCCTCCCAGACAGGTCTTGTTGAGCGTAGCGAAGCATCTTGGCGTGCCCAAGACGATCGCGCCCCGGAGCGGAATCCTTCTCTTTGCTCGGGATGTCCCCGTGAGTGAGCGGCCTGGCTCAGGTGGAATCATGCTTGCCCGCTTCTTCCCAGTAGGTGAGGTCGCGCACCTTGACCGGCTTCGGCGCGTTGCTCCGCAGCGACCGGTCGACCGGAACAGGGTGCCCCACCATCAGCATCAACTCGGGCGTCAAGGTCGACGGCAGGCCGAGCACCTCGCGCACACCCGATTTGCTGAACGACGTGACGGGGCAGGTGCCCAGGCCCAGCGCCTGGGCCATGGTCATCATGTTCTGCGCCGCCGTGCCCACATCGACCGCGTTGGCATCGTCCCCATCCTGCAGGCGCTCGCGGGCGGCGACCTCGTGGTCCGTGAGGATGAAGATCAGCGCCGGCGGCTCGGACAGGAGGCCGGGCGAGAAGGAGCGCACCATCTTGATCTTCGCCGGATCGCGCGTAATGAAGAACTTGTGGACGTGGCGGTTGCCGGCGCTGGACGCCCAGCGCGCGGCGTTGACCATCTTCGCCAGCAGCGCGTCGTCCACTGGTTCGCCGGTGAAAACACGCGCGACGCGGCGGCTCTTGATCACCTCGAAGACGGTATCGGCGACAGGCGTCTGGCTCATGATGCTGCCTCGTCCTGCCGCGCCCGGTCCTCATCGGCGAGGCGCTTTACCTCTGCCGCGACCATGGCTGGCGTCTGTCGCAGGAAGTCGAAATAGGCCTCCCGATCCCACATCATCCAGACCTTTTTCGTATCGAGCTCCGTCTTCAACTCGCGCAGGAAGGGCCCCGTCCGTGGCGTCTCATGCTCCAGCATGAAGGTAATGAGGCGGCTGGCCGCATCGACCAGGCGGAAGGTGCCATAGTAGGTCGGCTCGTGAATCGAGATTTCGGCGGCACTGGTGAGGAAGGCAATCATCTGCAGCGCCTGCTCCTCGCTGAGGACACAGCTCCCGGCGGACTCACTCGTGTCAGGCATTCATACCTCCAGAGCTTCGAGGACACGATTGTTGCCAACTAGCGCAACACCTCAACCGTGTCATCGTGAGAAATGATGGATCTCGGGTCAGGCAATAACCGGCTCCATTGCGCCGAGACGCTTCGCTGGCGCTTAGCACGACACGATGTCCAGGGCGAGGAACACAAGCCGCATCTCCTCGACAACTACAGCGTCAGGTCGCCGACCGCCTTGACCCGGATGCGGGTGGCATTGCCGGGCAGGTAGGTCAGCGGCACATCTTCCACATCGACGATCTGCACGGTGGCCGGATCGGCGCCCGCGGCAATCGCCTTCTGGCTCGCCTCCGCCTTCGCCTCGTCCAGCGCCTCCGCCCGCGAGCGCCCTTCCAGCGCGTAGACACGGTCGACCTCGCCCGAAATCTGGCCGATGGCCGCGCCAACCGCGTTCGCCGCCTCATAGTGGTCGGGCTTGACCATCTCGGAGGCTCCCGAAACCTCGTGCGTAATCAGGATGCTGCCGCCGCCGACGACGATGACCGGGATCGGCTCCGCGCTGGTCTTCATGCGGTCAACGGCCGCGTCGGTCATCGCCTGAATGCGCGCCATTGCCGCCGCAACCAGTTCCGCATCGAGCCCGCTCACCTTGCTGGCATCGCCGATATCAGCGGTTCCCGAGGCCACGGCGACATCGGTGGTGGTGAGAGTGTCGCCACCGAAGACGAGCGCCTCCTTCGTGATGCGGTAGCCGACGCTCTGGGGGCCAACCCGCAAGGGATCTTCGAGCACCAGCGAGCCGCCCCCGAGGCCGAAGGAATAGACGTCGGGCATGCGAAAGTTGGTGCGCACGCCGCCAATGTGGACCGCCACCGAGGCCTCCCGGGGGAAGCCGTGGGTCAGCGCCCCCACGTCGGAG
>CAYSXO010000345.1:3104-5329 GCA_964434995.1 uncultured Sphaerobacteraceae bacterium
TGGTGCCGCCGACATCGACGACCATCGCATCCTTGAGGCCGGAGAGGAAGGCCGCGCCGCGCATCGAGTTGGTCGGGCCGGACGCGAAGGTGAGCACCGGATAGAGCTCGGCGAACTCCGCGCTCATCAGGGTGCCATCGTTCTGCGTCAGATAGAGCGGCGCCGTGATGCCAAGCTCGCCAATGGCCTGCCGGAAGGCTGCCACGGTCTGCCGGGCAAGGCGGCGCAGGCAGGCATTGAGAATCGCGGCGTTCTCACGCTCCAGCAGGCCGATGCGCCCGATCTCGCTGGAGATGGTCACGGAGGCGTCCGGCACTTCGGCCATGATGATGGCCGCCGCCTCTTCCTCCATCGCCGCGTTCACCGGCGAAAAGACGGAGGAGACGGCGATCGCCGTGATCCCCTTGTCCCGCAGATCGGCCGCCACCTGCCGGATTTCCTCCGGGTCCAGCGGCGCGATCTCGCGGCCATCGAACTCGTGGCCGCCATGAACCAGGTAGGCATGCCGGCCAAGGGCGTCGGCCAGATCGTCCGGCCAGTCAACAAATGGCGGCAACGCCTCCGTCGCCGGCAGGCCCAGGCGCACTGCCGCCGTCTCCTGCAGCCGCCGTCGCTCAACCACCGCGTTGGTGAAGTGGGTGGTGCCGATCATCACGCCCGCGATCTGCGACGTCGGTGTCCCCGACGTTTCCAGGACGTGGCGCAGTGCGGTCGTGATGCCGCTGGTGACGTCCTCGGTGGTCGGCGTCTTGATCTTGGCAATGACCGCCATGCCGTCCATGAGAACGGCATCCGTGTTCGTGCCGCCAACGTCGATTCCAATCCGAACTGTCATCCCCCGCGTCCCTTCCCTGGTTGATACACAACTAAGGCGCCCATGCGCCCGGCGCCACAAACGCCCTCACCCCCACCCCCTCTCCCAGTGCACTGGGAGAGGGGGTGGGGGTGAGGGTCACTAATCCGTAATAACTGCCGTGCTCTCCACCGGCCAGCCGATCTGCACCGCGCTGGCGAGCGCGGGGATGCGCACGCCCGGCGTATTCTGCACTTCAAGGACGATCGGCTGCTCGCCGACCGCAACTTCGCAGCGAATCAGCGAGCCCTGATACGACTGACTGACGAGCGTTCCGGGCAGCACGTTATCCGCTGGTCCATTCTCTTTCTCTTTCGCGCCGAGCCGCACGTTTTCTGGCCGCACCACGAAGTGCACCCGCTGGCCCACCTGCACGTCGCGGTTCCGCGGCGCGCGCAGGCGCAGGTTCTGGAACGCCAGCCCGATGGCATCGCTCTCGATCTCGGCGACCTCACCCTCCAGAATGTTTGATTCTCCGATGAAGTCTGTCACAAAGCGCGAAATTGGCTGCTCGTAGATTTCCCTGGGCGTGCCGATCTGCTCGACTACGCCCTTGTTCATCACCGCGATGCGGTCTGACATGGTCAGCGCTTCATTCTGGTCATGCGTCACATAGACGGTCGTGATGTCCAGCTTTTCCTGCAAATTCTTGATCCAGTACTTCATCTCCTCGCGCAGCTTCTTGTCGAGCGCCGAGAGCGGCTCGTCGAGCAGCAGGATACGCGGCTCGATGACAAGCACGCGGGCCAGGGCCACGCGCTGCTGCTCGCCGCCGCTCAATTCGCGCTGATACCGCTTCTCGTAGCCGCTCAGGCCCACGGTGCCAAGCACGCTCTGCACGCGGCTGGCGATCTCTGCCGTGGGAACTTTCCGCACTTTCAGCCCATAGGCGATGTTGTCGAAAACGTTCATGTGCGGAAAGATGGCGTAGTTCTGGAACACGATGCCAATCGAGCGCTTTTCCGGGGGCAGAGCCGTGAAGTCCTGCCCGCCGATGACCACGGAACCTTCCGTGGGGTGGACGAAGCCGGCGATCATGCGCAATGTCGTCGTCTTGCCGCACCCTGAGGGACCAAGGAGGGAGAAGAACTCGCCTTCCTCGATCCGCAGACTGAGGCGCTTGACGGCCTCGACGTCCTTGTACGCCTTGCGGACGCCGATCAGTTCAACGGTCGCCAACGGTCGTCCTCCGGACGAAGGTGGTGGGTGATGGGTGATGGGTGATGGGCAAACGGGAGCACGCGCGTTTGGCGCCTGGTTTGCCTGCAATCATCCTCGTCCACCCCATCACCCACTACCTATCACCCATCACCTACTGTCCGAATATTTCGTTCACGCTCTCGACGATGTCCTGCTCGTTCTCGAGGTACCA
>CAYSXO010000346.1:0-5329 GCA_964434995.1 uncultured Sphaerobacteraceae bacterium
GCCCCTTTTCTTGTGCCTTCCGCGGAGGACGCATGCCCGCCTGTGTCTACATTGATGGGTTCTCGCTTTACCATCAGTGCTTTCGCCATACGGCGGAACGAAACCATCTCAAATGGCTTGATCTCTGTGCCCTGGCTTCGGCGATCTTGCCCGCCGAGGAGATCGCCGTTGTTCGGTATTACACGGCCCGGGTGTCGGACACGCTTGAAGATCCCCAACGGGCAAGCCGGCAGGATACGTTCCTCCGAGCACTGGCGACGCTGCCGAACCTCGTCATTCGACAAGGCCAGTTTTCGCGGAACAAGCGTGAAGTTCGCCTGGCGCATCCTCCCGTCGGCGTCGAACCGCGGCAGACGGCGTGGATCATGCAGGAGAAGCGGTCGGACGTGTCCCTTGCCACGGACCTCTTGGTTGATGCTTTCGATAGCCGCGGAGACGTCGCGCTCATCATCACCAATGATTCCGATTTCGAGATGCCCATCAAGGTTGTCAGCGAGCGTTTCGGCGTACGCATCGTCATCATCAGCCCAGACGTCATGGTTTCCAAGCGCCTGGCAAGACTGGCGTCACACGCTCGCCCACTTGATCATCGGCTGCTCGAGACCTGCCAACTCCCTGACATCATTGTTGATGCCGATGGTCGGGAAATTCGCCGCCCCGAGGCATGGACGCGCTCTACCTGAACCTCCGGTGCGCAGCTCATGCCGGCGGCATAAGCCTGGATTGAGCCAGCAACCCCGCGAATCTGCTTCAGAGTCCCGATGATCTCAGGCGGGATACAGGAGCCTCCGGTTTGCTTGGATCGCCTCTCGCTGTTCGCCAACGCCGCCGCTAACGGCGCCGGCACGGCAGGCGGCAGCCCCGCATGTGGGGTTTGCGCCATTTCGCCTCCCCCTGCTGCACCCCATGATGAGGGAGCGCAACGTTGCGAAGGCCGCGTCTCCCCGTCCAGAGCCGCGGGCGCAGAATCTCGGCCCAGCCGCGAAATCGTGCCACCGCCAGGCCACGCCGTGCAGTCCCGGCCGTCCTCGCGGTGCACGACCGGAGACGCCGCGCCGCTCCCGTTCAGCCAACCCTGCCAACAACTCCCACCCCGCCAAACTTGGCAAAGTTGGCACACTTGGCAGACTTCCCCGCACAAGAACCACGGTCCCTTCACCACCACCCACCACGACGCCAAAACCCCCTCTCCCCGCGCACAGGGCAGGGTACCCGCGAAGCGGTTGGCGGTTGGGGTGAGGGTCCTTTGGGGTTGGGATGAGGGCTGTTTGGTCAAGGCGTGAAGGCCAATGCCTCAGCCACCCAGCGCCCTACCAGATACATGATCGCCACCGCGCTCATCACCGCGGCGAGGCGCAAACTCGCTCGCCAGGAATCCATGACCGCTTACCGGCTGCCCACGCGCGCCACCCGCCCGCGGCGCTCGTCGCGCATCGGAACAATCGATGCCGTCGCCGCCACCGGCCCCACCGCCTCGAACCCGCCTGGCTCCCAACCAGGCCGCCGGCTCTGGCTCAGGTCGACGCCCACCGTTTCGCCGGTGACGGGGCGCAGCCGCAGCATGTCGTCGCGCGTCACCTGCGCCCAGACACGCTCGCCATCGGGCAGCGTCAGTTCGATGCGGTTGTCGAAACCGAGCGCGATCACACGGTCGATGATGGCCGGGATGCATCCCTCCTGGCCGGGGTGGCAGACGACCACCTCGTGTGGCCGGATGTAGGCATCGCCAATACGGTTGACCTTGCCGACGAAGCTCATCACGAACTCGGTAGCCGGCTGCTCGTAGAGCTCGGCCGGCGTGCCCACCTGCTCAACGCGCCCCTTGTTCATGACCACGATGTGCGACGCCACCTCCATCGCCTCTTCCTGATCGTGCGTGACCAGGACAGTGGTGACGTGCACCTCGTCGTGCAGGCGGCGCAGCCAGTCGCGCAGCTCCTCGCGCACGCGGGCATCGAGCGCGCCGAACGGCTCATCGAGGAGAAGGACCCGCGGCTCGACCGCCAGCGCCCGCGCCAGGGCCATGCGCTGCCGCTGCCCGCCGGAGAGCTGCGCCGGGTAGCGCTCGGCGAAGCCGTCGAGCTGCACCAGATGGAGCAATTCATCAACGCGCTGCCGGATTTCCGTCTTCGGCCGCTTGCGGATGCGCAGGCCGAAGCCGACGTTGTCGCGCACGGTCATGTGCTTGAACGCGGCATAGTGCTGGAAGACGAAGCCGACGTTGCGCCGCTGCGGCGGCAGCCCGGTCGCTACCGCCCCGTCGATCACGATCTCGCCGCTCTCCGGCTCATCGAGACCGGCGATGGCCCGCAGCAGGGTCGACTTGCCGCTGCCGCTCGGCCCCAGAATCGCGGTCAGCGAACCACTGGGGGCTTCAACGGAAACGTCGTCAAGGGCGCGAAACGTCCCATAGCTCTTGTGCAGATTGCGGACGACAATGCCCATCAGTGACTCCCCCGCGGCTTCAGCCGCTGCATGAACACGAGCGTCAGGAGCGCCAGCGACGCCAGCACCAGCGATGCCGTGTAGGCCCCGGTCATGTCGAAGTTGAGGAATCGTTCCTCGACGTGAATGGTCAGGGTCTCAGTGCGGCCGGAGAGCTTTCCGCTGACGATCGCCACCGCCCCATACTCGCCGAGGGCCCGCGCCGTGGTCAGCACGACGCCGAAGGCCACGCCCGTGCGGATGGCGGGAAAGGTGATCATGCGGAAGATCTGCCAGCCGGACGCGCCGAGCGTGCGCGCGGCCTGTTCCTGCTCCGTCCCGATCTCGCGCAGAACCGGGATCACCTCGCGCGCCACGAAGGGGATACAGACGAAGATGGTGGCCAGCACCATCCCTGGCGTAGCGAAGATGACGCGGATACCATGCACGGCCAGCCAACCGCCGAACTCCCCGCGCCGCCCGTAGACGATGATCAGCGCCAGGCCGACGACCACCGGCGAGACGCCGAGCGGCAGATCGAGCAGCGCCGTCAGCACGCCCTTGCCCCGAAACTCCCGCCGCACCACAACCATCGCGAAGAGGATGCCGAAGAGGGTGTTCAACGGCACGGCAATAGCGGTGATGAGCAACGTCAGCTTCAGTGCGTGCAGGAAAGAGGGCCGCGTCAGCGCCTCCCAGACCGGCCCCAGCCCGCCGGAGAACGTCGTCCAGAGCATGATGGCCACGGGTCCGGCCAGCAGCAGCCCCAGGTAGGCGAGCGCGATCGAGCGCAATGCCAGGCGCGCGTTTCCCTCTCTCCCGGCTCGGCGGGAGAGGAGCTGGGGGTGAGGGCTAGCCGTCATGCTTGCGGCTCCGGCGCTCGAAGAGATTGATGATCAGCAGGACCGCCAGGGAAATGGCGAGCAGCACCACGGCAATGGCCGAGGCGGCGACGATGTTGTCGTTCTCGACCTGGCTATAGATGCGCACGGCGGCCACCTCAGTCTCGAAGGGGATGTTGCCGGAGATCAGCACCACCGAGCCAAACTCGCCGATGGCGCGCGCGAAGCCGAGGCCAACGCCGGCCAGAATGGCGGGCAACAGGTTCGGCAACACGATCAGGCGAAAGGTGGTCCAGCCACTCGCGCCGAGCGCGGTGGCCGCCTGCTCCATCTCGCGGTCGATCTCACCCAGCACCGGCTGCACGGCGCGCACCACGAAGGGGAGCGTTACGAAGAGGAGCGCCAGGGCGACGGCAATGCGGGTGTAGGCGATGTTGATCCCCAGCGGGCTGCGCGCGCCATACATGGCGATCAGGGTCAGCCCGGCCACGATCGTCGGCAGGGCGAACGGCAGATCGATCAGGGCGCTGACGACCTCCTTGCCCGGAAACTCGTCGCGCACCAGCACCCAGGCGATCAGGGTGCCGATGACGGCGTTGATCAGCACCACCAGCAGCGATGCGCCGAGGCTGAGCCAGAGGGCGGCCATCGCCTGCGGCGTGGTCACCGAGGCCCAGAAGCCGTCCCATCCCTCCCGCGTCGAGCGAAAGGCGACGGCCGCCAGCGGGATCAGGACGATCACGCTCAGATAGGCGGTGACGATCCCGACCGAGAGCGGCTTGCCAACAGCCCAACCACGCGCGCCCGATGTCCCGGATTCGGGCGCCGCCGGAGCGGCGCCAAGAGGATAGGCGCCGGCGCTCATCGCTGCTGAACCTGGGCCACGATGCCGTTGTCCGGATCAAAGAACGTCGTCGTCACCTCTGCCCAGCCGCCAAGCTCGGCGATGGTAAAGAGCGCCTCCGGGGTGACGAAGTCCTCGAACTCGGCGAGGATGTCCGGCAGGATCGAGCGGTAGCCTTTTGCGCCAAAGACGCGCTGCGCCTCTGGCGTGCGCAGGAAGGCGATGAGCTGGGCGGCCTTCTCCGGGTGGGCCGATTCCGTGACGACGGCGACCGGATTCTCGATCAGAATGGTCTGCGCGGGCACCACGTACTCGAGCGGCTCACCCTTCTGCTGGGCGGTGATGACCTCATTCTCGTAGCCAAGCAGAACGTCGCCCTTGCCGCCCGCGAAGGTGGCGAGCGATTCTCGCGCGCTCTTGTCCTGCACCGGAACGTGGGTGAAGAGCTGGCGCAGGTACTCGGCGGCCTCGTCTTCGCTCTTTCCCCGCGCGATCTGAGCGCCCCAGGCGGCCATGATGTTCCAGCGCGCGCCGCCAGAGGTGAGCGCGTTCGGGGTGATGACCTCGACACCCTCCTGCAGCAAGTCATCCCAGGAGGCAATCCCCTTCGGGTTGCCGGGGCGGACGATGAAGACGACGACCGAGTCGGTCACCATCCCGTTGTACTCATCGACATTCCAGTCCTCGGCCACCAGACCCGGCTCGATCAGGCGGGTGATGTCCGGCTCCAGCGACAGAGCGACGACATCGGCCGGCAGGCCACTCTCGACGGCGCGGCTCTGCTCGGTGGAGGCGGCGAAGGACGTTTCGAACTGGACATTGGCGCCTTCCGGAGTTGCCTGGAAGAGCGGGATGATCTCCTCGTACGCCTCGCGCGGGGTGGAATAGGCAACCAGCGTCAGAGTCACGCTCTCCTGTGCAGCGGTGGCGCGGGGGACGACCGTCGCCAGCGCGGGGCCGGCAGCCACGGCGGCCATGCCCAGGAGTGCCTGCCGTCGGGTGAGACTGGAGGCCAGGAGCCGATTATGCACGACCATGGGGGTGATCCTTTCAACAGCCGGGACGCGGTGCAATATCCCCTATTCCCACTTTGTCTACTTATTCAGTAGACATTGAGGACAATACACGACTGCTGGCGGAATGGCAAGAGGGCCGGTGGGTGATTTGTGACAGGGGATGTGGGATGGAGAGAAGGATGGATACTTTGCGCTGATAGTTG
>CAYSXO010000347.1:0-5316 GCA_964434995.1 uncultured Sphaerobacteraceae bacterium
GCGATAGCTGGCGAGGGGACGGTCATCAAGCAGAAGAAAGACGTCCTGAATCTCGCGGTCGATTGTTCCCGGCGTGGCCTCATTCGCGCAAAGGCGGACGCCAAGTGGGCGCAGCACGAGGCCATCTGGGGAGATGCCGATCTCTTCCTCGATTTCGCGGATCGTCTCATCTCGCGTCTCCCCGGCGCGGACGTGGCCACCAACCGTGGCATCGAGGCGGCCCGGCCAGGTGTCCTTTGCCACCGAGCGCCGTTGAAACATGAGAAATGGCGCCCCATCTTCCGATCGTCCAGAGACCCAGACGTGCAGCGCGCGGTGCCAGTCGCCGTCGCGGTGAACCTCCGCGCGCGACTTGATGCGGCCTGTCGGTGTGCCACCCGCCGTCACGATTTCAAACGGCTCGTCTGGATCCTGAGCAGTCTGCTTCATGGCGTTCCTGTTCTTCCCCTGGGCAGGCCCGGCTTGCGGTAGCATCGGCATTGCGGCAAGCTGCCCCGGCCGCCCCAGGGAGTTAGCATGGATCGCGTGCGCGAACCGGTCGAATTTGGATTCCCCACGGCTCCCTACATCCCATTCGAACATCCGAGGCCGCTCTGGAAAACGCTCCTCTTTGGCGCGCTCCTCTCGCTCATCCCCGTCGTTGGTCCAGCCATAAGCGCCGTCTACGTCGACCGCCGGCGCATACCTGGGACGTACAGCGCGTCCGCCGCATTTCGTACGGCATTGGTGCAGTTCCTGGCGGTGGCGATGCTGGCGGCAATTGTGCTCTTTGTCGTGGTGGTGGTGCTTGGCGTATCGATTCAATTCAATCCGCGCCTGGTGCGCTCGAGTGGATAGCAGGTCCCAATAGAGAACTGACGTTCTATACTGCCGTCCCCGGTGCGAGCAGCATTCGCTGCTCGCACGTCACGTGTTCCGGGATAGACGCCATGGTAAGGGAGGAATGGTATGAGCCGCTATGGACTCATCGGCAGCGTGCGCGCGCATTCGGGCAAGCGGGATGAGCTGCTCGCGATCCTGAAGGAAGGCGCGGAGACCGTTGCCGGCGTTCCAGGCTGCGAGGTCTACATCGTTAGCACGTCGCCCGGCGATGAGGATGCCGTCTGGTTCATGGAGGCGTGGACCAGCGAAGTGGATCACAAGGCCTCGTTGTCCGACAGCCGCATCCGCGCGATTATCGACCGCGCCATGCCGTTGATCGCGGGCATGGGCGATCAGGTCGTGCTGGAGCCGCTGGTTGGGAAAGGGCTACTCGCCACGTCGTAGCCGCTGCGGACCTTCTTCGCGACCCAGCCACTCCGAGGCGAGTACGCCGTAGAGCAACAGATCCGCATGGTGACCATCGAGGAAGGCGGCCTCCCGCAGCCGTCCCTCGAGCTTGAAGCCGAATCGCTCGTAGAGCGCGATGGCCCTTGAATTCCCCGCATCGACGCGGATGCCGACGCGGTGCGCTCCCCAAGCCGAAAAGCAGGCATCGAGGGCGCTCTGCAACAGATCGCTGCCCAACCCTTTGCCCCAGCGCGCGGGATCTCCAACGAGGAGTGAAAGCTCTAGCGAGCGCGCTTCCGGGCGGTCGACGTGCAGAAGCACCAGGCCCACCGGGTCGCCATCGAGCATATCGCCAACCAGGGCCGCCGGATGGCCGAGCGCGGCTTCTCGCGCAAGCCACTCCTCAACGTCTCGCGCCACGTCATGTTGCGACCGGGCCACGGCGCTCCATCCCCAGCCAAGCATGACGGCCGGGTCATTGAACCAGCGGTATATGACGGCGATATCCTCTCGTTCGACCGCGCGCAGGTTGATCTGTTCGCCAGGGATCATCGCCAGCTCCGTGTGAACGCCGCGGTCATGTGGCACGAAGGCGAGCGCCGCGTGGAGCTGCCCGCGCCCTTGCCCGGGGCGGCCATGATACCCACATGCTGAGCATCGGCCGGGCTCCTGTTCGCGTTGAGGAGCCGGTGACCATGGATGCCCCAGTTCTGCCGCGCGGGACATGGGATTCCATCACGCGGCGCTCCTGGCAACCCCCGTGGGCGAGCCCGTCTATCGCCGGCTTGGGTTTCGCCGGCGCGACGTTCCCATCAGCCGTTACCTCTCGTGAAATCCGGATCAGCATTAGATCACGCTGGCATCGCGAGGAATCAGGGACGCCTGAACATCTCCCAGACGTCAGCCACTCTCGGACCTGCTTCGCGCCGGGCCGCCTAGGGCTCGGGCGTTTCCCAGAAGAGGCCCATGCGGGCGTTGGTGCCTCCATCGACATAGAGCGTCTGTCCGGTAATGAACTCCGCCGCGTCGCTGGCCAGAAAGACGACCGCCGGGGCAATGTCGCGAGGATGCCCAACGCGGCCCCAGGGGATCAGCGTATGGCCGAACTCCGTTGTGTACCCGGGCATCTGGAAATAGCGGGGCACCTCAATCACCCCAGGGCCAATGGCGTTGACCCGCACGTGTCGCGGCGCGAGCTCGATCGCCAGGGATCGGGTGAAAGCGATGACCGCGCCCTTGGTGCCGGCGTAGGCGGCGTGATTCGGAAAGCCCGCTCCGCCGTGAATCGAGGTAATGTTGATGATTGAGCCGTGTCCGGAACGCTCGAGATCGGGCAGGGCGGCCCGCGCGCAGAAGAAGAAGCCCTTCATGTTCAGGTCGAACATCTCGTCGTATAGGGCTTCGGTGGTGTCGTCGATGGATTGCGAGCGGGTGACGCCCGCGTTGTTGATCAGGATGTCCAGACCGCCAAAGGCGTCGGATGCTTCCGCGACAACGCGCTCGCAGTCGTCGACGAAGCGCAGATCGCCTTGCAGGGCGACGGCCTCGCCGCCAGCCGCCGTGATCTCCGCCATCGCGGCATGGGCGCCCGCGCTGCTGCCGCTGTAGTGCAGCGCGACTCGCACGCCGTACCGGGCGAGCTCGCGGGCGATGCCCTCACCAATGCCGATCCCGGCGCCGGTTACCAGGGCCGCGCGGCCCTTCAGCGATTCCAGATTCCCTCCCATCTGCCCCTCCCCATGCTCTCGCGAACGCGCCTCCGATCCTCCGACGCTCTGACCTCCGAATATTCAGCCGGTGGTTCCGTCAATAATTCCCTGCAGCATTCCCCCGGCCAACGAAATCTGGCGCTCCGCATCTTTCAGCCCCTCCGGGCCGACGAGCGTCTTGTAGACGAGGATGCCCAACAGGGTCGACCCGATCAACTCGGCGCGCTCACGAGCGTCTGGCCCGTCCAGCCGAGCAGCCAGCGGGGTCACAAAGCCTTCTGTTACGGACTGGCGCAACATGCGGCCCGCGACATCGCTTGACGACGAGCGCAACAGGGCCACAAGCGGGTCAGAACTGGGCCCGGTCTTCTTCTGCAGAATGAATCGGGCTAGCCGCTCGCCAAGCGTGGCGCGATCGCCATCGAAGAGCGGGCTGAGATCGAGCTTGGAGGCGACGGCTTCAGCGAAGAGTCCTTCCTTCGAGCCGAAATACCGATTGACGAGGGAAGGGTCGATGCCGGCGATTGCCGCGATCTCGCGCACGCCGACCTGGTCATATCCGTCGTGGCCAAAACACTGCCGCGCGGCATTCAGGATCGCCTGCCGCGTGGCGGCGGCATTGCGGCCACGCGGGCTGGAACAGCCATCGGGGATAGTGCATCCCTGTTTCTGGTCCGTCATCACAGGCTCTCCACATTTCCCTCACAAGGAGTCAACAGTCGTTGACAAGAATGGATGTTGGGACTATCGTACGACATGTCAACGACTGTTGACTTCCTGCGATCAGTCAAAGAGGGAGCAACGTTCGATGAAGTTTGGCATCACTGTTCCTCGCTTCGTCACGACGGTAGGCGACGCCGGCATCGGGCCGGAGTTCGCGGCCATCGCGCGAGATGCGGACCAGGGCGGGCTCGATTCGCTGTGGGTCATGGACCATTTCTTCCAGATTCCGCCAGTGGGACCTGCCGATGAGCCGATGCTGGAAGGGTATTCCGCGCTTTCGTTCGCGGCGGGAGTCACCGAGCGGATCGAACTGGGCACGCTGGTTACCGGCGTTGCCTACCGCTACCCCGACATTCTCGTCAAGACGGTTACGACGCTCGACGTCCTGTCAGGAGGGCGGGCCTGGTTGGGGATCGGCGCGGGTTGGTGCGAACGCGAGCATCAGGCGCTTGGCATCCCGTTCCCCTCGACGCTGGAGCGCTTCGAACGGCTCGAGGAGACGGTCCAGATCGCGCTCCAGATGTGGTCCGGCGAGGTGGGCCCATTTCGCGGCAAGCACTTCCAACTCGAGGAGACGCTTTGCCAGCCGATGCCGGTTTCCGCGCCGCGCTCGAAGATCCTGATAGGCGGAGGTGGCGAGCAGAAGACGCTGCGCCTGGTTGCCCGATACGCGGACGCCTGCAACCTCTTTGCCCGACCTGGAGCGGATGGCCTGGCAGACCTGCGGCACAAGCTCGATGTCTTGCGCGCCCATTGCGAGACTGAAGGCCGTCCGTTCGACGCTATCGAGAAGACGGTGCTTGGCCCCGCCGCCATGCGAGCAGAGCACCAAATGGCCATGCCGCCGGAGGCGCTCCTCGCGTTTCTGGGCGAGCTCGGAGCCATGGGCATCGATCACTACATCGCCCCGGTGGTTGACCGGGCGAGCCTGAGCATGTTGCTGGAAGAGGTTCTTCCCGCGACTCAGCCCGTTCTTCAGGAGGTCTGATGACGATGGAACGCGTGCAATCGACCGTGTTTGGCAGTTCCGCCGTGCACGCTCGGGGGAGCGACTCGAGCCTGGCGCTGACGAATCGGGGTTGGGGCGCCTTCAACGCGGCCAGACTGCCCGCGTTGTTGCCGCCGCCCGCGGCAACGGAAGGTGCGCCGTGGCGTGAAGCCGACCGGGCCCTTGCCGAAATCAGAGAGCACGCCAGGAGGCTGGGGGACACTCCAGGCGATCGGGCCATGCTGGTGCGGGCAACGATCGCGGTCAGGGACAGCCTGCTCGAGGCCGCGCAGGCGGCTACCGAGGCATCGCGCCGGGCGCGGCTCCTGGCCGAGTTGCTCGACAAATCGCTCGCCGCTCTGGCAAACGAACAGGGCGAGCGGCCAGGTGTCCTCACCCCTCTCCCGGTGACGGCCCGCGAGCATGGAACATCGTTGAGCGAGCGGGAGCGCGAGGTGCTCGTGCATGTGGCGGAGGGACGCTCGAACAAGGCCATCGCCGAAAGGCTCTTCGTTTCGCCAAACACGGTCAAGACGCACGTTTCATCTCTCTTGCGGAAGTTGAACGCCACCTCTCGGGCGCAACTGGCGACCATCGCGGTTCAGCAAGGGCTCTGTTGAGACCCGG
>CAYSXO010000348.1:0-787 GCA_964434995.1 uncultured Sphaerobacteraceae bacterium
GGCCGACCGCTTCTGGTACATCCATTTTAAGGACTGCAGCCCGGACATTGCCCGCCGTTCCCGCGACGAAGGCTGGGGCTACGTCCAGGCCATTCGCGAGGGCGTCTTCTCGGAGCTTGGCAAGGGCGGCGTCGATTTCGCGGCCGTTGTGCGCTGGCTGGAAGACCACGGCTACGATGGCTGGATCGTGGTCGAGCAGGACGTGCTGCCGGGCATGGGGACGCCGAAAGAGAGCGCCCGGCGAAATCGCGAGTACCTGGCCTCTCTCGGACTCTAGGCGTCAACGCGCCATGAACGAACCGTTCCAGATCGCTGATCTCTCGCCGGACGATGACGAGGCCATTGAGCAGATCGCCTCGCTCCTGCTTTCCGCATTCATCGGATGGCATCCGTCGCTGGAGGAAGCGCGCAACGAGGTGCGCGAGTCGTTCGCGCCCGGCCATCTCAGCCTCGTGGCGCGCTCGCGTGAGCGAATCCTCGGCTGGGTCGGCGCAATTCCTGCTTACGACTTTGCCTGGGAGCTGCATCCCCTGGTGGTGCACGAGGATGCGCGCGGCATGGGCGTCGGCAGCGCGTTGGTGGCCGCACTGGAAGCTCGTGCCCGCGAGCGGGGCATGCTGACGGTCTATCTCGGCACCGATGACGATGGCGATACAGCCGGCACCAGCGCCTGGGGTGTCGACCTCTTCCCCGATCCACTGGCCCACGCGGCGACCCTGGAGGTTGTCGACCACGCGGCGGCATTCTATCGCCGCGCCATGCTGGAAGATGTGCGCTGCATGGGCGA
>CAYSXO010000348.1:797-5298 GCA_964434995.1 uncultured Sphaerobacteraceae bacterium
ACCGCCGGCATGGTTACGTCGTCGTCGGCCTTGTTCCCGATGCCAACGGCCCCGGCAGGCCGGATATCCTGATGGCAAAGAGGATCGGGCAGCGAGGGTGACCGGGACGAACTGCAAGAGTCTGGTGTCGTTCCGCGGTGAGCCTCTCTGTCCGGTTCATGCGGAACGTCTCCATGTGTGCATGCGCTGATCGCGACAATCCGCGGCCACACGGCGTCCGGACGTGCCGCGGGTTGGACGTGTGGGGGCGGTTGTCGTTGCAGGCCCCGGTTCTGATCGAGGGGCACGCCACGACCGTTGATGCTGTCGCGCTGGGGAGAGAGGAAGCAGCGATGGTGGCCGTCACTCAGTTCTTCGCCGGTATCGCGGTCGCCGACTTTGCATCGATGCTCGCCTGGTACGAGCGCCTCCTGGGCAAGCCGCCGGGCTTTTTTTCCTCAAGCTGGCGAGGCCCTTTGGCAGATCGCCGAGCACGCCTGGATCTACGTCGTCGCGGACACCGAGCGCGCGGGCAAGGCGCTGCTCACGATCCTCGTGGAGGATCTGGACGACCAGGTCGCCCAACTCGCGGAGCGCGGACTCGAGCCGGCCCGGCAGAAGGCGTACGCGGACGGCATGCGAAAGATCACGTACCGTGATTCGGACGGAAATGCGATCGGGTTCGGTGGCGCTCCGCCCGGACCGGAGCCTGTCGCCGGGGTGCCCCAAACGGCGCAACACTTCAGCGATCGAGCGTGGCAAGGTCGATCCGCGGCATGGCTCGGTCGAGCTGATTCCCTGTGCAGACGCCCAGTGGGATCGCGCACTGGCAGTGAGCTCGCATCACCCTTGGCCGGTCCAGTCGCCAACCCGCGCGAGGTTCGCCGCGTGCTGAAGCCTGGCGGAATCATGCTCATCGTCGAGCGACGTGTCTGGCGCCACAATGGCGCCGACGACTGTCAATTCGCCAGCGAGTTCGCGGCGCGGCTGCAGGCCGCCGGGTTCGCGCGGATCGAAGCCGTCACTCGTCGTCCGCCGCCCGCGCCAAGCATCGTCGTTCGTGGGGTGAATCCTGCAACGGGATAGACCGCCAGAAATGCCTTTCCAACCAGGTGCTCCGGGATAACCGGCCGAGCCAGAGTAGGCCGCTCCTTCTCAGGCTCTCTTTCCGTGCCACCGATTGACGCCCAACGCTTCCCTCGGTAGCATGTTCCCAGTGTGAACACTTTTCGTAGTTCGGTACGAATTGTGAACAATTGCCCGTGGCGCGCGTCGTCGCGTCGTCCGTCCCAACGTGCTACGGGCCGTTCAGCATGGGAAGCTGACTCGCGAGTTCTGGGGAGGGAATCATGAACGATTCGGCGCGCGCGGAGCAGGACCGTCTACTCGACATTTTGCGAGACGAGCTGTACGTGGCGGTCGTCTCCGACGTGCTCGATGCCGCGGGTCTGCTCCATCAGGCGATGGACGAGCGGCTCCGGCCGCTCGCGCCGGAGATGCGCCTGGTTGGCCGCGCCCACACCGTGCTGACCGCCGATGTCTTCCAGCGGCCGGAGGAGCCGTACCGCATGGAGATCGCGGCCGTCGATGCCCTCAAGCCGGGCGATATCATGGTCGCCTCGACCAATCACTCGCGGCGCACCTGCTTCTGGGGCGAGCTGCTCTCGACCGCTGCCGTGGCTCGTGGCGCGACCGGCTGCGCCATCGACGGTCATACGCGCGACGCCCTGCGCATTATCGAAATAGGATTCCCAGTCTTCACTACCGGCTTCCGCCCAGTCGATTCCTCCACGCGCTCGACCGTGATCAACTTCGGCTGTCCGGTCGAAGTCGGCGGGGTTCTGGTCAACGCCGGGGACATCATCTTCGGCGACTTCGACGGCATCGTCGTCATCCCGCCCGATCGCCTGGAAGAGGTTGTCACCGCCGCGCACCGCAAGGTAACCAGCGAGAACTCCAGCCGCGACATGCTGCGCCAGGGCGCCACGCTACGCGACGTTTACGACCGCTTCGGGGTGTTGTAGCGGCTGTTGGCTATTGGCTGTTGGCTGTTGGCTGTTGGCTGTTGGCTGTTGGCTGTTGGCTGTTGGCCACGAGCGTACGATGGCTCTAGCCGCCTCGCCGTCTTGCAGTTTCGCCGACTTACGACTCACGACTCACGACCTCGGAGACTGCCGTGATCGTTGACGTTCACACGCATACGCCGCGGCATCGCACGGCGGAAACCCGCGGTGAGAGCGCCGCCCCGGCCTGGCGGCCCGATCAGGCCAGGCCCACGTCGTTGACGTGGGACGAGCAGATGGCCGAGCGGGCAGGCGTCGACCGCGCCATCGTCTTCAACATCGCCGCCGACCCGCTCGAGCCGGAGGCCGCCTGGGATCTGATGTACGCGACGCCGGCCGTCAACGACGATACGGCGGAGTTCGCGCGGGCGTTCCCGGACAAGCTCATCGGCTTTCTCACCATTCACCCGCGCGATCCGAACGCTCTGGAGGAGATCGAGCGCGCCACCGGAGACCTTGGCCTGCGCGGCATCAAGCTCGGCCCGAACTATCAGAACTTCGACCCCTTGAGCGAGGAAGCGTTCCGCGTCTTTCGCCGCGCGGAGGAGCTGCGGCTGCCGATCCTGTTCCACCAGGGAACCTCGCCAAACCAGTTTGCCGATCTCGACTTCGCGCACCCCCGGCACATCGACCGCGTGGCCATGGCCTTCCCCAACCTGCGGATGATCCTGGCGCACATGGCGCACCCCTGGCAGGCCGACTGCATCGCGGTGATACGCAAGCATCCGCATGTCTACGCCGACATCTCGGCGCAGTTCTATCGCCCCTGGTCGTACTACAACGCCTTCCGTCTCGCCTACGAGTGGGGAGCAATGCACAAGCTTCTCTTCGGCTCCGACCTGCCAATCGCCACGCCGCAAGAGACGATGGACGCTCTCCCGCATGTCAACGACCTCACCACCGGGACATGGCTGCCACGTATCCCGGATGGCGATCTGGAGGCTATCCTGCACCGAGACAGCCTGGCCCTGCTCGGGCTGGCGGAATGATGGGAAGCGTCGCCGAGATGCCTCGGGCGGCCGGCGTCTGGAGAACAAGGTGACGACACAGGAAAGCGGACGATCCCCACTCCTCCTGCACGAGACCACCCGTGTCGATGCGGCTGCCCGTGCACCAGGCGCGCTGGCCGTCTTGCCGGTCGGAGCGACCGAGCAGCATGGTCCCCACCTGCCGCTCGGGACCGACACCATGATCGTCGAACACGTGGCCCGCGCGGCGGCCGCCCGCGCCGCGAACAAAATCGACATGCTGGTGACGCCGACGCTCGCCTTTGGCTCGTCGCACCACCACCTTCCCTTCGGCGGCACCATCTCTCTGGCCACGGACCGCTACTACCACGCGCTCGTCGACATGGTGGAATCGCTGGTGACTGATGGCTTTCGCCGCATCTTCATTCTGAACGGGCATGGCGGCAATCACGAAATCGTCCAGCTTGTCGCGCGGGACCTCGCCCTGCGCCACCCGGCGAACTTCGGAGCGGCGTCATATTGGGACCTTGCCCGCGCGGCGATGGCCGAGCAGGCGCCCGATCTGCCTGGGCACTATCCGGGTCACGCCGGCTTCTTCGAAACCTCGCTGATCATGGCCCTGCGCCCCGAGCTGGTCGACGAACCGCTGCCCGAGCGCGGGCCGGAGGAGCTCGCGCGCGTCGCCATTGCGGCCACGCCGTATCGCGCCGAACGGTACGGCTTCTGGCAGCGCATCGAAGGCCATACCGACACCCCTCATGAAGCGACGGCGGAGCAGGGGCATCGTCTCCTCGGCATCCTCGTTCCCGCGGTCTCCGCGGCACTCGAGGCGTTCGCCAGGCTCCCACTGGAATAGCCCTATGCAGAAGGTTCGCGCCCAGGCTGGATACGGGTGTTCTGATATGCGGCGGTGAGCCATCGTCCATCGACCCTGGCCATGACCGCCGTCTGGATGCCCCGGCGCTCCGGCGGCTCGACGGTTTCCCCCTGGAAGAGGATGCCGCCATGCCCGACCATGACCGCAACGTCGTCATCGAGAAAGCGCACCGAGTCCGCCTCGGCGATGACCGTGGTGTCCTTGATGGTCGTACCATGGGCGTCATGCCCCTCAACCATTCGATGGAAATAGGCAGCGATCTCTGAGCGGCCGCGCAGATAGGCGCCGTCGCCTACGACGAAGCTCGCGTCTTCGGTGAAGAGATTCGCGATGGCATCGGCGCTGGCTCGTCCTGTGGTTACCTCCGTCCATAGCCCGACGATACGATCGAGGTGAGCCCGCACCGCGACCTCATCCTGATGCTGATCAGCGCTCTGCTCGTTCATGGCACGCAGCTCCGACCTTCATTCGATCTGCCCACAAACGCCCGACTTTGGGATATCACTTGATAGTATGATATCTTGATTATCGAGTCTTCGTGGTGGCGAGTTCCGCATGGATACATCAAGCAGACCGCTCGCTCGCGAGGAAATGCTGGAGGCGATCGGCCGGGA
>CAYSXO010000349.1:0-5297 GCA_964434995.1 uncultured Sphaerobacteraceae bacterium
TGGGCGATCGACTGCGCGATGCGCGGGAAGGGAACGAACGCGCCCGAGATGGCGAAGACTTCCAGGCGCAGGCGGCCATTGCCGTCGCTGCGCATGCGGAACCCCTCGCCGTCTTTCTCGGTCAGGCCGATGTCGTCGAGAAGCTGATTCGCCATATCGACGTCGCGGGTGGCCCACTTGGTTCGCCACTCTTCACCGGGGCTTTGCGGCACGCTCGGGTCGGGCGCCACGCTGCCAGGTGAGCCGACGCCGAGCCAGAAGGTCTCATTCAATTGGTCGCGGTCGATCCCCATCGAGAGCGCCCGCCGGAAGTCGGCGGTCTGCAGCCACTTGGCGACTTCCGGATCGGCGTCGTAACTATGGTTGATCTGCAGGGTGGCATCGGAGCCGTAGGCGCCCGGATCGAGATGGACGCTGTAGTTCCCCTGCTCCATATTCTCCAGGAAGACCGGGATCTTGGCGATGTCCGTATGCCGCTCTTGCAGGTCGTACTCGCCGGCGATGGCGCGCAGGTTGAGCACCTCCAGGTTCTCGGCCAGCGTCATCTGGATGCCATCCAGGTACGGAAGCTGGTTCCCCTCGGGATCGACTTCGTAGTAGTACGGGTTGCGCTCCATCACCCAGTTCGGCGTATTGACCGGCGACGTGGTGCGCCACGGGCCGAGGATTGGCAGGTCGGGATTGAGCGACCACTGGTTCTTGAGGCGGAAGAGCGCGATCCAGTCCTCGACATTCTCCTCGGCGGCGACGGCATCGATGTCCGCCTGTGCCGTGTACTTGGGGTGGAACTGCTTCAGGTAGTGGGCTGGGGCGTAGGAGCCGCCATGAAAGCCGCGGTTGGTCGCGTGGCCGGACCCCATGAACGTGGTTCCGCCGAGGATCGTCAGAAAGAGGGGATAGGGCTCCTCGAAGACGAAGCTGACGGTGAGGTCGTCGACCTTCTCGATCTTGCCCTGCTTGCCGTTGATGGCGAAGGAGGCGTGCGGCGTCGGCACCAGATCCTTGTTGAGGTAGATGTCCTCGTACCAGAAGACGAAGTCATCGGCGGTGAAGGGCGCGCCATCGGACCACTTGTGCCCCTCACGCAGCGTGATGGTGAAGACGGTGTTGTCCTCGCTGAACTCCCAGCTCTTGGCCAGGGCGGGCCGGAACTCAGTGCCGGTGTAGTCCCAGAAGACGAGCTTGTCGCCGGAGTTGTAGCGGTTGCCATTCTCGTCGTCGCCGGGGCCGGTGAAGCCGCGCTTCAGGACGCCGCCGTAGACGCCGATCCCCTCGACCGGCTGCACCACCAGCGGTTCCAGCGGCACCCGCTCCTCGACAGGGGGCAGCGTGCCATCCGCCACCAGGGCATCGAGCATTGGCGCCTGCTTCAGCGCCTCCGGCCGCGGCGCATCGACGAGGACAATTGGCCCCTCCAGCTCGCCAATGAGGGTGCTCCCGAGCGGCTCGTCCTGCGCGGCAAGGGCCGAACTGAGATTGGAGGTTCGAAGGGAGCGATCGGCAGCGGGCAGTGCCAGGCCAACGGCGGCCGCGCCTTTCATGAGGCCGCGGCGGGAGACGCGCTGCTGCGCCACATCACGTATGAGCTCTTCGGCTCCGCGAGTCCCGGGTCGCGTCATTGCGAACTCCTCCTGCGCCCTCGCGCTCTTCATTTGCTGCCAACGGCGGGAATGGAGCGAGTACCGTACCCGCTCCTGACGTCACGGGATCGCATTGCGATAGAACAGCCATTGACGACGATACCTTGACATTTGAAGCGGTGGGTTGTCAACAGCGGTGCGAGTGTGCTCGCGGCGTGGGGGCCCCAAGCGCAAACGCGATACGGGCTGGCCGAGTGGCCAGCCCGTATCTTTCAGAGGCCCAGGTTCGCCTTACACGTCGAGGTTGACCACCTCGCGGGCGTGCGTCTGGATGAACTTCTTGCGCGGCGGCACGGCCACGCCCATCAGCATGTCAAACGTTTCGTCGGCCTCGACCGAGTCGTCGATCGTCACCTGCAGCAGGGTCCGCACGGCCGGGTCCATGGTGGTGTCCCAGAGCTGGTCTGGGTTCATCTCGCCCAGGCCCTTGTAGCGCTGCACCTCCGCCTTGTCGCCGAGCTGTTTGAAGGCCTCCTTCAGATCCTCATCGTTGTAGGCCCAGATCTCCTGCTTGCCGGAGCGCACCCGGTAGAGGGGCGGCTGGGCGATGTAGACATGACCATCGATGATCAGTTGCTCCAGATGCCTAAAGAAAAAAGTCAAAAGGAGCGTTCTGATGTGACTTCCATCAACATCAGCGTCCGTCATGATCACTATCCTATGATATCGCAACTTCGACGGGTCGAACTGATCCCCGATGCCCGTGCCGAGCGCCGTGAGCAGGGTGCGGATCTCGTTGTTCTGCAACATCTTGTCGAGGCGTGCTCGTTCAACATTAAGTATTTTCCCGCGGAGGGGAAGAATCGCTTGAAATCTGCGGTCTCGACCTTGCTTCGCGCTACCGCCCGCGCTATCGCCCTCAACTATGTAAAGTTCGGCCTTTGCCGGGTCGCGCTCGGTGCAGTCGGCCAGCTTGCCGGGCAGGCTGAAGCTCTCCAACCCGCCCTTGCGCTGCACCAGCTCGCGCGCCTTGCGCGCCGCCTCGCGGGCACGGGAGGCCGTGATGCACTTCTCGATGATGCGCCGCGCCGCCTGCGGGTTCTCTTCCAGGAATGCGCCCAGCGCGTCGTTGACCACTGTTTGCACCGCGCCGGCCACGTCCGCGTTGCCGAGCTTTCCCTTGGTTTGCCCCTCGAACTGCGGCTCGGCCAGCTTGACCGAGATGATCGCGGTCAGCCCCTCGCGCACGTCCTCGCCGGAGAGCGTCTCGTCCGCCTTCAGCAGGCCGTTGCGCTTGCCGTAGTCGTTCATGGTGCGCGTCAGGGCGGCCTTGAAGCCGCTCAGGTGCGTCCCGCCATCGACGGTGTTGATGTTGTTGGCGAAGGTGTGGGTCGATTCCCCGAACGAGTCGTTGTACTGCAGGGCGACCTCAACCGCGCCCGCTGGCGTCTCGCGCAGCACGTAGAACGGCCGGTCGTGCACCACGTTCCGGTTGCGGTTGAGGTGGCGCACGAAGGAGATGATGCCGCCCTCGAAGTAGAACGACATCTCCTCATCGGAGCGCTCGTCGATCAGCGTCAGCTTCAGCCCGCGGGTCAGGTACGCCGTCTCACGGAACCACTGCGTGAGGTAGTCGAAGTCGTAGTCGAGTCCGCCGGTGAAAATCTCCTTGTCCGCCAGGAACGACGTCGTCGTGCCATGATCGTCCTTGTCGGTCGTGCCGACGGTCTTGACCGGGCCATCGGGCACGCCGCGCTTGTAGCTCTGCCGGTAGATCTTGCCGCCGCGCCGGACCTCGACGGTGCACCACTCCGAGAGCGCGTTGACCACCGAAGCGCCGACGCCGTGCAACCCGCCGGAGACCTTGTAGCCGCCGCCGCCGAACTTGCCGCCGGCGTGGAGGATCGTCATGATCACCTCCAGGGCCGACTTGTTCATCTTCGGGTGCTTGTCGGTCGGGATGCCGCGGCCGTTGTCGGTTACGGTGACCACGCCGTCCGCGCTGATGCGGGTGACGATATGGTCGCAATAGCCGCCCAGCGCCTCATCGACCGAGTTGTCGACGATTTCGCGCACGAGATGGTGCAGGCCACGCTGGTCGGTGCTGCCGATATACATGCCGGGGCGCCGACGAACCGCCTCCAGCCCTTCCAGCACCTGGATGGTGGAGGCGTCGTACGCCTGCGGCTTGGTCTTTGTGGGCGCTGCCACCAGTAGTCTCTCCTTCAGGTGCGCGTGCACGTTGTGATCGATCGCGGTCCCGACCGCCTGCCGTTGCGCGGGGATCCGAGCTAGCCGAGCCCGAGGTCGATCAGGCGGTCCTCTTCCAGCCCGAGGTGATGGCCAAGTTCGTGCATGACCGTCACCCGCACCTCGCGCGCGATCGCCTGCGGTGAGACGAACACACGCTCCAGCGGGCCGCGAAATATGGTGATCCGGTCTGGCGGGACGAGGTGATAGTCCGCTCCGCGCCGGGTCAGCGGAACCCCCTCGTACAGGCCGAAAAGCGTCTCCTCTGGGCCGTTGCTGGCGTCCAGGGGACGCTCGGGATACCCCCAGCCGAGGGCCAGTTGCTCGTCTGTCGGTTCGTCTTCGACGATCACCTCAACGTTGTCGAGCATCGCGACGACCTCTGGGGGAAGGCCGTCCAGGGCGCGGGCAACGATGCGTTCGAACCGCTGCCGTCGCGCCTGCTCGACGCGGCGCTGAACCCGGTCTCGCATACGTTAAATGGTACCAGTTTTGGCATGGTTTCGCCAGTTTTGACCCATCCCGGATGGGTGTACGTACGGGGTGTCACGGTGTCGGGGTGGCAGGGTCGTGGGGTGATAGGGAGAACAACGAATCCAGAAGCCAAAGGCCAATAGCCGAGAGCCGTTTGCGCAATCCCTCGGCTGGCGCGGCCGGGTCGATCTGCCGCGCGGCGCACGGGCCCGATTCGATCTCGCCCTCTCCCCAACCGCTCTTCATCGTCGTGAAATCCCCGGAGGAATGGATGCGGTCGGCGAAGCGTTGCGCGTGGCGCGGGATCTGGCGGAAACGGACGCGCGGGGTCAGGAGCCGGAAACCCGCTCGGCCACCACGACCAGCGAGTAGCCGCGCCCCGCCAGCGACCAGCTCCCCTCCGCTCGCGCCAACCGCGCCGTGGCGTTCCGGATCGCGCCATCATGGCGGTCGGAGCGGAGCCCCCAGCGCCAGAAGAGCGTCATGCCCAGCCGCGCCGCATCCGTCAGGCCAACGCCCGATTGACGCATCTCGCGGATCGCGAAGTGCGGGCAGAGGAGAGCGCGAAGATCGCCGCGCGGGTAGTGGCGCCGCCAGCCGACCCCGGCGACATCTGGGAGGCGCTTCCCGCGCCGGGTCGTTTCCTGCACATAACGATAGGCGTTGAACCCATCGAGCCAGGCCATGCGGCCGTCGGCCGGGACGCGCAGCACCAGCAGGCCACCAGGACGCAGGACGCGCGCGGCCTCTGCCAGCGCCTCCTCCTCGCGCACCGTCAGCGCGAGCTGATCGAGCAGCAGCACGATGTCGAACGCGGAATCGGGAAATGGCCATTCGACCATCGGTGGCGTGAACGGCACGCCCGCGACCTGGGCCAGCGGCCCCATGTCGAGAGTATGCCGGGCGACGCGAAACCCGGCCTGGGCCAACGCGGTTGCCTGAGCATCGTCGCCGCCGAGAAGCAGGATGGCATCACCCGCATTCGGCGCAAGT
>CAYSXO010000350.1:0-4749 GCA_964434995.1 uncultured Sphaerobacteraceae bacterium
TCCGGTCTGAGTTCACCCCGACGAGACAGGAAACCCAGTTATCGCGGTGCACGCGGCCGTGCCTTCCCGAAGAATGGGGAGTCTTGGCACAACGGGGCAGGTCTTCCCGGAGCGACGAGATCTCTCGTGTTGCCAGGAATGACCCAGTCCGCGCGATAAACTGTGGCCGATTTGCGTGGCGAATTGGAGGAAGACCGCGGTCATGATGAAGTTGAGCACGATGGCACTGGGGGATCGCCGTCTGGCGATGAATGGGGATTTGCCCGTTGCCGCGCAAGGTATCACCTGCTGGAGCCATGACCCAGACTCAGCGCGGCTCTTTCGCTATAGCAGCAATTTTGTCTTCGCCTTTTCCCACGAGGGGCAACGTCGCTTTCTGCGCGCTGCCCACGAGCGCGAGCGAAGCGCGGCGCAGATCGAGGCGGAGGTTTCCCTGATAACCTGGCTGGCCGCGGAGGGCGTTGCCGTGGCTGCACCACTGCCTTCCAGCGATGGGCGGCTCGTGGAGCATATCGACACGGAGGTCGGCGTCTTCCATACAGTCGTATTTCCGGGATTGGATGGTGAGCAGTTTGAGACGGACGATCTCGACCTGGACGGTCTGGTGCGCTGGGGGCGAGCTCTCGGCCAATTGCATGCGGCCATGCGGCGGTATCCAGGTAAGGCAGATGCGGTGCGGCCATCCTGGCGAGACGACCTGGCGCTGGCCCGCGCCTCCGTACGAGCGCCAGAGCGAGCGATCGAGCGCGAGATCAACGAGCTAGAGGCCCGTCTCGGCATGCTACCGGTCAGCCCCGAAACCTATGGCCTGATTCACTTTGATTTCGAGCTGGACAATCTGCTCTGGAACGGACCGTCATCCGGAATTCTCGATTTCGACGATTGCGCCCATCACTGGTTTGCGGCTGATATCGCCTTCGCCCTGCGCGATCTGTTCGACGCGGGCGCCGGTCTGGAGGATCCGCGGGCACAAGCCTTTCTGCGCGGCTACCGGGAGAGTGAGGCGCTCGATGACGCGATGATGGCCGCGGTTCCCCTCTTTTCGCGCCTCTCCCGGCTCACTGGCTTTGCGCGGCTCACGCGCGCGCTTGATCTCGACCCTGCACCGCAGTATCCCGATTGGTTACGCGATCTGGAGGGGAGGCTGCAGGCAATGCGATTTGACGATGCCGCCGCGATCACCTCGTGACCCGGCGCCCTTGCCACCGCTGCCGCATTGCCATTGGTGAACTCGGGAGAGCACCCTGCCATCATGCCCGCCGTTCCCGCGCCTGTGCGCCATCGAACGCTACCTGGCCACCAACGTCTGCAAACGGAGCGGCAAAGCCCTCACCGCTGCTCTGGTTCCGGCCGGCCAGAAACTGGTGAACGTGAGCTTGCAAGGCCTCATTGTCAGCGGTCGAGACGGGGACACGCGGTGAGCTGGTTGCTGACATCAAGCATGCTCCTTGACGCCTTGAGATCGAGCCGCAACGTCCCGCGTTGGTTTGCGCCGGAGCAGGGCGGGGTCGGCCGTAAGCCGCTGCCCGCACGGAGCGTGCGGCCGGATTGCCTCACGAGGCGATAGTCAGGCCCCTGCCGCTCTCGAGTAGAGCCTCAATCGCATCGCATGCCGCGCCGACGCCGTCCTCTCTCCGAACGCGCTGGCCCACCTCGTCCGCGCGCCAGCGATAAGGCAAGTCAAAAAGCCGCTGTAGCTCGCGGGCCGCGTTACTGGCGGTGTAGCGCCCGCGCATGATGGTGCGGCTGATACCCAGCCGTTCGACGCGATGGGCGTTGTCGAATTGGTCGTGCGCGAAGGGCATGACCAGCGTCGGCTTGCCGGAGCGCATCCCCTCGGCAGTCGTGCCGACGCCGCCTTGATGGACGATGGCCGAGGCGCGCGGAAAGATGGCGGCGTGCGGCGCGTAGTCGATGGCGAAGACATCGCGGGGCAAGGTCCGCCGCAACGTTTCCGCGCCCAAGCCGGTCAGCAGCACGGCGCGCTGCCCCAGCTTCGACGCGGCGCGGATGCTCTCGTTGAAAAAGTCGCCTGGGGTCATCACCGCCGAGGAACCGAGCGTGAAGACAATCGGCGGCTCGCCACGATCAAGAAACTCCGCCAAATCGGGCGGCAGGGCGCCGCCGGGCGGGTCCATGAACGGAAAGCCGGTGACGACCGTTGGTGCTGGCCAGTCGGGCCGCGGGCTGGCGAAGACTCGTGAGAAGAGGGCGAGGGTCAGCCAAGGGGAAAAGCTATTGAAAAACGGGTTGTCCGTGGCCGGGGGCATCCCCAGATCGGCGCGCAATTCGCGCAGCGGCGTGAACCAGCCATCGCTGAGGCGGGAGAAACCGGCGCGCGCGATGCGGCTGAAGAGCGGGCCAAGGAGTGGGCGGCTTGTGAGCCAGGGCGCCTGCGCGGCGACGGCTGGCTCGTGCGCCGAGAGAAAGAGGAGCGGCTGCAGGACCGTCGAAGCCCAGGGAAGGCCGCGTTGGCTGGCGATCAGCGGCGTGGTGAAGGTCAATAGGTGGGAGATGAGCAAATCGACGTCTTTCGACGCGGCAAGCGTGTCCTCGTACGACTCGCGCAGGGCAGGCAGTACGATTCGGCGAATCACGAACTCCGTGCCCCGCTTGGGATCCATCAGCGAGACCATCAGATCAGGCAACTTCTCGGGATCGGGCAGATCAGGCCGGATGGCCCGGAACCCAATGCCGAACCGTTCGACCAGTTCGCGATAGAACGCGCTGGCGCCGATGACCGGCTCGTGTCCGCGCGCTTTCAACTCGCGCGCGATGGCAACATACGGGTAGAGATCGCCAAGGGAGCCGAAGGTGGTCAGCAGAATGCGCTGGCCGCGTGCCGACCCTCCCCTGAGTGCAAACCGATCTGACATCGTTTCGAAATGCTCCTGATACTGAACAACGTGTGGCGAGACGGCCGTGGCTGAACACCCGCGAACACTCCGATGTGCCGCCATGGCAGCGCTCTCATGGAGGCGTGCTATGCTGCTGGTTCAGTCGATCGTGAGGAACACGGGTTCGCTCAAATCCTTTGATGGTCGCGCAAAGGTGCGCGACGCTGCTGCCATGCAGCGTAGCGGAAAGCGCGAAGGAGAACGACATGACCTCGCGGGATCAAACGAAATCTGGCGCGCTCACTCGACGGCAGGTGGTCGCGGGGGCGGCCGGATTGGGCCTGGCGGCGCCCTTCCTGACGCTTGGCGGTGCGCGGGCCGCGCTCGCCCGGCAGGATGAGACGCCGCGGCCGGGCGGCATCCTCAAGGTCGGGCTGCAGTCCGACCCAACCGCGCTCGATCCGCAGAAGCAGAACCTGACCGCCATCTGGCACGTCATCGAGCACATCTACAACGGCCTGACCCGCGTCAAGCCCGACCTGTCCATCGAAGGCGCCCTAGCCGAGAGCTGGGACGTCTCCGAGGATGGACTGACCTACACCTTCCACTTGCGCCCCGGCGTCCTCTTCCACGATGGCACGCCGCTGAAGGCGAGCGACGTGAAGTTCACCTTCGATCGCTGGGTCGATCCCGAGACCGCCTCGACCAGCGCCGCCGAGCTGGCCGCCGTGGCCAACATCGAGACGCCGGACGATGCGACAGTGGTGATGACCCTCAACGCCCCCGATGCCTCGCTCCTGGCGACGCTGGCCGGCGGCAGCGCGGTGATCTACTCCCAGGCGTTCGTTGAAGCGAACAACAACGACGTCTCGCAGGTGGCGATGGGCACCGGCCCCTTCAAATTTGTCGAGTATGTGCCGAATACTCGCGTGGTGCTGGAAAAGAACCCGGACTATTGGGAGGAAGGGCTGCCCTATCTCGATGGCATCGAGATGACGATCGCCTCCGATGACACCGCGCGCACGGCGGCGGTGGTCACCGGCACGGTCGATTTCATCGAGTACGCGCCGCTGCGCGACATTGACAGCCTGCAGCAGGATCCCAACATCGTCCTCGCGGGCGATTCCAACACCAACATCCGCTTCATCGGGCTTAACCTGAGACACGAGCCGTTCGACAATCTCCAGGTGCGTCAGGCGATCGCCCTGGTGGTCGACCGCGATGCCATGCTCGGCCCGACCGTCTTCGGCCACGGCACGCCGACCGAGGTCCTCTTCCCGCCCGATTTCTGGGCGGCGCTGCAACAGGAGGTGCGCCCGCCAGATGTCGACGCGGCCAAGGCGCTGATGGCCGAGGCAGGATTCGCCGATGGCTTCACCACGACCATCACCTCATGGTCGCAGTACTCCTTCCTTTCGAACGCGGCGGTCGTGTTGCAGGAGCAGTTGCGGCAGATCGGCATCGAGGCGGAGTTGAACCTGGTCGAGAACGCGACGATGGTCGAGCAGGTCTACACGGGCAAGACTTACGACATTGCCGTAACCGGCGAGAGCGCCTATGTCGACCCGAACACGCTCATCTTCCAGAATTTCCATACGGGCGAGAGTGGCAACTTCGTCGACTACAGCAACCCCGAGGTGGATGCGCTGATCGAACAGGGGATCGCCTCGACCGACCAGGCGGAGCGCGCCGGCATCTACCAGCAAATCCAGCAGACCCTGCTGGAGGACCTGCCCTGGATCAATCTCTTCGTGGCGAACCAGTACGAGGCCATGCGCCCGCACGTCAAGGGCTACGTCCACATCCCGACCGGCTCCAACGCCGCCTTCCGCGAGACCTGGCTGGACGTAGGGTGATGGGTGATGGGTGATGGGCGGGGGTTAGGGTCATAGGGTGATAGAGTGATGGGCCA
>CAYSXO010000350.1:4759-5252 GCA_964434995.1 uncultured Sphaerobacteraceae bacterium
CGGCGTGTTAGGGTGTCAGGGAAAACGACGAGACCGATAGCCGGTCGCCGATAGCCCTTCATCCTAACACCCCAGCACCCCGACACCCCGACACCCAGACACCCATGACCATCTACATCCTCCGCCGGCTGCTGCTGCTGATCCCGATCCTGCTCGGGGTGTCGATCGTGGTCTTTACCCTGGTGCGGCTGATACCGGGCGACGCCACGCTGCTCGCGATTGGCGTCGACCAACGGATCACCGAGGAGCAGCGGGAGTTGGTGCGAAAGTCGTACGGGCTCGATCAGCCGCCGCCGGTGCAATATCTGCGCTGGATGGAGCATGTCGTGCAGGGCGATCTGGGGACGTCCCTGCGCACGCGGCGCTCGGTCAACGAAGAGCTGCGCCTGCGCCTGCCGGTGACGATCGAGCTGACCGTCCTGGCGGCTATTTTGGGGACCGTTCCCGCCCTGATCGCGGGGGTCATCGCGGCGGTGCGCCGCAACTCCGCGCT
>CAYSXO010000351.1:0-5216 GCA_964434995.1 uncultured Sphaerobacteraceae bacterium
CCCAGCGTGTGGGGTTGAGGAGTCGGCCGGCAATGGCGCCAAGATCGGGCTGCTGATACTGGGCGGGAATCGTGGTCTGCCAGGGCCACGGTTCGACCGTGTAGCCAGCTTCGGCCAGGCCCGCATCGTTCGCGGCGATGGCCACCCGCGTGCCCGCGGCCGCCGCGCTCCCCGCCTCGACCAGGGACAGGTCGGGAAACTCGCGGAAGTACCAGACGTAAGGCCAGGCCACGCCCCGTTCCAGGGCAATGCTCAGGCTGTGGCTGCCGGTGACATCGCGGACCGTGCCCGCTTCGACGCCGACATCGCGAGAGAGACGGAGGAATCGCTCGATACTGGGGAGCGTGCCGAGGGCCGAGGTGCGTTGCGCCAGGAGCTCTGTGCCGAGATCGGCACGGTAGAACGCGAGCAGGGTGGCGGAGCGCAAGCCAAACGCGCCGAGCAGCAGCGCCAGGACGACGAGGCCGATCAGGACCGGCTGGCCCGTGGCGGCTGATTCACCATCCCCCGCGTCCACGTCGCCGAGCCGCCAGATCACGTAGGCCAGCGGGACGACGACCAGGCAGAGGACGGCCACGGGCGGCATGGCCGCCGAAACACCGCCTCCCTGGTCATCGACGCGTGTCAGCAGCACGCCGACCGCCGCCAGACCGGCGACGAAACCGAGCATGGCCAGGGCGAGCAGGGCGCCACTGCCGTGCCAGACCGCGTTCCAATGAACCGCGTGCAACACCGCGCCGAGGCCAATGCCGGCTAGCATCACGAGCGGCAGCGCGACGTGAATGGCATGCTCCGGCCCGCGGCCAGCGGAAAAGCTCCAGAGCGCGAACGCGGCCAGCGACCAGGCCGCGAAGAGCGCCACCGCTCCTCCGCGCACGTGCCGATCTCGCGCCACGGCGACCAGACCAAAGGCGACCGCGATCGGCTCGTAGATGAGCAGGACGGCCAGAAAGAGGACAGTCGGCTGTTCGCTGCTTTGCCCGGCCAGCAACCGCGCCCAGGCGCCGAGTGTCTCTCCCACCCCGGCGATGCCAGACGGATGCGAGAAGAAGCGGGTGAAGCAGACGATGACCGTGGCGACGAATGCCAGCAGCGCCGGGAGGGCGTCGGCGCGCTGCTTCAGGGCGTGGAGGCCGCGTCGCATTGTCCCCTCCGGTTCAGCGACGGCGGCCGCGACGAGCCCGATGGCGATCGTGAGCGCGACGGAGATGGCGGCTGGACCAGCGGCGAAGCCCGCGCCAGCAATCACCCCCAGCGCGATGCCCGGACCGCGCAAGCCGGCCGTAACAGGGCGT
This sequence comes from uncultured Sphaerobacteraceae bacterium, assembly GCA_964434995.1. Classification (GTDB taxonomy): domain Bacteria; phylum Chloroflexota; class Chloroflexia; order Thermomicrobiales; family UBA6265; genus JACCXM01. The sequence goes on from CAYSXO010000351.1 coordinate 1,296, forward strand.
TCGCCCAGCAGGACGACTGTCGCGACGAACGCCAGACCCAGCGCGGCGATCAGGATATCGGGAGAAACGACCCGCGAGGCGTAGACCAGCGCCGGCGAAATCGCTGCCAGGGCGCCCATGGCGAGCGCGGCGGGAGCGCCCACCCATCGCCGGAATGCCAGTGGCAGCGCCACGATGGCGAGCCCCGCGATGGCCGGGACGAGGCGCGCGACCACATCGGTCGCCCCGAAAAGGAAGAAGGCCAGCCCTTCGAGCAGGAGCGGCAGCGCCTCGATATTCGAGACCGGGCCGGCGATGGATGGCTGGCCTCGGAAGAGGGTCCAGGCATCGTAGGCAAGCCGCGACTCGTCCCCATCGAGCGCCAGCGTATCGAGTCGCATCAGGCGCAGGATCAGGGCCGCGGCGAACGTTGCCGCCCAGCCGAGCGCCAACCACGGGCCTACGCCGTCGAACGAGACATCGCGGTCGAGCACGCTATCGGCGCGGACCTCGGCCACGTCGCCCGGAATGCCGGTATCGCTGGCTGCCCTCGCGGGCGCATCGTCCTGATTGATCTTGGCCTCCATCATCGCGTTGGGTCAGTATCGGATTTCGTTGTACAGCGGCAGCAGGTCGTTCCTGATGAAGAGGGTGTACTTGTAGGAGTCGATCTTCACCGGCAGGTCGCGGTACATCACCAGCCGGTAGAGTCCCTGTTGCCCCTCAATCGTCAGCAGATGCGACAGGCTCTCCAGGATCGACGCGGCAATCTCGCGCGGGCCGTGCGGGTCGCTGGCTGACCGCCACGCCGAACGGCCAGGTGGCAGCTCCGGGGCGATGGCGAAGCCGCGATAGATCGGGTCCTCCGGGAACCACCAGCGCAGCACGTACTTCTGCGCCGTGTATCCCTCCAGGTGCGGCTCGACCGAGGAGAGGTTGTCCCCACCGACGAGCACGATGGGCACGTTGTCGGGCGGGCCAGCCAGCGTGCCGCCGTAGAGATGACGATTCGGGAAGTTACGCAGGTACCACTGCATCGGCCACGAGACGCCATTGTTGTCGTCGTACCAGATCTCGAGACCGCGCCCGCCCGTCGTCAACGCCGAGAGTTCGGTGAGCTCGCCGACCATGCGGTGCAGATCGGGCGAGGTTTGCGTGTAAACGAGCATGTCCTTCGGGACATCGCCTTCCTGGTAGACGAGCCGCCAGGCGACGTGCACCTGTGCCAGCGCCAGCACGAGCAGCAGGGCGGCCAGGGCAGGCTGCGCCGCCAGCCGCGCGCCGCGCCGCGCCCAGGCGATGCCGATGGCGGCGATTCCGGCCAGCGGCGGCAGGGCAAGCAGCCACCAATGCTCGATGGCCCAGGCAGTGGGCACGCGCTCCCATCCCCCGCCGAGAGACGAGGGGATGAACTCGCCATAGGTCATCGGCGCGGCGATCAGGAACCAGCAGGCGGCCAGCGCGACGAGCGCGACGAAGAGGAGCCATTGCGGCGCGGCCCAGCCTGCGGCGCGAGCTGACGTTATGTCCTCGGGCCGCCTGACGCGCCAGCGCTCGCGGATCGTGCCGAGCAGCGATGCGGCCAGAAGCAGCGCTGGCAGGGTGATGTGCGTCACCAGCCAGGGCATCTTCTCGCCGGCCCAGGAGAGCGCGACCAGGATGCCGCAGAACCAGACCGCGACAAACGTCTGGAAGAAGAAGCGCGGCCCCGGCGCGGCGCGGCCAATGCCCACCAGCAGCGCCTGCCACCCCGCTAACAGCGTGGCCGCCGTGCCGAAGAGGAGGGCGATGAACTCGTACTGCGGGAAGAGGAGGAGGTAGTAGAACCAGGGCTGCTCGCCGCGCTGCACGTCGTGCTGGCCCAACCAGTAGAGGAGGGTGCCATTGGTAGCGATGGTCCCGGACGCAAGGCCGTAGAGGTTCGTGAAGAGGGTGGTGAAGAGGACGGCAAAGATGGCCAGGCCGGAGATCAGCGCCCAGGAGGCGCCCGCGGAGTCGCGCCAGACATCGCGCACCGCCGCCGCCACGCTGCCGGGCGCGGGGTCGCCGAAGAGCAGGTCATCCCAGCCCAGGCCTGGCTCGCGCCGCCAGCGCAGGAGGAGCATGGCCGCGGCGATCGTCACCACGGCCAGCAGGACAAGGAGGATGGTCAGCGGGTGGGTCAGCAACTCCCGATAGAAGGCGAACTGCTCGGCCTGCGACGGGGAGCGCCAGGGGATGTCCGGCAGCGGCCGGGTCCGATCGGGAACGAGCGCGATCAGGGCAATAGCGGCAGCGCCCGCAATGGCCAGCAGCGGAAAGAGCCGGCGCAGCGGTCCCCAGAGGAGCGCCCCGCCGATGACGCCGAGAAAGATGGCGGCAATGCCGAAAACGATCTCGTGGTTGGCGACCAGAAAGCCGAGCGTGGCGCCGATGGTGATGAGCCAGCCACGCGATGGCTTTTCAACATATCGGACAATGGCGATGAAGAGGAGGAGCGTCCCGGCCAGGGTGAAGATATCGTGCCGGATATAGCGGCTCTGATAGAGCAGCGACGGCGAGATCAGGATCAGCGCGGAGGCAGTCAACGCGCCCCAGCGTCCCAGATTCCGCTCCCCGCGCAGCAGCACTGGCAGCATGACCAGGATGACGCCGAAAAGCGCGGCGGTGGCGCGGCTGGAGGAGTCGGAATCGCCAAAGATGGCATAGACAAGTGCGTTGAAGTGGAAGAGGAACGGCCCGTGCATCAACGGGTCGTGGACATAATTCTGGCCAGTGGCCAGCAGCCACGAGAAGTAGGCGTGCAGGCTTTCGTCGTGGTGCAGCGCTCGGGAGCCGAGATCCCAGAAGCGGGTTAGCAGGGCAGCCAGGAAGATCAACCCGTAGAGCGCGCCCTCGACCGACACGGCGCCCGCGCGCAGAACGCAATGCCGAGCCTCCGTCGCTGCCGGTGGCGTGCCGCAGGGCACGGCGTCACGACGGCCGTTGACGCCGGGAGCGAGATCGGGCGGGGGCTGTCGGGTTTGGTTGTCCTGCCCCGCCATGCGGCGAGGCATTCCTTTGGCCGGCGGCAGCGCCTGTCCCACGCGAGCGTTCCTCGGTACGACGAACGCGCCCCGCGGGCCAGCGGGGCGCCAATCGAGTATACGATGCAGGGCCGCGGGTGCGGCCCAGGCTCAGGAGAATAGGGCCAGCGCCTCGTCCGCCAGGACGCCGCCCGTCACCTCGACAGGGGAGAATGTCTCACGGGAGATGATCTCTTCGCTGGAGATCATGATCTGGTCGAGCTTCGTCGCGAGTTGCTTGACCGAGGCAGCGTAGACGACCCGGCCGATCCCGCACCAGATGATCGCGCCCGTGCACATGGCGCATGGCTCGCCGGTCGTGTAGAGCGTGGAGCCGTGAAGGGCCTCCGATCCGTGATCCGCCAGGACAGCGCGGATGGCGTTCATCTCGCCATGCGCCGTTGGGTCGTCGTCTCGCGCGCCGGAGTTGAAGCCGCGCGCCAGCACCTCGCCATCGCGCACGATAACCGCGCCGAACGGGAAATCCCCCTGCCGCGCCTCGTCGAGCGCCAAGCGCATGAAGCGTTCGTCACGTTCCCGCGTCGGGCCTGAAGTTGCCGTTGGCGTCCCCTGGGCGGCTGAGCCGCATGGGGCCAGAGCGACAATGGCGATGGCCGCGCCGGATGCGGCGATCAGGACGTCACGACGCTTCATGGAATCGCCCTCTTCCGTGATGATTTCCTTGGCGGCGCCCGCGGTTCAGGGATCGCCGTGCAGGCCCGCGACGTGCGGCCGGCAGGTACAGCATCCTAATGTAACCCGCGGGGAGGCCGCGCGCGGAGAGCCAAACGCGCGCCGACAGTCCGAGGATCAGCCGGAGGCGGCCAGGGCGCGTCAGTCCGTTGGCTCGATGGTGACGATGAGGAAGGACACGGGCGCGGCGCTCGAGTTGGCCAAG
>CAYSXO010000352.1:0-5216 GCA_964434995.1 uncultured Sphaerobacteraceae bacterium
CGCACGAGCTGGCCGGCAACGTCGACGTCGACGGCGACCAGCCTGCCTCGTTCGACCTTCAGCATCTCCAGTCCAGGAATGGTCCCGGCCGCCAGCTCGGCCCCGGGACGCAGCGTCACGTCGTACACCGACATGACGATCGGCAACTCGGGCCGCGCAATCGGCGACTCACTGATCACGGTGTAGTGCAACACCCCCTCTCCAAGAACCGCCACGTCCCCGCGTTTGACCCTCGCTTCCAGCACCGGACCGGCTTGACGCCGTCGTTCCTCCAGAGCGCGGTCACGCCCGTTGGCGCATAGCCCCGGTCTCCCGGTTCCAACGCGATCTCAATTGATGCTGCCGCTTCGACTCGATCAGGCGAGCCGGCGCGGCTCACCGCGATCGGCGCATCGGGCCGAACGGTCAGCGATCCCGCCTCGATGAGGTAGGCGGATGGCCCCTCCCCACCCGATTCCCGGCTCCCCACAATCAGCTCCGCGCCCGGTTGCAGGACCCAGCGATCGACAACGGCGGCCAGGATGCCGTCCGGGAAGCGATCGAACCGCGCGCCCACCAACAGTCTCTCGTCGCCAATGCCCTCCTGAATGATCCGGGCTTCTGTCGTTCGATCGGGCGCCAGCGCCAGATCCGCGCGCAAGGTGACGAAAAGCGACACGGCCACGATCGCCACCAACGCGGCCGTCGCCGCGAGATTCACGAGCATTCGCCGCGGCGGTCCAATGGCCCACCTGCCGGCAGGGCGGATGATGCCGGGTGGTCCTTCCAGTGCTGTAGTCGTGAACGAAGGTGTTCGAGCCGGCCACGCGGGACCGAACAGCTCCCGTTCCAGGCGCGCGGCAAACGCCGCGTCGGGCAGCGGCGCATCGCCAAGCCGGACGAGATGGCGAGCCATGGCCGCAAGATCGGGATCGTACTCCTCGATCCGAACTGGCTCGCCGGCAATGGCCGCCCAGAACGTCTCTTCCGCCGCTTCCCGGCGACTCCGGTCAGCCACGCCAGTGTGCAAGCGCGACAACGCATCACGAGACATGCTCGAGCCTTTCGTCAGCGTGCCTCACGCCCAGCACAGCCCGGAGCCGCACAAAGGTCTGGTGGTGCAGATTCCGCACAGAGCCGTGGCTCCTGCCCAGCACCGCCGCGATTTCGATGGCGTTCAACCCAGCCAGCCGGAGCTCCAGCACCTGCTGTTGCACGGGAGAAAGCTGGCGCATCAACATGGCGAGGGTCTGCTCGGCTTCGATGCGGTCCGCGACGTCCTCGACCTCCAGCGCCCGATCGGCCAGTTCGCGAGCGGCATCGAGCGAGGCGGAGGGCCGCGATTTTCGGATCTCATCGACCACGACGTTATGCGCAATCGTGAAGAGCCACGCCCGAAACGACGCGTGGTGATAGCGAGGCAAGGCCGCCAGCGCCTGCGTGAAGATCTGGCTGGTGGCATCCTCGGCCGCCTCCCGGCTGCCGAGTCTGCGGTAGCAATAGCGATAGATCAGCGGGAGGTAGTGCCGGTAGAGCAGGGCAAACTCCCGGCGGTCATGCTGCGCGCGCGCGACGAGATCCGCTTCATCTTCGACGACCGGTGAGCCCAGGAGCGGGGTGACCACCATGCGCGTGCTCCGGCCAGGCCTGCATGCATCTCCATCTACTCAAGAGAACGAACGTCCCTGAAAAGTGTCATCGGTAGAGGTGCATCGATTCAGCCAGCATGACGCATTGCGCGTTCCCCGGCGCCGCTCGCCATCGACAACGGCGGCCAGGGGCATCAACGGCAGCCGGCATGGCTGCCTGTCAATGCATGAGCGGAACAGCCGCGTCGCTGGGCACGGCGCAGACCCGGCCGGCCTTGATGACCGCGACTGGCTCCAACCGTTGCTCCCCAGTGTGCATCACGCGGCGGGAATCCTGAAACGGAAATTCGCCTGATTGCAGATCGAGCACCACCGCGTCGCCTTCGGCGCCGACGGCAAGTGTGCCGACCTGCCCCGGCATCCCAACGACACGCGCCGGCACGGCGGTGACCATCGCCATGGCCTCGTCGAGCGAGAGCCCGAGATGGAGAAACTTGCTGACGGTGGTGACCAGATCGAAGACCGGGCCACCGATGTTGTAGCGGTGCAAATCGGAGGAGATGGTCGTCGGCGGGAATCCCTGCGCCAGCGCCCGTTGGCAGATGTCCCAGTCGAACGATCCCTCGCCATGGCCGACGTCGAAGATCACGCCCCGTTCACGCGCGGCCCAGACGGAGGGCCGAACTCGGCCATCGTCATCGAGAATGCCATGTTCCTCACCGTGATACATGTGGGTCAGGACATCGCCGTCACGCATCACGGAGATGATCTCATCGAACGAGGACGCCCATGAACGCTGCGGATGCACCATGATCGGCAATCCGGCCGCGTCCGCCGCTTCGCGCGCCATGTAGAGCGGGCGCAAGCCGCCGTTCTTGCCGACAAGTTGCTCGCGCGTGAGCCGAACCTTGACGCCAAGGATGACGTCGCGGTTGCGCTCGATCATCTCCAGGGCGCGCGGCACGCTGGCCCATTTGATGTCGTCCAGCTCGCCAATCTGGCGCGAGATCATCCCCATCGTCGAGATGTTCAGGTGGGCCAGGATCCGGGTCTCGCTCGCCTCGATGACGTACTTGCGGAACCCGGGAAAGGTATCGGCCCCGGCCGATCCGGCATCGACCACCGTGGTCGCGCCGCGCGCCAGGCAGCCGCGATCGACGTTGATGCCGTAGTGAGACACCCCCTCGAAGACGTGAACGTGGACATCAATCAGTCCGGGTGAGATGAGCTTACCCGTGGCGTCGACGGTTTCGATGGCCTCGTCGCGCGGAATCGCATCGGCAACTGCCGCGACACGGCCATTCCTGAAGGCCACGTCGTGCCTGCCATGGATCCCCTGTGCAACATCGATCAGCGTTCCACCGGTCACCAAGAGGTCATAGCGCTCCATGGATATCCTCCTGAATGCCAGAGCCATCGGACCGCCACCGGCATCGTAGCCGTACGTACACCCTGGGCGGCACGATCGTGCCCCAATGACACCGACGCTGTCGCTCAGCGGTTAGAGATGGTGAGGGCTCATGCGGCCAGCCCTCGGATCGAGCAGAAAGGAGGCGCCGCGTGCCATTCACTCATACCATGTTTCACTATTGCCTGCGCGGCTCCCGCGCCGCGCTTCTTGCCGGGGCGTTGCTCGCCACGACCGCGACGATGCCGGTTGCCAGTCTCGCCCAGACGAGCGGCGAATCGAGCGTCTACTACGCCATCACCGATCTCAACCTGCGCAAGGGGCCGGGCAACACCGACGCCGTCTTCGCCGTCGTTCCGGCAGGCGGCGAGCTGCGCCGCGCCGCGGGCGAGGTGACGAACGAGTACATGCCGGTTACCTACAACGGCTCCACCGGCTGGGTGCTCGAGCTCGGGCTGGCCCTGCCCGTCGCCGCCGAGCCTGATCCGGCCGCGGAGCCGGAGCCCGCGCTCGATCTCTATCAGCGCGACACGCGCGTGACGCTCGCTCCGCTCATGCTGCGCACCGGCCCGAATGTGTCGGCAGAGCCGATCGCCGGCATGCCCGAGGGTTCGCTGGTGACGCTCACCCGCGAGGGATACGAGAACGGGTACGTGACCGTCGACTACGGTGGAGCGCTTGGTTGGGCCTACGCCGATTTCCTGGCGCGCCTCGACGAGGTCAACTGACCGGTCTTGAACGCCGCGTCGCCTCACCACTCGGGGATATCTCAGCCGAAGCCGCCATTGGGAGCCGCCACCGCCCGAACCTGAGTCTCTCTGACCATACCTGGGCAAACCCGCGTAACCAACAGTCCCGATTGTGCGTCTTGGGGATCAGACCGGTACGCCAACCCGGCAGAACCGGAGCCGAAAAGGGAACGCCACGCGGGCGGTCTCCGCCAGCGGCACTCCGCATAGCCGCCCCCGACAAGCGAGGCCAGCAATGTTCACCCGGGATTCGATGCCCGCGCGGGCACGCCGCGCTCTGGCTTTCTCCGTCGTGGCCGTGGCCTTTCTGGCCGCGGGCGCGCTCTTCCGGGCGCCAGGCGCATTAGCGAATGCCACGCCCGACGCACCCGCGCCTACCCCGGCTGCCTGCGACGAGCTGGCTCCGGCCACCGTGGTCATCGACGCCGGAGAGGTGACGAACACCACGACCATCGACCTCAGCGCGGATGGCGGCACGGCAATTGGCGACTCTTCTGGCGGCGACGACAACCTGGCCACCACGGACGGCAACGACAACGATGACGGCAAGCGCAGCAACCACGACAACCGAAAGAACGGCCGCGACGATCGCGATGATGCTGAAACCTCATCCGCGGGCAATGGCGGCGTTTCCGGCGCCGGCGCGGACGGCGGGGCCATCGCGGCCGAGGACGTCAACTCCGGAGGCAATGTCGGCTCGGCCATCGCTGTCGGCGACACCTACGGCAGTTACGGCGGCTACGGTTGCGGCAGCGCGACGGAAGTGTTTGGCGCTACCGGCATGGCGGCAGGTGGCGTCTTTATCGATGGTGGCACGGTGACCAACGAGACGATCATCTCCGTGAGCGCCGATGGCGGCACGGCCATCGCCGACGCCTCCGGCGGCGACAACAACGTCGCCGCGAACGGCGGGCGAGCGGGCAACGGCGGCTCCATCACCAGCAGCGCGGGCAATGGCGGCGTTTCGACCGCGTCTGCGGACGGCGGCGCAATCTCCATCGGCGACATCAACTCCGGAGGGAATGCCGGGAACGCCATCTCCGTCGGAGACACGATCGCCGCGCCGGTTCCGGTCTGTTGCGAACCGCCTTCAAGACCGGTTCCAGTGCCCATCCCTGTTCCCGGCAAGCCGACGCCGGAACCGGCGCCCGGCAAAGTCGTCATCGTCACCAGGCTACCCAGCACGGGCGCTGGCGCTGCCAACGCCGGATTCGCCCTCGCCGCGCTTCTCTCAGTGACGGCAGGCGCGGCCAGCACGGCGGTTCGCCGTGGGATGATCTGACTCCTCCCCAACTTCTGCCACTCCGCGCAACCCCGACCCAGCGCGGAAGGGACGACGCGCGGCGCCACCTCCTCTGCAGGAGTGGGCGCCGCGCCGTTTCTGGCTCGTTATACGGAGCCTGGTTGATCAGTGCCTCATGCGCGGAGAGCGCCCTCACCCCACCCCCTCTCCCAGGGCGATGGGCGAGGGGCGTGTGCCCGCCGCGATCG
>CAYSXO010000353.1:0-1169 GCA_964434995.1 uncultured Sphaerobacteraceae bacterium
GCGGTTGAGCAGCGCCTCGTTGATGTTCCGCAGTACCGGGTGCCCGTCGATGCTGAAGGCGTTCCACCACTCGAGCGTGGAGGGCTCGGCGGCGAGCGAGATGGTGATCTTGCCGGCCGGCGCCGCGCCTTCCCGCGCGAGCATCGTTGCCCGGCGACGATCGGCAAGCGTTGCCGCCAGCCCCACGCCCGCCGCCATGCGGCCAACCGCGCGGCGCGAGATGCGGCGTTCGAGGAGCTCGAGCCAGTGGCGATTCGTCAGGGTACGCGGCATCGAGGGGGCAGCCATGAGAGGTTCCTCCTGAATCGACGAAATCCGTGCCCATCCGTCCGGGGATTCACAACGATCTGGGTTGCGAATTCAATCCTAGGGTTGTTAATCCATAATGTCAATTTACTGGTCAGATCGTCGACGCCATGATCCAGCCCGCGCGGGGACGCTGCCGGCAGGGGTGGCAGCGGCGTACACGATGGAATGCCTCACCGTTGCAAGCGGCAAGCGCGTTACCCGCACGTCTTGTAGACTGATTGTCGCAAGGGTCATTGGAACGTGAGACAGAGGATTCCGGAGGGTGCGTGCCCGGCTGGCGAGCGCCAGCGTCTGGATGCGGCGCACGTGTGGGAATATCGGGCGGGGTGTTGGGCGTGGACAGCCAGCGGTTTGATGCACTTTCGCGCACATTGGCCAGGGAATCCTCTCGTCGCGGGGCGCTTCGCTGGCTCGGCGCAGGCGGCGCGGCGCTGGCCATGAGGTTTGCGGGCAGCCGAAACGACGCTACTGCCCATCACTGTTCATATGAGGGATGCGGTTGCTCGACCGGGACAAAGCATGCCTGTGGCAGCGGGCTAGTCTGCTGCGCGAGCAGTCCGGGCACGCCGGGCGGCGCCGGCGTCTGCACGCCTCGTGGCCAGTGCGAGGGCGGATGCCGGGATCGAGGCAGCGCGTGCCCCGGCTACTGCAACTGGGATGATGGCTGCTCTGGCTGCTGTTCGGGCTATTGCGGGCCGCGGGGATCGTGCGAACAGCCGCCGAATCTTGGCCTTTCATGCAGCGGCGGCACGGCGAACCCTTGCCTGTACGGGCTCGTATGCTGCCCGTATGTTCCAGGGCTGGCGGGTGGCGCCGGGGTCTGCGAATATCGCTGCTAGGAGAGCGCCGGCATCAAACTG
>CAYSXO010000353.1:1179-5215 GCA_964434995.1 uncultured Sphaerobacteraceae bacterium
GTATCACTGCTAGGAGCGCGCGCCGGCAGCAAACTGCCGCGTGTCGATCATCGGTTCTCGATCGAACGATCACCTTCAGGCTTCGGCCGCGCTCCGCTGGCGGCAGTCCTTCCGGCCAACGTTCGCACCCAGCTTGAACGCGAGCCACTGGTTGGCCACCTGGGCCCTGCCAGTGCTGAGATGGCGGCGCTGGCGAAGGCGGATTTCGGTTGAGGATCGCCGGGCTCTCCGCGGCGGTCGTGCTGAGCAGGATGGACAAGTCGCCGCGGCCAATTCAGGCCACGTCGCGGCGTTGTGAGGCGTCTCGCTCCAACACTCTGCCTCGCAATTCTGCCACCCGGCTCTGCCATCTGGCAGATGTTCCCGCTCCCTCACGTCGGCATGATGGATTCGTGGCCGCAACTGGTTGGTCACGAATCCGACGTCATGAGAGGGAGACCAATGGCAGTCGCCGAAATGACATCAACGGTCGGCATTGCGACCATCGCCGACGCGGAGCGCGTCGTCGCCACGCTGACGCATGCCTTTAGCCTGGATCCGCTGGTGCGCTGGGTCTACCCAGACCCGCAACAGTATTGGACGTATTGGCCAGAGATGATGCGACTGTACGGCGCTGGCGCGCTGGCCCGCGGGACCGTCTACGTCGCCGACGATATTGCCGGGGTGGCGCTGTGGCTGCCGCCCGGCGTTCATCCGGAAGAGGAGGCGCTGGGGGAGCTCATGGAGCGCAGCGTCTCTGAACGCGACCAGGCCGATGTCTTCGACGTCCTTGGGCAGATGGCGGCCGCCCACCCGAGCGAGCCACATTGGTACCTGCCGTTCATCGGCGTAACGCCGCTTCGCCAGGGCCAGGGGGTAGGCTCGGCGCTGTTGCGCCACTCGCTGGCGCGGTGTGACCGCGATGGTCAGCTCGCGTATCTGGACGCGACGACCTCGGAGAGTCGTCGGCTGTACGAGCGGCACGGGTTCGAGGTCGTCGCCACCATCCAGACCGGGTCGTCTCCCCACGTGTGGCCGATGCTGCGGACGCCGCGCTGACACGATGGCGCAAGACCGATCGCGCTGCCGCCGTGTGCTCGCCACCGCTCGAGGCGGGCGTTGGGCTCGGATCCAGGGGCATGGCCCGGGTCGGCGCTGCAATCATGCAAGTCCTGAGCTTCTCGAGCAACGACAGAACCGTGGAGTTCGATCAGGTATAGGGCACGGAAATCGGCCGGACATGCGGACTTCGCCTGTCCGGCGCTTGGCCGCGGCAAATCCCTCGAGGTGTTGACTTGCGTGATGCGAAGGCCCTCGATTGCGGAAGGGAGAGGCGCGGATCTTCCGGGGTGGGCAGGCCGTGTTCTTTTGGGCGTGCCTTGGCGCCAGTCAGGTGAGCATGGTCGAGCCGTCTGCAGGGTCGTTCGCTCGCTTCCAGGAGAGCCAACCTAGCCCGAGTAGCCAGATGGCGACGGGCACGACAGGGATGTCGACCAGCCAGTACTCCGTCTGGCGAGCGCCCAGGAAGGCCAGAATGCCAGCGACGGTCCAGACGCTGCCGCCGGCAAGGCCGAGCCAGCAGTGCCAGCGCGGAAACTCCCGCGAGAGATACGTCGCCGATGCCAGCAAGGTCAGGCCCAGGCCAAAGAGCGTCTGAAACGCGAACGACGTGCCGCCGATGAACGTCAGCACCAGATCGGCCTGTGCGACGTGCATCGCCCGCATGGTCTCATCGGGAGCGGCCGCGTAGGCGTCGGCCAGCGCGGCAAGAACGAACCCTTCGACCGCGATGCCGACTCCGAGGACCGCGCCGGAGGGAACGGCGATCATCGCGCCCAAATGCCCGATGGACGCGGAGGCCGGGCCATTGAGCATGCCGGAGAGCAATGCCAGGCCGGCGGCGACGATGGCGATCGCGACGACCGTAAAGAGGCGGTCTGCTTGCCAGAGGCCGTCGCGCGGCCGGGCCACGGCCTCCTGCCCCGTACCGGGCAGCGCGCCGTGGAGTCCGCCCAGAATGAGCCAGGCCAGCGTGCCAACCATGACCGCGCCGCCGCCCAGGCGAAGGGCGAATGGCCGGCTTTGCTGCATTGCCGCGTTCACGAAGCAACCTCCTCAAGACGGTCCATTAGTGGCTCAGGCGGGAGGGACACAGAGCGGTACGCACACTGCCTTTCCCTCGGGACAACAGGACAGGTTGGCGCACTGTCCCGCGTTCGGGCACTCAGCGCTCGAGGTGCAGGACGTCGTGGTTGGGCAGCCGGTAAAGCTCTGCGGCTCGGTGTTGCCGCAGAAGCCGTTTCCCTCCACGGAGACGAAGCAGCCACACGTGAGCGATTCGAGACAGTGGGTCCACTGCTGCGCGCAGAAGTCGTTGCTCGCCGAGCACGACGCGGCCAGCAGAGGCTGGCAGGATCCACTCCTGCAGGCGCTCCTGTCGTCACACGACGTGCCGTCCGGCTTCTTCCGTTTGCAGTGGCCGTGCCTCTTGCGGCGGCATGGCCCGCAGCGCTTCCTTCGGGTCCTTGCGGTTGCATCGCCGAAAGTGGACAGAGTAAATCCGCTCGTCAGAAGGCCACCGATGGTGCGTCGTGATGATCTCGTGGTCAAGAGGCGGGCCAGGGCATCGAATCGCTTGGGGTCCAACCGCGACCTCCATTTCGATCGCCAGTCTGCCGGGAGGCGGCACGTCCACTCGGTGACGCAGCACGGCGCCGGGGATTGATTTTCGAAGAATCCAGACCTTCCATCACCTTACCCGATTGCGCTGGATAGGAAAACAGGTGGGGACCGCAATCACTCTATCCCGACCCTGAACCCGGCAAGTGCTGGATGTTCGCAGCCCTGGTCAGGAATAGACGCGGATCGCCTGGGGATTCCCCGCGCGCTGGGCACACCATGACAGTCTGGCTCGCCCTCAAGCCAGCTTCTCCCTCAGTCAAGTCGCTGATTGGTCAACTGTCGCATGTGAAGTTATCAAGGCAGTACTGGCCCGGTGGACAATCTGAATCGAAGTTGCATTCGATCGGCACGCATTTGCCATCGGGCGAACATTTTTCGAAGTAGGAACAATCGGCGTGGGATGTGCAGCCAGGATTCTGGCCACCATTGCTCTTGCGCTTCTTCCCTTTCTTGCCTTTCTTCTTGCATCCATTTCCTTCGCACTTGACCTTCTTTTTGCCGGCGCAGTTCGAAAAGACCAGCCCGAAGTCGCATTTTTCGCTGCAGCACTCTTGGTCGGTCGCGCACGACTCCCCTTCCCCCTTGCAGACGCCACAGACGGACGTCGGATGACCAGAGATACAGTGATAGCGATCGCTGTCACAGCACTCCGCGCTCGTCGTGCAAGGCAGGCCAAAATCCGTGCAGGCGGCCGCCTCGTTGCCGGTCATGCGCGTGGCGATGCCGGCCATGGCAACGCCCACGAGTGCCTTCAGCGAGGTGCGTCGCACCAGAACCCGAGCCATGGCGCGCGACATTGCGTCAAACTGCTGGCCGTCCATTGTCTGTCCATCTTTCCGGGCGGTCGCGCGGCCGCGCGCCGCGTGACTCATGCTGGCGCTCAGGCGCAAGGTGGCGGGTTTCCCCGCACATTGGGATCAGGGCAGCAGATCACGGTACTGCGGGATTCGTTGTCGTGCCAATGCACTATATGGCGGAAGAGGCGATTTGTCTAGATATGCCAATGTAGGAGGTGAGGTTTAGAAGCATCGCTCTTCTCCTCAACTGGCAGATTGATGATTCGTTCATCCGTAAATACGGATCGCTTCAGGAGGTACCTTCACCGCAACGTTCTGGCCGACGGCGAAACGCTGCGCGGTGGAGGAGACGAGGTCGACCAGAACGGGCTCGTCATCGCCATCGACGCGAACGTCGAGGCGCGTGATCGGGCCGAGAAAGGTTATCAACTCGATCTGCCCGCGCAGGGCATGAGGCGGGGCGTCGGGTGCGCTGGAGAGGATGGCAGATTCGGGGCGCCAGGCCGCCAGCACCGTCGCGCCCGCGTGGAAACCGCCATTCATGGAAACGGGGAGCCGCGCGTTGCCCCAGCGCACGG
>CAYSXO010000354.1:0-5215 GCA_964434995.1 uncultured Sphaerobacteraceae bacterium
GGGCATCGCGCGGAGCCAACCGCGCAACGCCCATGTGATCGCGCGATCTCCCCTCACCTGCCTCCAGTTCTCGCCCGCGGAGCCAGCTCGCTTTGCCGGGCGCGGCGAAGGCGCGCGGCTGGGCGAGACCATCGCGTCAGGAAATGATGGGGAAGAACTGGGCGCGGCGACGATCCGCATCGATGTCAGCGGCGTGATCGAGAAGAAGATGGCGGCGATTGCAGCCTACCGCAGCCAGTTCGCGTTCGCGGTGGACCTGATTCCGACGGCGCTTCTGGTCGATCTCTTCGGTGTTGAGTATTTCGTCCGGGCGCGCCCGGCGCATGCACCCGAGCACGGCATCAACTGACGGCGCTACCTGCCCATCTTCTGACATGGGGCGACGTGAGTGACGCTTGGGGTGAGCCACGGCCGGGGCACATGGCTCCCCCGTCGTTGTCGGTGTCTGGCGCCCTACTTGCCCTTTCGATTGGGCCGCTTGAAATCCTCAAACGAGAGCAACTCGAGGCCGCCGTTGATCAGCGTTCCCTTTGCGGTGTAGGAAATTCCGCTCGGCGGGCTCGCCAGGCTCACCAGCACCTCTTCGTCGGGGACAAGCAAATGGTCCCCAGCGTCAAGCGTTATCGAAGCGCTGGAGCTCTCGACTCCACTTACCAGGAGATGAAACGGGATGCCGTCATGCCCATTGACGTGGGCCAGACCCTGCACGCGCCGAGAATTCGGGTCGCCTGCTGGCGGTCCATAGGCCGTGACTTGTGTACTGTCGAGTGTCAGCGGGTAATGGGCGTCTCGCCATTGCACCCGGCCAAGGACCTGGCTCCGATTCGACTTCTTGCTGAACCCGCGCATAATCGTGGCGAAGAGAACCAGCGTGGCTTCACCGGCGTCGATGTGAACTGTGCCGCCGCCGGCGACGCCGACCGTGCCCGCCGGGCATCTGCAGGTGCCGCAAAAGCAGCAGCCATAGCAGGCTTCACAGCCGTAGCAATTTTCGCAAAAGCTCCGGCACACGCGTCCTGCTGGCGCCGCGAGCACAGGACGTGCGGCCTGAGCCTCAACCGGCTCTCCTGGGAGCCAGCGCGCCAGGCTGGCGCCGGCAACCCCGCCCAGAATTCGACGACGACTGGTGGACGAAGCGACAGAGATGGTCAAACGATCGAACCGGGACTCCTCCATCGTGGCAACCTCCACGCGCGTTTCGGCAGGGCTGGCCTGCGTCATGGCTCCATGCGAGACAGGCCCGGCGGAAGCATGCCGGGCCCGAGGACGCTTTTGGAGTGACGCCAGTGTACACGTCACACTGCCGGATTTCCGAGAAGATGCGTCCGTGCGGCCACGCCTTTGATACGGGTCAGGTGGGCTGGCACAGATGAACGGCCGTGTCACCCGGAATCGCTATCATTTGCCGTCCGCTCCGGCATGGTCGGGGCAGTTTCCTGACCCGCCGTCGAGAAGGGCTTCTGCACGTGAATTCAGCGCCACCCGTCACCAACCTTTCCGCGCGCATGACGCGAAGCGCGAGACAGGAGGGGCTCCTCGACGCGCGCATCGATACCCCGGTCGACGGCGGCTCGAGCGGCGCATGGGCCGTGCGCGTGCGAGGATGGATCCTGGGCGCATCTGGCCCGGTGCAGGAAATCGAAGCTGCCGTACCGGGGATTGTTCTTGCGTCAAGCCGGCCAGAGCTTCCAACGCCCGAAATCGCGGCCCGCTATCCAGAATTGCCTTGGGCGGCGGCGTGCGGCTTCTCGCTGTTGGTAGATACCCTGACTCTGCGGCGGACCTTCGAGTTTCACCTGCAGGTAACGCTCGCCGACGGCTCGCGCGAAGTGGTGGCGCACCTTGGCGGCCAACGCCGCTCCGTGGAGACGGGCTACGCGCCGCGACTGCGGCCACTGATCGTCAACTCGTTTGGTCGGACCGGCACGACGCTGCTGATGCGGATGCTGGCGGCGCATCCAGCAGTGGTGGTTTACGCCCGCCCGCCGTTCGAGGCGCGCGGCGGCAAGTACTGGATGCACATGCTGAAGACGCTGGCCGCGCCCACCGATCCACGCAAGCGCGTCGGAGCGCCGATGGAATTCCACCTCGAGCCGCTGGCGGCGGGCGGCAATCCCTTCTACTCGTCCGAGTTCGCGGCCTGGCCGGAGGTGGAGGAATGGTCCGGCTCGGCGTACATCGAGGAATTGGCGGCGTTTTGCCAGCGCAGCATCGATGGCTGGTACCTGGCGACCGCGGTGTCACAGGGTCGCGAGATCGCGCCGCTCGTCTATTTCGCGGAGAAACACTTCCCTGACGCCTATCCACGCCTCATGCGCGACCTTTACCCCGATGCGCGCGAGCTCTTTCTGGTGCGCGACTTTCGTGACATGATTGCGTCGATGCAGGCCTACAACGCCCGCGTCGGGGCTGGCCACTTCGGGCGCGACAGAACCGGGAGCGACGAGGCATGGCTGGCCTATCTGCGCCAGAACTTCCTCGTGCTGCGTGCTGCCTGGCGTGATCGTGGCGAGCCGGAGAGCCTTGTCCGGTATGAAGACCTCGTGCGCGACCCGGTCGCGGCGCTGCCTCCCTTACTGGCCCATCTCGGGCTGGAGCCCGCGCCGGATGCGGTTTCGGAATTGATCGCTGCCGCGGATGCACCCGAGTTGCGCGGGCACGGCACGTCGGGGTCGCCCGCGGCGTCGATTGGGCGCTGGCGGAGCGATCTGTCGCCGGATATGCGCCGGGCTGTTGAGGAGACCTTCGGCGACCTGCTCCGTGACTTCGGCTATGAACCCGGGCTTGATGCGGAATCGTGAGGCGGCGAGCCTCACCTGGAATCCGCAAGGAAGCAGGTGTGCTTCCGGTCAGCGCTCAGGTTGGCCGAATGTCGGCGGCGCGCTCGATCATCCCTTCTCGGCGCCGATGGTCAACCCGGCAATGAAGTACCGCTGCAGCGCGACGTACACGATCAACGTCGGCAGCGCGACGAACATTGAGGCCGCCGCGATCAGGTTGTCGTCCGTGAAAAACTCGCCGCCCAGGTTGGCTAGCGACGAGGTGATCGGCCGGTCGGCGCCCTGCTGCTCGAGGACCACGGCCCAGAAGAAGTCGTTGTAAATCCAGGTGAACTCCAGCGTGGCCAGCGCCGCGATGGCTGGCAGCGTGAGCGGCAAGATGATCTGCCAGTACTGCGTCCAGACACCCGCGCCGTCGATTCTGGCGGCGTCGTTCAGGGACCTCGGCAGGAGCTTCATGTAGTTGCTGAGGACGAACGTGCAGAAGCCGCTCTGGAACGCGACGTGAATGAGGATCAGCCCCCACACGCTCCCGTTCAGCTTGCCCGAGTTCGAGAGGAACTCCGGCAGTGGGACGCGGTTGTAGAACTGAAAGAGCGGCTGGATGATGATCTGCTGCGGCAGAAGATTCCCGGCCGTGAAGAGCGACAAGAGCAGGATATTGAATCGCCAAGAGTAGCGGCTGGTGATGAAGGCCACCATGCTCGAGAAGAATAGCGTCAGGATCAGCGCGGGCGCCAGAATGACGAAGGTGTTCCAGTACTTGCGCGGGATGTCGCCCTGCTCCCAGGCGTTCCGGTAATTGTCCAGCGTCAATGACCGCGGCCAGGAGAAGAAGCCGTCGCGCACCGTCTCGGCGAACGGGCGTAGTGAGGCGAAGACCACCCCCACGATCGGGACGAGCCAGATCAGCGCCGTCAGCGTCACGAATGCGTAGAGCAGAATTCGCCCCGGACTCATTCGTCCACGGCGCTCACGTGTCCGCTCCTTCCTGCGTGTTCCGGTAGTGATTGGTGACGTACCAGACCACGAAGCCGACACAGAGGATGAAGAGGATCGTCGCGTAGGCGGAGCCGCGGCCGACGTTGCCGCCCCCTTCACCCAGCAGGTTGTTCGTGGTCAGGATCGAGAGCACCTCGGTCTTACGCGGAACGTTCAGGACGTAAATGATGTCGAAGGCGCGCAGCGCCTCGATCACGGTGATGACGGCGATGACGACGTTGATCGGCTTGAGCGATGGAAAGACGACGTTGCGGAAGATCTGCCACTCGTTGCTGCCGTCCAGCATGGCTGCTTCCCGCAGCGAGCTATCCACCCCCTTCAGCCCCGCCAGGTAGAGCACCATGATGTAGCCGGTATGTCTCCAGGCGATGGCCACCAGAATCGCCAGAAAGTTGGCGGAGACGCCGAAGTCCTCACCAATGGGTATGACGAAAGACTGATTGCCGATCCAGTCGACCGGGCTTCCACCGCCAAACAATTGGGTCGCCAGGCCGTTCTCGGTCGAATAGATGACGCTCTGCCACATGAAGCCGACGACCGCGAGGGAGAGGACGACCGGGGTGAAGAAAACACCCTGGAAGTAGCGCGTACCCCGAATATCCCTGTCGAGCAGGTAGGCGAGGGCAATGCCGAGCGCCGTTGGCCCGATGAAGAGGAAGATGAGAAGGACGGAATTGTTGATCAGCGCCTGGAAAAAGTCTCGCCGAAATGCCGTGACAATCTGGAAGTAGTTCTTGAAGCCGACCCAGTTCATGTCACTGAAGCGGATCCCGTTCCAGTCCGTGAACGACAGCAGGATCGAGGCAACAGTCGGGATCCAGACGAGGCCAACGTGCAGGATTGTCGGGATGCCCACCATCGCCAGCACGATCCAGCGGTCGCGCCCATCGAACTGACGGAGTCGTCGGGTCTTCGGCGCGGCCAGAGATATGGGCCGGTTCTGGACTTGGGCTGCCGTTGCCATGCTCCCCCCGCTGCGGCGCCAGGGTGAAGAACGCCCGCCACGGCAAAGCGGCGGGCGTTCCCGGCGTTACTCCGCGAAGATGGCCTCGGCCTGGGCCTGCATGTCTTCGAGGATCGAGTCGATACTCGACGGGTCGGCCAGGAAGTCGGCGAACGCCTGACCGGCGACGTTCGAGGCAAACTCTGGGCTTGTGTCGCGGTCCAGGAACTGCGTCACCGTCGGCGCGGCGGAGACCGCTTCGAGCACCTTCTGCTGCAACGGGCTGTAGAGCGAGGTGTCGACCTCCAGTGACGCACCGATCACGCTCGGGTCAACCTCCAGGTATGACTCCTGCGCTTCCGCCGTGCCGATGTAGAAAAGGAGTTCCTTTGCGGCCTCGGGATTCCTGGGGTTCGCGGCCATCATCCAGCCGTCGATCGGCGCCTCAATCGTCTCGGTGCCAAATTCCGGGTTCATTTCAGGCCAGGGG
>CAYSXO010000355.1:0-4958 GCA_964434995.1 uncultured Sphaerobacteraceae bacterium
GGCGGGTGCCGAGAGTGCCGGGACGGACTATGCATCAACAAGCCGGACGGGACCCCATGCCCCGAAGCCAACCTGGGGAGTTGTCGGGCGGGAACCTGCAACGCCATCCCGCAATGCGCAACGTTTGGAAACGACTGTAGTTCTGACCGCGAGTGCTGCTATCAGCAACCAGGAGATATCTGTCCTAGCCCACCCCGGTGTCTGGTCAAAGTTGGCGCTGGACACCGATGCCGATTCTCCGCGGATTGCACCAGCGGCGTGTGCCTCGGGTACGTGTGCGAATAGGCGACAAGAGGGAAGTCATCCTGACGAATGGACGATCCCGGCACCCCTGGAGAACGATCATCGAGGAGTGCCGGGATCCTTCGCTTTGCTTCTGTTCTTCGCCGGAACGCGGGGGCCGGCCTGACGACGTCATCCGGGCCGAGTCGTTCGCTTACAGGAACCCCGGCAACGTTGCCGGCTCGTACCACCCCGCGGGCTGGCCGACGATCAGTCGCGCGGCGCGGAGCGCACCCTCGGCGTACGCCGCGCGGCTGAAGGCGCGATGCGAAAGCCGAATCTCCTCGCCGTCGCCGGCGATGATGACCGTATGCTCGCCCGGATTCCCGCCCGAGCGCACGGCATGGATCCCGATTTCGGCTGGCTGGCGTGGCGAGAACCCCTCGCGGCCGTGGCGAGCCCGCGCATCGAGCGGGCTGCCGCTGGCATCGGCTATCGCGCGGCCGAGCGCCAGCGCCGTGCCGGACGGGGCATCGGCCTTGTAACGGTGGTGCGCCTCGACGATCTCCAGATCGTACCCCTCCAGCGCGCGCACCAGCGCCGGCAGGACCGCCAGGATGGCGTTCACCCCAGGGCTCATATTGGCCGCCTGAAAGACCGCCACCCGTTCGGCGGCGGTGCGCAACATGGCTCGCTGCTCGTCATCGAGACCCGTGGTTCCGGTCACGAGCGGCGTGCCCACCTCCGCGCAGGCGGCGGCGGCGCTGGCCGCCCCGGCGGGCACGGAGAAGTCGATAAGCGCATCGATCTCGGGGAGAAGATCCTCCGCACGCCGCGCCAGAAGCAAGCCGGGAAAGCGCGATGCATCGGGCGATCGCGTCACGCCGCCAACAAGTGCGAATTGCTGGTCGCGATGTGCAAGCGCGGCGATTTCGCCGCCCATGCGCCCCTGAATGCCGGCTATGCCGATGCGGATGGTCATGGCGTCCGTCCTCACGAGAGCGCGGGGACACCCCCCGCGCTCTCCATGCTGCCTATGCCGCGATCTCAACGACCATCGTCGAGGTCGCCTGCCACGCCTGCAGGGCGTTCTCGACCCGCCGTCGCGCCGCCTCACTCAGCGGCGCGAGCGGCAGCCGCACGTCCGGCGTGCAGTAGCCCAGCAGGGCCGCGGCCGCCTTCACCGGAACCGGGTTGGTCTCGACGAACATTGCCCGGCAGAGGTCAAAGAGCGCCAGGTGAATGGCGCGGCCTGTTGCATAGTCTCCCGCCAGGCAGGCGGTGGTCAACGCGGCGACCGCCTCGGGCACGATGTTCGAGACGACCGAAATGATCCCTGTTCCCCCGACGCCCATGATGGGCAGCGTCAGCGAATCATCGCCGGACAGCACGGCAAAGTCGCGCGGGCCGTCGAGGACGATCTGACTCGATTGGTCAAGTGATCCGCTCGCCTCCTTGATGGCAACGATGCCCGGCAGCGCCGCCAGGCGGATGGCCGTTTCCGGCAGCAGGTTGACCGACGTGCGTCCCGGCACGTTGTAAAGGACGATCGGCAGATCGACAGCCGTCTCGATGGCCGCGAAGTGCTGGTAGAGGCCCTCTTGCGTCGGCTTGTTGTAGTAGGGCGTCACGATCAGCGCGGCGTCCGCGCCGAGCTCACGCGCCCGCGCCGTCCGCTCGATGGTCGTCGCCGTACCGTTGGAGCCAGTGCCGGCGATGACCGGCACGCGGCCCCGGGCAGTCTCGATGACCGTCGAGACGACGCGGTCCCATTCGGTCGACGTGAGCGCTGGCGCCTCGCCGGTGGTGCCGCAGGGCACGAGGCCCGAGACGCCGCCAGCTATCTGCCGCTCGACGAGAGCCCGTATGGCTGGCTCATCGACCTGGCCATCGCGGAATGGCGTGATGAGCGCGGTGTAGCACCCGGCGAGGGCCGGAATAGTGGTCGCGCCAATAGTCGTGCTCGTGATCTCGACAGTGGTCATGACTCGATTCCTCTCAGATCGCGCGGTGCGCGGTGGCGACGTGCCGTAATTCGCGGCACGCGCGTTGTCGCTCGACGACGATGGGTCTGGCTTGCGCTGAAACGACTGGCGAATCGGGCGCCTGCGGCACGCGCCGCGGCGCCTAGCGCTTGGAGCGCCTTGCCGGAGAGGAATCCGGAGCGGAGAGGAATCGGGCGTGGTACGGGTTCATGATGGCCCCCTGGCCTGGCATCTGCCGCGACACCCCGCGTTTCCCGGGATTCGCGGCAAGAAAAAAACCGCTGCCCCCGGTCAGGGGACGAGCGGTGTCATGCCCGTGGTACCACCCCACTTCGTGGCCCTCGGTTGGAGAACCACCTTCGTCCGCACAATGACGTGGATCACCATGCGGCAGCTCGATAACGGGAGCCGATTCACCCCTGCGGGCGCCCGCCGCCGCCTACTGAGGCACGAATGCCTGTTCGGAGCGGAGCTCGGAGGTCTTTTTTGCCGGCGTTCCTGGTCCCGCTTTGCAGCTACCGCGGTTCTCTGGCCCGCTTCCGCCGGGTACTCGTCCTCGTCAATGCTTCAGTCTTCGATTGTGTCGCTACCCTAACAGGGAACGAACCACTCGTCAATATCAAGAAGGTGACCGTGTATGAGCGACACGGCAAACGTGCATGGTGTGCGAGGCGAACCATCTCGCGCCTGGATACGTACGGACGCGGCGTGAAGAGCTGATTCGCTGGCGCTCAGCATGACGCCCTGCCCTTGCCGGCCCAGTACAACGCTATCCAGCCGTCCCCGCGGCAAGCGATCGGAGTCGCTCGTCGTCGATGCTCGCCAGCCCAAGAACCCCGAGCCCGCGTGACTCAGCCCGGAAATCACGTTGCAGCGTGGCCGCGGCCAGTGTCACCAGCGCGTCGATGACCGGCGTCTCAATGCCAAGCCGGTCGCCCAGCAGCGACCAGGGAACCAGGCCAAAAGGGATGTCCTCGGTCAGCCAGCGCGTGTCGATCTGGCCCGGCGCGCGCAGGGCGGTCAGCATCTTCGAGCCGTTGATCACGGCCCAGAGGTCGCCCTTGGGCCCGAATCCGGCCTTGTGGAATGCCTCCGCGACGGGTGTCAATTCCAGGCCAAGGGCAGCGCCAAGCGCCAACCGCTCGCCATCGAGCGCCTCGATGACCGTGACCACCGAGGGGGTGACCCCTTCGTCGTAGAACCAGAACTCGCCCCGGCTGCGCTCGACTCGGCCCGCGTTCATCAGCACGCCAGGCGGATGGACGACCGGGTTGAGCGCCGATAGTCCCGCCTCCAGTGCGCTGCCATAGGCCACGGCGCCGGGGAAGAGCGCGCGCAGCACGGGCATCGCCTCATCGGTCTGCGAGGCGGGCTCGACGCCAATGCCAAGCCCGGTCACCGTGCCCCAGATGACGGCGCGGTCGGGCGCGCTCTTCCGGCAGACATAGGGCGCGGTATCCGACTCGGCGACGATCACGCTGTCCATGCCTGCAGCGCGCAACGCTTCCGCAAAGGCAAGCGCGCCGAGGTTGCCCGGCAACAAGGCGAGCAGATGCCCCGGCTTCAGGTGCGGCAGAAGCTGCTCCAGAAAGGGCTGATGCGCGTATGAGGGGACCGAACAGACAAGCGTCTCCGACCAGGCGAGCGCCTCGGCGGGATCGGTAGTCACCCCGGCCAGCCTCGCGGCGCCGGTGCGGGCAGTGCCATCGAGATGAATCGTCAGCGAATCACGGATCGGATCGAGCGTGTGCGCGAAATCCGGATGTTCCCAGATGAAAACGTCGTGCCCGGCCAGGGCCAGGTTCGCCGCCATGCTGAACGCGGTATTGCCGCCGCCGAGAACGGTGATACGGTTCGGAGTCACGGAATGCAGCCTCCAGTTGGCAAACGAACAGGCATCGAACAGAACATCGATCCTGAGCGCACGTTCCCTACGGTTGAGTGTCACCCGGTTACGCGGCAATCGCAAGTCGCTGTCTGGAAGCCCCCTTGAGAGCTCGGGCGCGCGCGGAGTGGACGCACGGTGAGATTCTTCGATCACTCGGCACGTGTTTCCCAATCGAGCTCAGCGATGTCCTCCCCCACGCGGTTCATTTGACGGTTCCGCGAACCAGACGCAACCATCCCAGAATCATAGAGGTCAACATCCACACGTCGGCCAGACCGTTTGTTCCACGGCCGCGGAACGCATCCGTGAACACAGGTGATGCGTGGCTTCAACGCCAACGGAAGCTCCTGGTCATCGAACGCCTCCTGGCGAGGCTCTTAACCGTGTGTCCCGATCAATGGCTCCTCAAAGGCGCGGTTGCGCTCGACTTTCGATTGAGAGACCGTGCCAGAGCGACGATCGATCTCGATATCGCCCGCGAGGATAACGCGCGGGCAGCGTCAGAAGATCTCCAGCGCCAACGTGACTGACCTTGGAGACTAGGCCGCGTACCGGATCGTGCGGACCGGGAAACTCGACAACCTCGTCGATGGAACAGCCGTTCAATGTCACGACACGGCCGAACGCGATGGGCGGCGGTTCGAGCAAGGAGCCGTTGCCGTTGGCTTCAACCAGCCGATCATGTCAGATCCAGAGTTCTTGACCGGTGCGCGCACGTGCGACGACGGAAGACGGAGGACCCGTGCATGAGACCTCACCGTCCTCGCTCCGATCGCAGAGTTTTCAGGAGGCGCTGAAGCGCGCGATCGACACCATGTTTGTCTCGCTCGGCACGCGGACCGCGCCCAGCGCGTTGCCATACC
>CAYSXO010000355.1:4968-5196 GCA_964434995.1 uncultured Sphaerobacteraceae bacterium
ACAACGCCCTATCGCGCAATAGCTCTCGCCACCGGGCTCGCGCCTGGAATCGCCGCGGGTCATGCCGCGGCGGCGCGGCTCCTCGATCCAATCCTGAGCGGCACGGCGCCAGACTCCGCGCGCTGGCATGCCGAGGCCGGACTCTGGAATAACCACCTGATACGGAACCCGGTTGATCCGTGCCTCATGCGCGGAGAGCGCCCTCACCCCAACCCCTCTCCCATTGCG
>CAYSXO010000356.1:0-5164 GCA_964434995.1 uncultured Sphaerobacteraceae bacterium
CTTCAACTCGTCAACCCCGCGCATCCTGGGGCCACTCCGTGGGAGCAGGCCGCGCCGATCCTCTTCCTGCTCTCCCCGGATGCATCAAACCTGACGGGCGGCATCTATGCCACCGATGGCGGCTGGACGGCCTATTGATGCCCCGCCGGGGCAATGTGGCCGTAAGGCCGCGGACCATGGGCGGCGGTCGATTCCCCGCCGATCCGATTGGAACTTACATCCGATGCCCGCCGCCCACCCAGAGCCGCTGGCCGGTGACCCAGCGAGCTTGCTCCGAGGCGAGAAAAAGCACGACGTCGGCGACGTCGTCCGGCCTGCCGGCGCGCCTCAGGGGCGTGTTCGCCGCCACCGCCGCCTCGAGCGCCGCTGGCATCCACCCGGTCTGAATCGGGCCGGGCGCGACGATGTTGACGGTGATCCCGAACTGGCCCAGTTCCCTTGCCGCCGAGCGGCTGTATGACTCCAGGGCTGCCTTGCTCGCGCCGTAGGAAGCCTCTTCCGGGAAGGCGTCGGCCGCGTCCGTGCTGATGTTCACGATGCGGCCCCATTGGGCTCCGCGAGCGACGTGGCGCCGCGCGAACTCGGCCATCATCAGGGCCACAGCCCGGCTGTTGACCGCGAAGTGGCGGTCGTGGCTGGCCATATCGAGATTCGCGGAAAGGCGCCCAGCCTGATCTGGGGCAGGGGAGGGCATGAATCGGTCCGGGACGGAGAAGGCGGCATTGTTGATCAACACGTCGACCGGCCCCAAAACCCCGTTCCACCTGGTCGAGTAGCAATGGAATGGCCTCGGGGTCGGCCAGATCGCACACGGCCGTGCTGACCTCCCCGCCATGCTGACGGAGCCGCTGGACGACGGCATCGAGCGGCTCGGCGTTGCGCGCGCGATAGGACGTCTCTCCTGGGGTGGCCGCGTCTTCCGCTTCCTGCTCGCTGATGCCGAACAGGGCCGGATCCCGCGGGAGGGCCGTGACGAAAACTCGCGCGCCCTGAGCGGCGAACGCCTCGGCAATTGCGGCGCCGATGCCATGCGGATTGTTGGCGCCGGCGACAAGCGTCACTTTTCCAGTCAGGCCTGGATCAATCATGGGAGCGCACTTGCTCGCCTGATGATCTCGTGCAGATTCGGGGGAAGGATCTCCTCCGCCGTTGCCTCCAGCTCGTCCAACGTCCACCAACGATGTTCGAGCGTCGAGGCCTGTTCTGCCGGGTTGAGGCCGGAAATGGAGATCGCGCTGTCACCGGCGCGGACGAGAAAGTAGCGCTGCAGGAGCAGAATCGGGTGGTTGTAGAAATGAAACAGCCACTCGTCTTCGTGGATACAAGGCCCGATGGCATCGGCAGACGACAACCCCGTCTCTTCCCGCAATTCGCGCCGCGCTGCCTCTTCATACGGCTCGCCCGGTTCGATCCCTCCGCCCGGGGTGCACCAGACGAGGGCTGGACGCGCGTGGCCTCGCGAATCGTTGGGATCGAAGACGTCGTGATCCTCGACCAGGAAAAGCAGAACGCGGCCCGCGTCATCGAGCACGATCAGGCGCGCGGTCGGGCGTGAGTGGGGTTGGCCGTGCTCGGTCTGGCTGTCAGGCGGTGCGATGGACGGGCTCCTGGGCGATGCCGGCGATAGTCAGAATGAGCTCCTCGAAGGCGTCGAGCGCGGCCTCGGCCGACTCGTCGCTCTCGACGCTGGCCGGAACCATGAGGGCGTGATCCCGCGCGTCATCGCCGGCCAGTGTCGAGCCGGTCATGCGCGCGGCCCATGCCCCAATGAGCCGATCGCAATCCGTATGCCAGTTGTCCAGGATTCCGCGTTGCCCAGCGTTGAGCGCAGCCCGGGTTCGGTATCTTCGAGGAAACGGCGCTTGTCAATCGTCCGACCGTGAACATCGAGAAGATCGCGGCGCGCAAAACCATGGGCATTGTCAAATCGGGCAACGGGAACGCGACGACCATCTAACCCCGTTTCATTCTGGACCCTGGACGGAGTGACTCGTCCGCCAACCGTGGCAAAGCGCACGCGCATCCACTCGAGATATGCGTCATCAATCGGCACTTCGGGGTCGATCTCCGGCATGTCACCCGAATTGTGCATCAGATGGGGGAGCGCCGTTCGCTGTTCGACACGGCAACCTGGATACAGGAGCATGGTAAGGACGGATCACTTCGGAACCATCCGCGCCACGAGCACCGGCGGGATGTCCGGCAGGTTGTCCCACGAGAGCCGGTGCGGATCCTCGCTGGCCGTGGCGAAGCGCGGCTCCTCCAACCCGTCGAGAACGAAGCCCGCCTGAAAGAAGGCGCCAAAGAGCTCGTGCAACGGGTACCAATGGGGGAGGGGTTCGCCTGGCATGCCGCCGCCCTTCCCGGCCGGAACGTCGAGATAGTTGGTGACCTTCACCCAGAAGGCCGCCTCGGAGTTCAGCTCGCCGCAGAGGCGAATGGCGTTGCTGTTGAACGCCGGGTGCTGTACCGCGAAGACAAAGCGGCCATCGGGCGCGAGGATCTGGCGGGACGCGCGCAGGAGAGGCTCGATGACCGGCATGTCCATCAGCACCATGGTGCTGACCAGCGCATCGAACGCGCCTTTTCCAAACGCCAGAAGGCGCTCTTCGTCCGTGGCATCGACGACGTGATAGGTGATGTGGTCGTCGAAGGGTGTCCGTCGCGCTTGCGCCCGTTCGATGAAGCGCTCGCTGACGTCGATGCCGGTCACGTGCGCGCCCAGCTCCGCCATGCGCCGGGTGAAGACGCCGTTGCCACAGCCGATGTCGAGGACGCGCTCGCCCGGCGTGAGGGCAAGCAGCCGCTCCGTGGCAGGCCCGATCAATTCGCGCTGAAACTGGTTGCCGTCGCCCATGCGAGCGTCCCAGAAGTCGGCCTTGGCATTCCAGATCTCGCGCACCTCCTCGATCAGGCCCGCGTTGGTCTCGTCGTACGGATTCACTTGGGGCGCTCCTCTTCGGGAGACGGATGGACGGACCGCGCAGTCTACACGCCGGCATCGCCCGTTTTCCGGCCATGAGCGATCTCGGGTCAGGCAAGAGCAGGCGTAACGTATCGCGCGCCACATGGATCCGGGACATTTGTGGTATATACCCACGCTGGCAGACGGCCCTGCGTCCGCCGATGGCTAACCGGGTTCCATGAAACCCCCTGAGATACGCCAACCCTATGCCGATCCCCGATCCAATGCTCATTGTTGGTTTCGCCGTGCTGCTTCTTGCCGAAGGAGGCCTGCGTGTTCTCCGGCAACGGCGAGGACAAACGCCGTAGGGTCGGTGGGGCGCCAGGCTCCCGCACGACATTCATCGTCATTCGACGCTTGACATTTCGGGACTCGCCATACGGATGGCGTTTGGCAACGTGTGTCCTTCCGCGCGGTCTTGAGGTGTTGTCTGCATTTCGCCGCGCCCGCTGAGTAGGCGAGGGATCATTGCGGCGACCCGGTGCCCGAAGGTGACGCTTCCGGGGCCGCGATCCCGGCATTGGAAGGAATACGAGCTTGGGCGACGATGCCCCCCACGACCCACATCAAGGCGCCCGCGCTGAGGACGGGAACCGGACCAAAGCGCGGGATGGCCAGGGCGCCGAGCACCAGGCCGCCGAGGACCGAAACTCCCTGTATGGTGGTCAGCGCGCCAAAGACCCGGCCTCGGTAGAGGTCGGTCGTTGCGATCTGCAGGACGCCGGTGGCCGCCGCGTTGAGGGCGACGGCAGGGAAGCCGGCAAGGACCATGAACGCGGCAGCCACCGCGATCGCGGAGGCTCCTGGCGCGGCGAAGCGCGCCGCATTGACCATCCCCAGATCGGCGAAGCCGAGCCCGATCAGCCCACCGGCGAAAAGGAGGCGAGGGGGCAGGCAATGCGCGTACCGGGCCACCAGCGCGCCGGCGATCAACCCGCCGATGGCCTGCGCCGAGAGGAGGATGCCCGCGCCGCTGGCGCCGCCCTGGAAGGTGTCGAGGACTAGCGGGGCGAATCCGACTTCAAACGTGCCCTCCCCAAGCAGGCCGACACCCAGGCTGAGGAAAACGGCGCTGATGGTGCGGCTGCGCCCAACCACGCGCAGCCCCGCCAATAGCTCGCCGAGCAGATGACCCGGAGCCGACGCCGCGCCATCTGGAGAGTCGCCGGTGTCCGGGCGCGTACCGGCGCGAATCATTGCGATCAAGGCGGCGGAGACCGCGAAGCTGGCGGCGTCGATGAGCGCGAGCGCACCGAGCCCACCGGCCGCGTACACCACCCCGCCAATCGCGGGGCCGATCAGACGGCCGAGGTTGTTGTTCAGCGCGTTGAGCGCGTTGGCCGCGACCAGTTGGTCTTCGCTCACCAACTGGGGCAGCAGCGCCGATTCCGCGGGAGCGAAGAAGAGGCCAAGGATGCCAGTCGCGACGCGGACCAGATAGAGGACCCAGAGCAGGTCTGACGACGCTACCACCAGCAGCGGCAACACCAGCAATGCCCGAAGCAGGTCGGCAGCGACCATTGTCCGCTTGCGGTCCCAACGGTCTACGTAGACCCCGGCCACTGACCCCAATAGCACGCGCGGCAGGAGCGTGGCGGCGAAGACACCGCCCGCGGCCGCGGCAGATCCGGTGAGCGTGTACGCATGCAGGGGGAGCGCGGCGATCAACGCGAAATCACCAGCTACCGAGACGAGCCCGGCGAACCAGAGCAGGGCGAAATCACGATGGCGAAGCGTGGCCAGCATCGACGTCCTGTCGTCTCCCGGAGCGCCCGTCGCCTCGCCGACGCATCGCGGATTCTGCCACGAAAGGCCGATCACGTGGACAAGCGTGGCTACCCCCTCACTCGCGGGGCAGTACCATCACGCGGGTTGGCATGGAAGGACCAGATGAGCCCATTGCATCGAGACGCAAACGGCGTGCGCGTGGTTGCCTCGTGGCAGAGTGTGGTCGAGGAAAAAATCGCGGCGGCGCGCGAGCGCGGTGATTTCGACAATCTGCCGGGCGCTGGCCGCCCGCTGAAGATTGAGGAAAATCCGCTTGCCGGCGACTGGGAGTTGGCCTTTCACGTGCTCGAGACTGCCGATATGGCGCCGCCGTGGATGGAGATGAGCAGGGAAATCCGCGAGGGCCGCGAGGCCCTCACGGCGCAACTCGACCGCACCAGATGCTACCTGCAGGAGCAGGTGCGTCTGATG
>CAYSXO010000357.1:0-1361 GCA_964434995.1 uncultured Sphaerobacteraceae bacterium
GCTGGAGGTGGCAACGACCAAATCGGGAACACGGCTCATGGTCCCGAGGGAGGAGGTGTTGCCGGGCGCTCCAACCCGCGCCAGGGAGTGAGGTAAGGTGAGGCGTGACATCTGGCCCAGGGCGCTGAAGGTATCGGAGAGGCAATGCTGTGCCCGTTCAAAGGAGACGCCGTCCAATGATCTCCCGCGGCGCCATCGCGCTCGTTGTGCTTGTGGCCACGACGTTGGCGCTATTCCTGACGCCTGGACGGGCGCTTGCACAAGAGACGACCGACGACGTTTCCATCCGC
The DNA here is from genome assembly GCA_964434995.1 of uncultured Sphaerobacteraceae bacterium. Taxonomy (GTDB): domain Bacteria; phylum Chloroflexota; class Chloroflexia; order Thermomicrobiales; family UBA6265; genus JACCXM01. The sequence goes on from CAYSXO010000357.1 coordinate 291, forward strand.
TTCAACGGCGAGGTCGACCTGGCGGCCGGCGAAAGCGTCGATATTCTGGTTGCCGTCGATAGTCCTGCTCAGGTGGCGGGCACGGTGCGTGACACGATGGTGATCGTCAATCAGTCGGCCACGGTTTCCGGTGAGGTTGGCCGCGATGCAATCGTCTGGAATGGATCGCTTCATCTCGAGCCGTCGGCCCGCATTGGCGGCGACGTCGTCCTGATCGGCAGCACCCTGAGCCAGGCCGATGGCGCCGTCATCGGCGGGAGCGTGGTCGAACGCAGCGGAGCGGCAATTGGCGCGGAGCTGAGCCGCGTCACGGCCACGGTCTGCATGGTGGCCTGGCTGGGGATGACTCTCCTCTTGGTCGTGGTGGCGCTCGGCTGGGCCGCGATTGGCGGTCAGCAGCTCGTGAGGATCGCGGGCCTGCTCGGCGCGCAGTCATGGCTGGTGGCTGGGACCGCGGCGATCTTCTGGATTGTGGTTCCGTTCGTCGCCTTTGTGGCCTTTGTCACCGTCGTTGGCATCCCGCTCGGGATTGCGCTCCTGGCGATTGTCGCGCCGCTCCTGTGGGGGCTCGGGTACGTGACGACAGGAACCCGGATAGGGTTTTTCGTCTCCGACCTTCGTCGCGTCCCGCCCGATCTCGCGCATCCCTATCTGGAGGCCGTGCTCGGCGTTGTTGTCCTGCAGCTCATCGGGCTTGTTCCGGCCGTGGGCGGAATGGTCGTCGCGCTGGCCGGGCTGTACGGGGCCGGGGCCATCGTCGTGCATCTCTGGCGGCGTCTGGTCGTTGCCCGCGGCGAGGCGATCGCGGCGTCCCTTGATGCGCCCGCATGAGGAGAAAGCGCCCCGCCTCTGCGCCGGTGACCGACGTGCTGGTTGGCTAGCGCCGGAAAAGCGCACAATGGCATGCCCGATTCGGCCAGGGCGTGCTAACAGTTGCCGAGTTCCCTGCTGATCGATCCGTTCCCTGTCGTGGGACATGGCAAGCGCACGTCGTAGGGAGCCGTGGTTGAAGGTTGCGTTACGGATATTCAGCTACGTGCGGCCGTACTGGCGGCGAGTGATTGTTCTCTA
>CAYSXO010000357.1:1371-2557 GCA_964434995.1 uncultured Sphaerobacteraceae bacterium
TCGGCATCCAGCTTTTCATTCCGCTGGTGCTGGCCGAGGCGATTGATGACGGCATCGTGGCGCGGGACGCCGGGTTGCTCGTTCGCGCCGCTTTCCTCATCGTCGGGTTGACGCTCCTGCAGGGGCTCTTCACGTTCGTCCGGGCCTATGTCGCGCAGGCGCTGGCTGAGCAGGTCGCCTTCGATCTGCGCAACGAGGTCTATGTCCATCTGCAGGCGTTGCCGTTCGCCTTCTACGACCGGGCGCAAACGGGGCAGTTGATGTCGCGCGCGACCGAGGACATCAACAACATCCGCTCGATGCTGGTCTTGTCGATGCGCGCGCTGGTGCTGGCGATTGGCACGATGGCGACGGTGGCGGTCATCCTCTTCCGCATCGATGCCCGTCTGGCGGCTATCGCGCTCGTCCCCCTGCCATTTCTGCTCTGGTACTCGGTGCGCTTCGGCATCGCCATTCGGCCAATGTTCTTCAAGGTGCAACAGCAGTTCGGAGTCATGACCTCGGCGCTCCAGGAGAACGTCTCCGGTTTCCGCGTGGTGCGCGCCTTTGCCCAGGAGCAGGCCGAGAGCGCTCGCTTCGAAGCCGACCTGGAGGAGCTGTTCGAGCGAAACCTGCGCGCGGCCAGGCGCTGGTCGTTCGCCTACCCGATGACGCTCTTCATGTCGGGGCTCGGCCTGGCGGCCGTCCTCTGGTTCGGCGGCTATCAGGTGCTCGTCGGCGCGCTCTCGATTGGGACGCTGGTCGCCTTCAGCCGCTACCTGACGCTGATGAACGAGCCGGTGCGCTGGCTCGGCTTCGTGGTCAACCGCATCGCCAAGGCGATTGCCTCCGGGGAGCGCATCTTCGAGACGCTCGACACGAGGCCCGCCATCGCCGAGCGCCCCGGCGCCATTCCGTTGCCCCGCGCGCGAGGCGAGGTGCGGTTCGAGGGGGTGAGCTTCACCTTTCCCGGCGCCAAACGGCCTGCCCTGGATGAGGTCTCCTTCACGGCGCACCCAGGGACGGTCACGGCGTTGGTTGGTCCGACTGGCTCGGGCAAGAGCGCAATCATCAGCCTTATCCCGCGGTTCTACGACCCGCGGATTGGGCGGGTGCTGGTCGATGGCCACGACGTACGCGACCTGACGCTCGACGCCTTGCGCGGCCAGATCGCGATCGTCCATCAGGAGACGTTTCTCTTCTCGCT
>CAYSXO010000357.1:2567-5145 GCA_964434995.1 uncultured Sphaerobacteraceae bacterium
CATCCGCGACAACATTGCCTACGGCCGGGAAGAGGCGACGCTGGAGGAGGTCATTGCCGCCGCGAAGGCCGCGCGGGCGCACGACTTCATTATGGCGATGCCGGAGGGGTATGGCACGGAAATCGGCGAGCGGGGCGTCACCCTCTCCGGCGGGCAGAAGCAGCGGATCGCCATCGCCCGCGCCATCCTGCTCGACCCGCGCATTCTCATCCTGGACGACGCCACCTCGAGCGTCGATACCGAGACGGAGCAGGAGATCCAACGGGCGTTGCGCGCGCTGATGGAGGGCAGGACGTCGTTCGTCATCGCCCAGCGCCTGAGCACGGTGCAGCACGCGGACCAGATCCTTGTTCTGGCGCGGGGCCGCATCGTGGCGCGGGGGACGCACGCGGACCTGCTGGCGCGCAAGGGCTTCTACCGCGAGATGCACGAGTTGCAGCAGCGCGAGCAGGGCGAGCCGTCAGCTATCAGCTATCAGCTATCAGCTATTGGCGAAGAAGGCGCGTGAGCGACAACATCGACCCCGACGATCTGCTCGGTAAGGCGTACGACCCGCGAATCGCGCGGCGGCTCTTCGGCTTCGTCCTGCCGTACCGGCGACGAGCGCTCGGCGCGCTGCTGCTGATCCTCGTGGCCACGGTGAGCGACCTGCTGTTGCCGAAGCTCTTCAGCCTGGCGGTCGACGAGGTGACGCTGGAGCGACGGCTGAGCGCGCTCAATCTGCTGGGAGTGGCCTTTCTGGTCACGTTGGGAGTGCGCTTCCTGGCAAGCTGGGGCGAGTACTACCAGATTTCCTGGCTTGGCAACCGGGTCGTCTTCGACATACGTAATCAGATGTTTCGGCACCTGCAGACGCTGAACGTCGGCTACGTCGACCGCCGCGGCGTCGGTTCGATCATGAGCCGCATTCAGAACGACGTGGGGGTGATCAATGAGTTCCTGAGCGACGCGGTGGCCGGCATCGTCGGCAGCTTGCTGATCCTGGTTGGGATTGTCGGGCTGATGCTCTGGACGAACTGGAAGCTGGCGCTCCTTTCCTTCGCCGTGTTGCCGGTGATGGTGCTGGTGATGCGCTTCTGGCGAGAGCGGGCGATCGCCACCTACCGAGCGACGCGGCGCACGATTGCCATTGTCAATGCCAACCTGGCGGAGAGCATCGCCGGGGTGCGGGTGGCGCAGGCGTTCACGCGGGAGCAGGCCAACATCCGGCACTTCGAGAGGCTGAGCCGGGACAACCTTGATGCCAGCATCGACGCGGCGCGGCTGTCGGCGATCCTCTTCCCGATTGTCTCGCTGATCGGCGCCATCGCGACGGCGACGACCGTCTACGTCGGTGGGCAGTTCGTCCTCGGAGAAACCCTCACCATCGGCGAGCTGGTCCTCTTTATCGCCCTGATCGACCGCTTCTTCGAGCCGATCCGCGACCTGAGCCAGCAGTACAACGTACTGCAGGCGGCGATGGTGGCGGGCGAGCGGATCTTCGAGGTGCTCGACGTGGAGCCGGAGGTGCGCGACAAGCCGGACGCGCACCTCTTACCTGCCATTGCAGGCCGTGTCGACTACAGCAACGTCAAGTTCGGCTATGGGGACGTCGAGGTGCTGCACGATGTCGATCTGCATATCGCGCCGGGGGAGACGGTGGCGCTGGTCGGCGAGACCGGGGCCGGCAAGTCCTCGATGATCAACCTGCTGCTCCGCTTCGTCGACGTCTGGTCCGGCAGCGTGACGATCGACGGCCACGACGTGCGTGACGTGACGCAGGCGTCGGTGCGCTCGCAGCTCGGGGTGGTGCTGCAGGACACGTTCCTCTTTGGCGGCACGGTGCGGGAGAACATCGCCTTCGCGCGGCCGGAAGCGAGCAGGGAAGAGGTGGAGTGGGCAGCGCGGGAGGTTGGCGCGCACGAGTTTATCGCTGATCTGCCCGAGGGGTACGAGACGGAGGTGCAGGAGCGTGGCGTCAGCCTCTCGGTCGGCCAGCGCCAGCTCCTCTCCTTCGCGCGGGCGCTGCTGGCCGACCCGCGCATCCTGATCCTGGACGAGGCGACGAGCAGCATTGACACCCAAACAGAACGAGTCATTCAGGAGGCGCTGCGACGGCTGCTGCGCGGCCGCACCTCCATCGTGATCGCGCACCGCCTCTCGACGATCCGCGAGGCGGACGTCATCGTGGTCATGCACGAGGGGAGGATCGTGGAGCAGGGGACGCACGAGGAGCTTATGGCGCTGCGGGGGAGGTACTTCGAGCTGGCGACGGCGCGGGCGGGGGTGAAAGGGGATGGGTGATGGGTGATGGGGATGGGAGAGAAGGACTTCTTCAGGGGTCGGCCCCGGCTAGCAGCGCTTCTACGCGTGCTTGCAGGTGCGGGAGCTCGTTCTGAACGATGTCCCAGATGATCCGATCGTCTACCGCCTCGTATCCGTGGATGGCCCTGTTGCGCAAGCCAACGATCTCCCGCAACTCGGGAATGCGATCCTCAAGGCCCGGCTCAAGATCGACCGCGCGATTGAGTGCTTCCCCAATGATGCCAAGCCGGCGCTCGACCGCATCCTGCACCATGGGATCGCGCTCGTAGGCGGC
>CAYSXO010000358.1:0-3174 GCA_964434995.1 uncultured Sphaerobacteraceae bacterium
GGGCTCTTCCTGCTGCTGTGGCCTGCCGTGCCGCTCGTGTTCCTGTTGGGTGTGCAGACAGCGGAGCCGGAGACGCTCCTGGTCGCCCGGGTGGCCGGCACGGCCCTGCTGGCCATTGCGGTGACGAGCGGGATGGCGCGAAACGACCGTGCAAGCCCAGCGCCACGGGCAGTGCTCACGGGTATTCTGCTCTACGACGTGGCCGTCGCCGTGGTCCTGGCCTACGCGGCGATCGGGCTGCAGCTTGGCGGCGTGCTCCTCTGGCCGGCGGTCTTCGCGCATGCGGCGCTGGCGATCTGGGGTGTCCGCTGCATATCGCTCGCGGAGTAACCAGGGCGCGCTGACGTGGCCTGAGCGGTCGTACAGCCACTGGCAGCATCGCCGCGACGAACCTGTAGACAGCCATGAGCGCGGTTCAATTGGCCCTACGAATACATGGCCTGCGTCAGCAGCCGCATCAGCATTTGGATCAGCAGAATTGCGACGATGAAGGAGATGTCGATCATGCCCAGCGGCGGGATGACCCGCCGCAATGGGGCAATGACCGGATCGGTGATTTCCGCCAGGATCCGGCTGATGCCCCATTGCATGCGCGGGTCGACCCAGGAGAGGATGGCGCGCCCGATCAGCGCGAAGGTCAGGAGCTGAAGCGCCCAGATCAGAATGCCGAGAATCGTGTCAGTCATGGCGTTGCTTTCCTTGCCGTGGTGTTGCCGTCGGCTGGCCTCCGCAACGCGGAATCAACACCCGGCGCGAGTATACGTGTCACGCGGGAACCTCGCGCTGGGCACCCATGGCGCACGCCAGTATCGACATAACGAAGAACGGTTCCGCCCTGTTCCCGCCGTCGTTGCACAGGCATGTCCGGCTAGTAGAAGTACTCCTCAACGGGGGCCGCCGCGACGCGGGCGAGCCGGCGCACGTAGGCTGGCGGCAGTTCCCAGTATTTTCCGGCGGCCAGAACCGCGGCAGGATCGGCATCGTCTGGCGCCACGGCAACGGCCACGAGCCGTCGTCCGTCATCCGTGACAACGGTTCTCGTTTCCCCACGCGCCTCGGCGGCGGGAGCCTCGATTAGGATGCCCCACGTTTCGTACTCCGTGCCGGATGGTGGCGGAACGGCTCCGGCCGGACGCTGCTGCGCCCGCGCCCGTGCCAGAAAGCGGGCGTCGGGCCAGGCCGACCGTACGCGCTCCGGCTGCATCTCCGCGCCACTCAAGAACAGCAACACCCGCTTACTCCTCATTTCGTGTTCGTGTCTCGTTCCACCACCCCAGGATTCACGGCACAGGGTGGGGCAAATGCGCCGCAATCGCAAGTCCAGTGATCCCAGGAGGCATGCGCCAGGTGGGCGGCCGCGTGGCACGGCGTCAGGCTGGCCGCGAGGTTCCTGCCTGTAGGCGTGGCTACGGCACGAGCGCGCACGAATGGCGCCAGATGCCCGCGTGGCATAGCCAATGCGCTGGGTTGCCCAGCGGGCCTGAGCGTCAGGACCCGAAGCGATGACTCAGCGCTCACTCGCGAGCGCACAATGAGGGACAATCATGGGCATCTCGACACACGATTTCGACATTCCCGTTGGGTCGGTGGTCTTCGGCGCTGACGGCGACAAGGTCGGCACGGTTGCCGAGGTCTACCCGGCGTACATCACGGTCGAAAAGGGATTCTTCCTTCCGACCGACTATTTCATTCCGGTCGATGCTATTCAGCGCGCGCAGGGCGACAATGTGTACCTGACCGTGACCAAGGACATGGCCTTGCATAGCGGCTGGGAACGCGTGCCGACGACGCAGGAGCTGACCGGGGTATCCAATGACGAGGTGCTGCTCGAGACCCCGTCGGATGCGCGACGGTACAGCCAGGAGATGACCGCCGCTGGTCGGCCGGGCAGTGTCCTGGAGGAAGAGGACGAGATTCATATTCCGCTTGCCGAAGAGGAGTTGACAGCTACCGTTCGGCCGACCGAAGTTGGAGCCGCGCATATTCAGAAGCGCGTGGTCAGCGAGGATCGGGTGATCGACGTGCCAGTCACCGAGGAACATCTCCGCGTCGAGCGGCGAGTTGTCGACCGGCCAGTCGATGCGGCGGACGTTGGCGCCTTCGAAGAGATCGTCATCGATGTGCCGCTCTATGAGGAGGCGGTCGACGTCCAGAAGCGGGCTCGGGTCACCGAGGATGTGGTCATCTCAAGAGAAGCTACCCAGCGTACCGAGCGGGTCAGGGATACGGTTCGCCATGAAGAAGTCGTGTTCGATGAGGACGCGCCAGGAGACCAGCCGCGCGCCTAGTTCGCGCCATCCCTCATCTGGCGCGCCTCCAGCGCGACCGTACGTGACAGGAGCATGAGGTCTGGCTTGCCGCGGCAAGCCAGACCTCGCACGTGCGCCCTCATCACCGCGATACTTCCCACCATTCGCCGTGCCCCGCCATTCGACCTGGAGAGGATCATGACACGATCACTGGCAGTGGCCCTGGCTATCATGCTCGCTGGGCTCGCGGCGATGAGTGGTAGTCGACCAACGGTCGCCTGGCAGAATGACGGTCCGCAATTCCCGGCCACGGCGGTCATTCGTGGCGAGAACATCCGGCTCCGTCTCGAACCCTCCGAGGTGAGCGAGGACGTGGAGATTCTGCAACGGGGCGCCGCGGTGACCATTACCAGCGCGGCAGTCGCGGCAGATGGCTTCGAGTTCTACCCGGTGGAAGTTCTGGAAACGGGTGACGCCGGGTGGGTGCGCACCCTCTTTATCAACCCCAAGAGCATTACCCCCCTGATCGTGGCGGCACCGGAGCCCGAACCATTGCCGGATATCGCTCCGGTGCCGGTGGAAGATGAAGGCGAGCGCCCGCGCCGTGACCGCAACAACCGCCAGGACCGTAATCAGGAGGAACAACCTGTCGAGGAGCCGCCGGCGGAAGAACCTCCCGCGGAGGCGCCAGCCGAGGTGACGCCTGCCCCGGAGGAGCCTGCCACCGAGGAACCGGCTGACAACACTGGGGCGATCAGCGTCTCCGGCGAGGGAACGACCGCCGCCGATCCGGTTACGCTCGAGGCACGGCGCTACCGGGTGCGCGCCCTGGTCGAGGCGAGCGACGCCAGCGGCTTCACGGTCGAGCTGCTCGGACCGGAGAACTTCAGCGAGGTGCTTGTCGAGGACACGATCGACTCGCCGC
>CAYSXO010000358.1:3184-5124 GCA_964434995.1 uncultured Sphaerobacteraceae bacterium
GACCTGGATCTCGCGGACGGCGGTAACGATCGAGACCGCTGGCGAGTACGTGGTTCAGGTCTCTGAGACGGACGATCCCTGGATCGTCGAGTTCCTGCCTCGTTAGGGGCGTCAGGAGACGGGAGGCAGGGAAAGGCCGCGTAGGGGAGGCGCCACGGGCGCATCACGGGCCATGATCAACACCCCGAAGCGGCCCAGGCCACCGGGGTCGATCAGGCGCAGGATCGCCGCCTGCGCGGCCAGATATTCTGGCAGCGTTGTCTCCGGGCCGTGTCCCAGTTCCACCAGCAGGTCGCCCATGCCGAGGCTGGCCAGAAACGCTCCCTGATCGGTCTGTCCGGCGAAGATCAGCCCTTCGCGCGCTCCCGCGCGGCGCAGCGCGCTGAAATCGACGTGCGCCGTCAGATCCTGTGCGCCGACATTTTGGAAGAGATCGTCGCTGACGGTGTGAGCGCGGTAAGCCCGCACCGTTCCCTCCAGCCGGTGGGCGCGATAGAGCTTGGCGGCCGGGTAGCCATAGTCGATGACGATGGCGTAGCCGCGCTGCAAGCCGCGCGCCGCGGCGGCGAACCAGGATGCAGCGGCCGGGCTGATCTCGATGCGGTCGCCCTCGCTCAGCGCAATCCCCTCATCGCGCAGCATGCCCGCGGGATCGGCCGCGCGGGCCTCCTCCGACAGCTCGCCCTCGTCTTCGGCGAAGCGATCGCCGCGCCAAACGACCCACCCCTCGCGCGGCGCGCCGTTGCGCCAGATGAGGCGGTGGACGCCGAACGCATCGGCCACCTCGTTGGCCAGGATCACGCCGTCGATCGGTTCAAGGTCGCCGTCCGGCCGTTCGCCATGGACCACGCCGCCCAGCCCTTCGGCGGCGAAGACGGCCAGTGCCTCGTCGAGGCGGTGTGGATTCTGCTCGGCCAGGCGGTAGTCGAGGGCGGCGAGGCACCCCGGCGCTTCCCGCGTCAATCCGCCGATGATGTCCCAGGCCAGGCCGCCGATGCCGGGCCCGTATTCGCGCACCGTGAATCGCTCGGGGCGGCCGAGGCGCTCCCAGCAGTCGACGATCTGCCGGGCCAGGGTGATGCCGAAGAACGGATGCGCTTCCGGGGCGGTGAGGAAGTCGCCAGGGCGACCCGGCCGGCGGTCATGAGCGCGGTAGTAGCCCCGCTCCGGATGGTAGAGGGCCATCTCCATGAAGCGGGCAAAGGTGATGCGGCCGCCTGCCGCATCGATCTCGGCCCGGATGGCGGTGACGAGGTCCGGAGGGGCGACGACTGGAGGCCGTTCGATGCTGGTGGGGGATGGGGCGGAATCGCGAGCCATGCGGTCGATTGTAGTCGGAAAAGCAAAGATGCCCCTGGCGCGAGCCAGGGGCATCAGGGCACGGACACCCAGACGGGGGGTGTACGGCGGAGCATTAGCGCATCCAGCCGTAGCGGTTCATGGTGCTATCGAGCTGCCGCATGTCGCGGCGAGCCTCGTCAGCTGTCGGGTATCCAACGCCGGCGCTCGCGACGTCGCTGTAGTAGCGATCGAAGCGGGCGTGAGAGCCACCGCCCATGCGGTGGAGCAGGTTGCGAAGCATCGACATGGCTAACCTCCTGAGTGATGCCCTTCTCAACTGGAACTATTGTATCACATTATCCGGATATGTGCATATAGAGCTGCTAAACCCTGCATTGCGCGGGATGCGACAATCCCTCCCCGATTCGCCGTCTTGCCGAAGGAGTCTTCGTGAGCACGTTTCACCTCGATCCCGCCGCCTACTACAACACCCTTGCCGCTCATCCGCCCGCGTTGCGCGTGGCGCCGGGGGACACGGTCGTTTTTCATACGCTCGACGCGCTCGGTTTCGACCGCGAGCGCGTGCAGCGCGGCGAGCGGCCAAACCCGCAGAGCGGCCCAGTTTGGGTGGAGGGCGCCGAGCCGGGTGACGCGCTCGA
>CAYSXO010000359.1:0-5113 GCA_964434995.1 uncultured Sphaerobacteraceae bacterium
GGCCGCCATGAGCGCGCGCTTGCGCATTACCGCCGGAACGTTCACATTCCTCGCTCGGCTGGAGCAGGAGGCCGCGCCGAAGACGTGCGCGGCATTCCTGGAGCGCCTTCCGTTCCATAACAAGATCATTCACGTTCGCTGGAGTGGCGAGTCGGCCTGGATTCCACTCGGCGATTTCGACTTCGGGCTCGGCTTCGAGAATGCCACAAGCTACCCGGCTCCCGGACAGATCCTGCTCTACCCGGGTGGATACAGCGAGACCGAAATCCTCTTTCCCTATGGCGCTTGCTGCTTCGCCTCGAAAATGGGCCAGCTCGCGGGCAATCACTTCCTCTCGGTCATCGAAGGGAACGAGCACCTGGAAACGATCGGGAAGCAGTGCCTCTGGGAGGGCGCTCAGGAGATCGTTTTCGAGCTCGCCTGAGTCGGTCCATCCACGAATCCGCCAGATGGAGCAACATCAGGGCCGGCCCGCGGCGCGGGGTCTGCCGCCCTGGAACGCTGGCAATCGTGCGGGAATCCGCGAATTGTCACCGGTTCTGGCTCTGGCGCCGCCACAAATGATGCAATAATGCGCCTGTTCCCAATGCCGCGTGGTCGCAGCGGCAACTGATCCCGGTCGAGGAGGCGTGCCATGGTTCGACGGAGTTTTCTTCTTCTGCTCTCGGTCTTCCTGCTCTTGGGCGGGCTGACGATTTCACTGGGGCGGGTCGACGCGCAGGACGCCACGCCAGCGGCTGACGAGCCTTTGAAGGTCGCATTTGTCTATGTTGGCCCGATCGGCGACCTCGGCTGGACCTACGCGCACGACCAGGGGCGTCTGGCCCTGGAAGAAGCATTCCCGAACGTCGAAACGGTCTACCAGGAGAGCGTCCCGGAGAACCCGGCTGATGCCGAGCGCGTCATCCGGCAGTTCGCTCAGGACGGCGCGGACATCATCTTCACGACCTCGTTCGGCTACATGGACCCGACCATCAACGTCGCCAAGGACTTTCCGGACACCGTTTTCATTCACATTTCCGGCTACAAGACTGCCGACAATGTCGGCACAGCCTTCGGCAAGATCGAGGAGCCTCGCTTCGTCTCAGGTCAGATCGCGGGGGCGATGACCGAGACAAATCAGCTTGGCTATGTAGCCGCCTTCCCCATTCCGGAGGTCATTCGCGGCATCAACGCATTCACCCTTGGCGTCCGTGAAGTCAATCCGGAGGCGACAGTCAAGGTCGTCTGGACCAACACCTGGTTTGACCCGCAGAAGGAGCGCGCGGCCGCCGAGGCGCTGCTCGATGGCGGCGCCGACGTTATCGCGCAGCACCAGGACACGGCTGGCCCACAGCAGGCGGCCGAGGATCGCGGCGTCTACAGCGTTGGCTATAACGCGGACATGGCTCCGTTGGCGCCGAAGGCCGTCTTGACCTCGGCGATCTGGGACTGGGGCAGCTACTACAAGACGGTCGTGCAGCAGGTCATGGATGGCACATGGAAGCCGACGCAGATCTGGGGCGGCTGGAAGGACGGACTGGTCCTCCTCGCCCCGATTGCTGACTTCGTTCCCGAGGAGATCCGCGCCGCCGCCGAAGAAGAAGAGGCTCGCTTCGCCAGTGGCGAAGAGGACATCTTCACCATCTTCACTGGCCCGATTGCCGACCAGACCGGCGAGGTCCGGGTGCCCGAGGGACAGGCCATGACCGCCGAAGAGCTCCTCGGCATGAACTGGTTTGTTGAAGGCGTCGACGGCGAAATCCCGAACTAGGGCGTCGGGGTGTCGGGGTGTCGGGGTGTCGGAGTCTTGAACGGCCTGTCATCCCAAGACCCTGACACCCTGACACCCCGGCACACCATGACTTCATCACCCATCACCCATCACCCAACACCCGCCATCGCCATGCGCGGGATCACCAAGCGGTTCGGTCCCGTGGTCGCCAATGACCACGTCGACCTGGACGCGCGTTGGGGCGAGGTGCATGCGCTGGTCGGCGAAAACGGCGCGGGCAAATCGACGCTGATGAGCATCCTGGCCGGTCTCTACCGGCCGGATGGCGGATCGATCGAGATCGACGGCGCGCCGGTGCGCTTCCGCTCGCCTCGCGACGCCATTGCCCAGGGCATCGGCATGGTCTATCAGCACTTCATGCTGGTCGATCCGTTCACCGTCGCCGAGAACGTGGTGCTTGGCGAGCGCCGGACCCAGATCGATCTGGAGCTCCCACGCGTCGAGCGCGAGCTACGCGACCTGAGCGACCGCTACGGGCTGGGAGTCGATCCTCACGCGCGCATCTGGCAACTGTCGGTTGGCGAGCAACAGCGCGTCGAGATTCTGCGCCTGCTTTACCTTGGCGCAAGGATTCTCGTGTTCGACGAGCCGACAGCGGTCCTTACCCCGCAGGAGGCGCACGTCCTGCTCCGCACGTTGCGCGGCCTGGCGGCGCAGGGGTTCACTGTCATCTTCATTTCGCACAAACTCGACGAGGTGCTGGAGGTCGCTGACCGCATCAGCATCCTGCGGCGGGGCAAGATCGTCGCCACCACGACGCCCGGAGAAACCGACCGGCGCACGCTGGCGCGGCTGATGGTCGGCCGCGAGTTGGCAGGGCTTGTAGAGCGGCCGGCCACGGAGCCGCATTCGGAAATCGCGCCGGGTGACCTCACCCTCGAGCTCCGTGGAATCGGCGCAATTGGCGAGAAAGGGCTTCCCGCGCTGCGCGACATCGACCTTGGCGTCCGCACCGGAGAAACACTCGGCATCGCGGGCGTCGCCGGCAATGGTCAGACCGAGTTGGCGGAAGTGGTGACAGGCCTGCGTCATGCTTCCGCTGGCACGGTTCTTATTCGCGGCGTCGATCGAACGAATCATCCGGCGGCGGAAATCGCCCACGCGGGCGTCGCGCACATCCCGGAGGATCGCCTCGCCACGGGTCTCATTGGCGGAATGGACATCTCCGAGAACGCCATTCTGCGCGATTACGCGCATCCACCTATCAGCAGCGGCCCATTCATCACCGGGCAAGCCGTATCCTCATTCACGGACCGCCTCATTTCCGAGCACGATGTCAAGACTCCCGGCCAGTGGGCCAAGATGCGCACTTTGTCGGGCGGCAATCAGCAGAAGCTCCTCCTGGCGCGCGAGCTGGCCGGTTCGCCGAACCTGATCGTCGCCGTTCACCCCACACGCGGCGTTGACATCGGCGCGACCGAGGCGATTCACGCTTCACTTCGCGCCCAGCGCGATCGCGGAGCGGCCACGCTGCTCATCTCCGAAGATCTCGATGAGTTGCTGGCCCTGTCCGATCGCATCGCCGTGCTCTACGAAGGGCGCATCATGGGGATCCTGCCCGCGCGCGGCGCGGACCCGGAACAGATTGGGCTGCTTATGGCTGGAGTGGCCCCGGAAAACGCGGCGGCGGGACCTGGCGCACATGGCGACTAGCGGCCTGACTGCCACCTACCGCATCGAAAAGGTTCCGGTCGTCTCGCGGCGGGCCACGGCGCTGGTGTCCATCCTGTCACTCTTGCTCGCGCTGGTCTTCGGCGGCATCGTGCTGGCCCTGGCCGGCGAGAATCCCCTTATCGTCTATCAAGCGATGCTTGCCGGATCGCTCGGCGATCTGAACGGGGTTTCCGAAACCCTGGTCAAGACCACCCCGCTCCTGCTGGCCGGGCTCGGCGTCGCTGTCGCCTTTCGCATGCAGCTCTGGAACATTGGCGCGGAAGGACAGCTCTACCTCGGGGCCATTTTCGCGACGGGAACCGCGCTCTTTCTGATTCCCGCCGCGCCCGGCTGGGTTATGGTGCCAGCCATGATTGTCGCGGCCATGATCGGCGGTGGCTTGTGGGGCCTGATTCCAGGGGCCCTGCGGGCCCAGTTCGGCGCCAGCGAGATCATCACCTCGCTGATGCTGAACTATGTCGCCATCCTTTTCAGCGAATATCTGGTCCATGGTCCATGGCGCGATCCCCAGGCCTTCGGCTTTCCCGGGACCCCATCGCTCCCAGACGCCGCCTGGCTGCCCAACTGGGGGACAACCCGCGTGCACCTCGGGCTCCTCTTTGGGCTGGCAGCCGCCGGACTGCTCTGGATCATGCTGCGCCGCACCCGCTGGGGATATGAGATCGGGGTCATGGGCGAGAATCCCCGCGCCGCGCTCTATGCCGGAATGCCGACCAAGCGAACGATCCTGCTCGTCATGGCCCTCTCCGGCGCGCTCGCCGGGCTCGCGGGGATGAGCGAAGTAGCGGGCATCGGTCATCAATTGCAGCGCAACCTGTCTCCGGGTTACGGCTATGCCGCGATCATCGTTGCCTGGCTGGCCCGGCTGCATCCTTTCGGCGCGGTCCTGGTCGCCTTCCTCCTCGCGGCCCTGACCGTGGGTGGCGATCGCCTGCAAATGTCGCTCGGGTTGCCGGCGGCCATCGCGCCAATGCTCCAGGGGACGATCCTGTTTTTCCTCCTCGGCGGCGATGTCCTGACCCGCTACCGTCTCGTGAAGCAGCTCCCGGTTCCAGTCGCGGACGCTGTCAATCGCCCGAGAGAGCTGGTATAGCCATGGGCGAAATCCTTACGCCGGCATTCCTCGTCTCCGTGCTGGCCGCTGCCGTTGCTGCCGGCACCGCATTGCTCTTCGCATGTCTCGGCGAGCTGATTACCGAACGCGCGGGCGTCCTCAACCTCGGCATCGAAGGGATCATGCTTATGGGAGCGCTGGCAGGCGCGGGCGTCTGCATCCTGACGGGCAACGCCTGGCTCGGCGCGGCGGGCGCGATGCTCGCGGGCGCGCTCCTCGCCGCCATACACGCGCTGCTCACCGTCGGCCTCCGCGCAAATCAGGTCGTGTCTGGCCTGGCGCTCACCATCTTCGGCACCGGACTCTCCGCTTTCCTGGGGCGCAACATCGTTGGCATGCCGCCTCCCGATTCGTTTCGCCGCCTCGATGTGCCGGCGCTGGCAGAATTGCCCGTGGTGGGGCGTATCCTCTTTCAGCAGTCCGCACTGGTCTACATCTCCTTCGTGGTTACCGGGTTTCTTTGGTGGTACATCTACCGGACCCGGGCCGGCCTGCGCCTGAGAGCCATCGGCGAGCGCCCTGAAGCCGCTGATGCCATGGGCGTCGATGTT
>CAYSXO010000360.1:0-5097 GCA_964434995.1 uncultured Sphaerobacteraceae bacterium
CCGGCAGGGAAGTGCTCGGCCAACCGCGCGACGACATCGAGCGCCAGACGGGTTTTGCCGACGCCGCCGGGTCCAGTCAGCGTCACCAGCCGGACATCGTCCTGGCGGAGCAGATCGCAGATGACTTCGATGTCATTGTGCCGGCCGATGAGCGGCGAGGCCGGATACGGCAATGGCTCCGTGACGAGATGACGGCCACCGGTCAAGACGCGCATCTGGTTGTCAGTTGACGCCGCTGGCGACCCCACGACTGCCAGATTCCTTTCTTTCTCGCCCGGAACAGGCGTGGACCTCCATGGTGTCACGCCATACGAGTGCCGTCAAATGGGTGTCAGGGTGTCAGGGTGATGGGGTAACGGGGCCTGAGGAATGGCGATTCCAAGCTCTTTTCCTGACACCCTGACCCCCTGACACCCTGACACCCTGACACCCTAAAGTTCCGTTCGCACGAGGAGATCCCGCGTGACCTCTTCCGGGCTGGCGAGGCCGCTGAGGATCAGGTCGAGCGCCAGCTCGGCGCGAAGGAGCTCCAGGACGTGCTGCACGCCCGCGCTGCCGCCGACAGCCAGGCCCCAGTAGATAGGACGGGCGATGAGGGCGGCGCGCGCGCCGAGGGCCAGGGCCTTCAGTACGTCAGTACCGCGCCGGAATCCGCCATCGATCAGAACCTCACCGCGCCTGTCGACCGCTTCGACCACGGCAGGCAGGGCATCGAGCGAGGCGACCGAACCGTCGAGTTGGCGGCCGCCGTGATTGGAGACGATGAGCGATGCCGCGCCGTGCTCGAAGGCGCGCACGGCATCGGCCGGGTGCAGGATCCCCTTCGGGATGATGGGCAGGGACGAGATCGACGCCAGCCAGTCGAGGTCATCCCAGGTAATGAGCGGGTCCCACGACGCGCCAACGTAGGACGCCAGCCCGGATCCGCTCTCCCCGGCGGGCATGTAGTCGCGGTCAGGGGAACGAAGATTGGCAACCGTCATTCCTGACGGCAGCTCGAATCGGTTCCGCTCGTCCGCCTCGCGCCGTCCCAGCACAGGGACATCGACCGTCACCACCAGGGCGGAGGCGCCGGCGGCGGCCGCGCGTTCGACCAGCGAGCGGGTCAGGCCACGATCGGTCATGATGTAGAGCTGGAACCACCAGGTTCCGGCTTCTCTGGCAACCTCCTCCATCTGCACCGTCGCCGCCGTGCTGACGGTGTAGATGGTTCCCGCCTGTCGCGCGGCCCGCGCCGTGGCCAACTCCCCATCGTTGTGCGCCACCCGGTGCAAGCCGGATGGCGAGATAAGGATCGGCATGGAGACGTCCTGGCCAAGCACCGTCGTCGCCGTCGAGGCCTCGCCCAGCCCGCGCAGCACGCGCGGCAGAAAGCGCCACTGATCGAACGCGGCGCGGTTCGCGCGCAGCGTCACCTCATCGTCGGAGCCGCCAGCAATGTAGCCATGCACCATGGGAGAAAGCAGCTCGCGCGCTGCCGCTTCGTATTCGTGCAGATTGATGGGCAGCTCCGTCTGCCCGGCGTTCGCGGTCATTGGTCCCTTCCTGGCTGCGCACATGGTGCGGCACGTGGCAAGGATCCGCGGCGCCGTTCCCTGACTCAGAACGCAATCGAACGCGCCCGGCCAGAGAAGTCATGCCGCGAATCCCGCGTGGCGGGCATTCTAACGCCGCCGGTGTGCGGACACGCGGAGGTGCGGAGCGCGCGTGCACGCGCCATGATGGCGGCTGCGTAAATGTGGCTACCTGGATTCCCAGAGAGACGCCGCGGCCAGCTACGACGGCGCGGCGCTACGCTCGGAAATCCGGTGGCCGGAACCCTCGTACAACCACCATGAATGAGTTACGGGCTGGCAGCGGGCGTTGCGGCCGCCGCCTCGAGCTGCTCCTGCAACCCGAGGTCGTCAGTGTTCTGCCACAGCTCGGCCAGCTTGCCGTCCTCGATGCGAAAGATGTCGATCCCGGTGTAGATGGCCGGCGCAGGCTCGGATTCCATTTGGGCAGTTCCCTGCAAGGTCCAGCGGATGACGACGCGATCGCCTTCCGCGATCACGTCATCGTCCGTGAGCACAAAGTCGGTAAAGAACGCGCGCAGATCGGCGGCGACCTGCTTGACCTCCTCGGGACCGGTGGCGAACACCTCTTGCGGCGGCGAGCGCCAGACGAAATCGCTCGTCAGGATTTCGTCGGCGACGTCGAGGTTGCCCTGCTCGAAGATGTCGTCGTGGAAGCGGCGGGCCAAGGCTTCATTCGTCTCCAGATCGTGCGTTGGCGTGGCGTCCTGCGCGGCGAGTGATGCGCCGGCGTGACTGCCCGCAACGAGCAGCACGAAGAGCAAGGTCAGCATCATGACGCGAGACATGGCGCTCTCCTCCTGGCGCGAGCTGACGCAGACCTACGGCGTGGGCGAGGCGGCGATGAGCGGCAACATGGCAGGTGCGCCGATAGTGATTTCGCCGGCGATCATCTCCCCGGTGAAGCTCGGGTTCGGGCCGAAGATCGCGTGATTGATCGGGGCCTGGCCGGGATCGAAGGAGACCGTGAAGACAAAGGCGTCGCGCGCCGCGCCCCCGCCATGGCCGCCGTCCGTGGCTTCAATATCGAAGAAGGCAGGCTCTTCGGCGGTGCGGGACCCGACTCGGCCGCTGGCGGTCCCCGCTTCGGTGAGGCAACCCAGTTCCCCGGTCAATTTGGCCATGCGCCTGCCGTCGCCCAGATCGCGGATGCTGACGAGGCTGACCGCATTGGCGTACATCGCCATGAAGAACGTGTGCGCCTCGATGACCACCTTGCCCATGCTGTAGGTCTCCATCGAGAAGGGCTCGGGGTTGTCCTCGATGATGCACTGCGCGTAGTTCGCGTCAAAGCTGAACGCCTCCCGCAAGGGCACCGTCGGCTCACCCTCGACGTTCGGCATGAGCTTCAGATTCACGCCGCCGCCCGAGGCGGTCATGGCCTCCTCCTGGGCGGCCAGCGCCACGCGTGCGCGCGGTCCGACCGCAACGAGGGCAGCGGCTGCCAGGCCATGGCGAAGGGCGAACCGGCGGGAGAGTTCCATCCGCAATGGGCCGCGCATGCGTTTTCTCCTTGCGTGTCGAATTCTGGTTCGGCGCCCCCGTGCCATCCTGAGCGCGGCGAAGGGTCTCGTACTCGCCGCGTACGGACGTGTCGTGAGGCGAGATGTTTCGCCGCGCTCAACATGTGACCGGTATCGCTGGCCCTAACCGCTCTCAGGCAGCATGAGATCGAAAACCGCGCGCACGACGAGTTGCGCCGGGCCGGGGGTGCCAGGGGCAACCGCGGTGGCCATGGCTCCCTCCTCCGGTGCGTGCTCGGTCAACTGCTGAAAGGTTCCCAGCGCCATCGCGTAGCGGCCCGTGCCGCCCTGGACCGCACCGACATGGTCGGTCGGGGCGGGCGTTCCAGCCTCGTTGATGAGGCCCATGATGGCCCCATCCGCGAACATGTATTGCACCGTGGTCAGCCGCTGGTTTGGGGCTTCGGTGGCCGTGCCAGCGGCGGTCCAGGCGCCAAAGCACTGGTAGGTTCCGATTTGCGCCCCATTGACATCGCCAACGGCGTAGATCGGCGCATCGACGTAGAAGAAATCGCCACGCTGCGGTGGCCCGTCACCCGCGCGGACAATGCTGACCGCGTCGGTGGGGACAAAGAGCACCTCGAGGTGCTCGGCGCGCATGGCCATCGGGGCAGAGCCCTGAGCGGCGGCAAGCCCTGGCGCGGCCGCGGCGGTGACCGCCGCGCCGGCAGCAATGCCCGCCCGCACGGCGGTACGGCGGCTGATGGGTGAGGCCGACGGCGCTGCTGAATCATGCGACACCGGAATCCTCCTTTCAGTCAGGATGTCAACGCGACGATGGGAAAGTGGCCGGTGACTTCTGTGGCCTTGCCTCCTTCCTGGATGGCTTCCGGCATGGAGGCCGGGAACGTGAAAGCACCGTGGCTAGCCACGCTCTTCGCTCCGGGCACGAGCCACGACCAGGCGGCCGATCATAGCGCCGCCAAGCGCGCCCATCTCGTTGTCGATCGGGAAGTGGATGCCCGCCCAGAGACGCGAGTTCCGCGCCTCCTCAGCGCGCAAGGCAAGGGCTTGCTCATCGTCTGGGAAGAGATGCCCGAGCACCGTTGCCGCCGCATTGGAAATCGTCGAGTGGCCGGACGTGTACGAGGGAAACGGCGGCGTGGGAATCAGCACGTCGAGAGTGGGATCGGCGGTGATTGGCCGGCCGAACCAGAAGGCATACTTGGCGTCCCAGCAGCAGATGAAGCCATCGGCCATGGCCACGCTGGCCAACGCCAATACCCGCGCCGCGCGGAGAGGATCGAGCCCGTCGCGGACAATCAGCTCCCGGGCAATCTCGATCCAGAGACCGGCGGGGGTCACGGTTCCCGGACCGCCCGCCCAGTAGCGCACGGCGGCGTCCTGTTCGAGCGTGCGGCGAGCCACGGCATCCTGCACGGCCGCCAACTCGGCCTCCCAGGCAGGAGAGCGATACGCCGGGGGCGGCAGCGGGCGATATTGGTCGCCCCGGGCCAGCACCCAGGTTTTCCAGGTTCCGGCGAGCGGCTCGGCTGGCTGCTGGACATAGCCTGGCGGGGTGGGTTGCCAGTAGCCATCCCCCGTGAGACGGCCCGCGCCATCCCATTTCGCGCTCGAGCCGTCGGCCTGACCCCGGGCCACGGCCAGCTCGCCAACGGCGCCGCCGATGGCCTTCCCGGCCTCAATGTCGCTCGGGAAGGCCCGCCCGGCCGCCAATCGCGATGCCGCGGCCTCATCGGCCAGCGCGGCAAGCTCATCCGCCGTGCCGGAAAAGAGGTAGCCGAGGACCGTGGCCGCGGTGAGAGCCACGGCGGCATGCTCCGACGGGTACGAGGACGCCTCCATTGGGGCGCGTCCCAGCGGAACGATCAGGCGATCGACCGCCAGTGGAACAGGCCGAGGGGCAGCAGCGCGGGCATCGGCGACCGCTACGAGCGTATCGAAGAGGGCAACGTGCAGCAGGGCCAACGCCCGTGCCGCGCGTACCGGGTTGACCTGATGGACCCTGATGAGATCGAGGGTCAGGTTCGTCCAGGGGA
>CAYSXO010000361.1:0-5078 GCA_964434995.1 uncultured Sphaerobacteraceae bacterium
CTGATTACTGGCGGCGCCTTCCTTGCCGCTGGAGTCAACCACCGGACGGCCACCCTTGCCGCGATTGTCATGGCGCAGATCGGTGAGTTCAGCTTCGTTCTGGCGGGTTCCGGGTACGAACATGACCTCGTGTCGCTGGATCAGTACGGGACGATCCTCGCTCTTTCCCTCACTTCCATTCTGGCGATGACGGTCATTCTCCGAGTATCGCCGTGGTTCGTCCGATTGGCCGAGCACCTACCCGGAGTCGAACGGCAGGAGCGGCTTGCCGCGGGGCCGCCCGTTCCAGCGGCGCCGGTTGGCGACCACGTTGTGCTATGCGGATTTGGGCGGGTTGGCGTGGAAATCGGTCGTGCCCTCGAGCGCTGGGGAGAGCAATACAGCGTGATCGAGATCAACCCCGCCATCGTTCGCGATTTGCGCGAGCGCGGCATCGAGGCACTCTATGGGGATGCGGCGTCCCGGGAGACGCTCGAGGCCGCGGGAATCCTGACTGCAAACACGGTCGCGGTGACAACGCCCGATCTCCTCGTTACCGAGGCGGTGGCTCGGCTGGCGCGAGAGCTCAATCCCAAGGTGCATGTCATTGTGCGAGCTCCGGCCGCCGTCGACGTTGGTCGGCTGACGGAAGAGGGCGCTGACGAGGTGGTGCAGCCAGAATTTGAGGCGGGACTTGAATTCGTGCGCCAGATCCTCGGCTGGCAAGGGATCGATCCAGATTCGACTGAAGCAATGGTGGCCGCGCGGCGAACCATGGTTTATGGAGCCAAGGACGCCGACGTACTGCCGGCCGCGCTGGCATAGCTCGCGCGTGCATCGTCGCACCGGTGTCCGGCGCTCGACCAACCGCGCGAAATGCGCCTCCAACTTCCGTGCGTACCGAGCTCCCGGGAGCCTGAGAGAAATCCAGAATTCCCCGCCTGGCGTAGATAGGGACATGAGGTGGTGAGACCCTCCCCAAGGCCCACCCCCCAGAACCCAAACCCCTTCCCCTTCCCGCACGTGCCCGGCCCAAAGTGGCCGGGTTCGTGTTTTCTGGCTGTTGGCTATCGGCTGTTGGCTGTTGGCTGTTGGCTATCGGCTATCGGCTATCGGCTGTTGGCTATTGGCTGTTGGCTATTGGCTATTGGCTTCTGGCATTTGGCTTGTGGTCACGTCGAGTTGGAGGGGCAGCGGTCTGACATTTGAGTGGAAACGGTTGGACGGCCAACGGCCAACGGCCGAAAGCCAACAGCCAACAGCCAACAGCCAACAGCCGATAGCCATCGCTCCACTTGTCGCCGCTGAACTTGTCGTGCGTAACTAATCACGCCGCGCGATCGGCAGCCGAGTATGCGGATGGTGTGAATCGCGATGACGACGACGGTTCGCGTTGGGCCCCGGAAGTTGGACTCCCCGGAAGGGGGTTTTCAGGAATGGCTGCTGCACGGCACGCCTGAAGAACAGGAAGGCGCCCACACGTCCGGTCATGTCGCGCATCGGCGCCCCTGGTGGCAGGTGATGTGCCTGACCGGCGTCGACTATTTCTCCACCCTCGGTTACCAGCCGGGAATTGCGGCCCTCGCGGCCGGCATGCTCTCGCCGCTGGCCACGCTGGTCCTCGTTGCCATGACCCTCTTTGGCGCGCTCCCGATGTACCGGCGGGTGGCGCGGGCCAGCCCGCATGGCGACGGCTCGATTTCGATGCTGGAACGGCTGCTCTCCTGGTGGCAGGGGAAGATCCTCGTCCTCATTCTGATCAGCTTCGTCCTGACGGCGTTCGTCGTGACCATCACCATCTCCGCTGCTGACGCCACGGCGCACATTGAGGAGAACCCGTTTGCCAGAGCAGTTGTCGGCCACGAGGTGCCCGTCACGCTCGCGCTCATTCTGTTGCTGGGCATCGTCTTTCTGCGCGGGTTCTCCGAGGCGATTGGTGTCGCGGTTGGGATCGTTGCCCTCTACCTCGCCCTGAATGTCATCGTCGTTGGCCGCGCCTGGTGGGAAATCTGGCAGCATCCGGAATACCTGGCGAGATGGCAGGAGTCGTTGCGGCTTGAATACAGCAGCCCAATGGCAATGGTCCTGACGGCGATATTCCTCTTCCCGCGTCTTGCCCTGGGCCTTTCCGGATTTGAAACCGGCGTGGTCGTCATGCCGCTGGTCAAGGGGTGTCCTTCGGACGACCCCGCGCGTCCTGAGTGCCGTATCCGCAATACGGGGCTGCTTCTGACAACTGCCGCCTCGATCATGAGTGTCCTGCTCATCTCGAGCAGCATGGTGACGACGCTCCTGATTCCGCACGAGGCGTTTCTGGAAGGCGGCGAGGCAAATGGCCGCGCGCTCGCTTATCTGGCTCACAAGCAACTGGGCGATCTCTTTGGCACCATTTACGACCTCTCGACAATTCTGATTCTCTGGTTTGCCGGGGCTTCAGCCATGGCGGGGCTGCTCAACATCGTGCCGCGCTACTTGCCGCGCTACGGCATGGCCCCCGATTGGACACGCGCCACCAGGCCGCTCGTCATCCTCTTTACCGCCATATGCTTCGTGGTGACGATCCTCTTCCAGGCGGATATCGACGCGCAGGCTGGCCCCTATGCCACGGGGGTCCTGGCGGTGATCTTGTCTGCCTCCATCGCGGTCTTCCTCTCGGAGCGGCGCAAGGGCCATGTTGGCGGATCGATCTGGTTTGGCGCCGTGATGGTGATTTTCGGCTACGCGTTCGTCAACACTATCGTGCAGGATCCGGGCGGATTGAAGATGGCGGCTGCCTTCTTCGTGATGATCGTCGTCGTCTCGATGGTGTCACGCGCCATGCGCTCGACCGAGTTGCGCGCCACGGAGGTCGTATTCGACGAGGCGGCAGACCGCTTTATTCGCGAGGCGGCTCGCAACGGCAGCGTGCGCATCATTGCCAATCACCCGGACGAGCGGAACTCGAGGGAGTATCTGCTCAAGGAACGCGAGGAACGGGAGGCAAGCCACATTCCGGCGCACGACCCCGTCCTCTTCCTTGAGGTCTCGGTCAGTGATGCGTCGGACTTCAGCTCGCGGGTGAATGTGAAGGGCGAGCAAATTGGCCCGTTTCGGGTGCTTGCGGCCGAGAGCGCGTCTATCCCGAATGCCCTGGCGGCCACGCTGCTCGCAATCCGCGACCGCACCGGGCAACGGCCGCATGCCTACTTCGGCTGGACCGAGGGGAACCCACTGAAGTACCTGGCCAGATTCGTGATCTTCGGCGAGGGAGACATCGCGCCAGTCACGCGAGAGATTCTGCGCCAAACGGAGCCTGACCCCACCTCGCGGCCGGCGATTCACGTCGGCTGACCGGCGGCAAACGACGCATACTGGCTACGTCGCCACTTGAGTCTCGATGAACCCGATCAACGCCTCCAGCTCCGGCAGGCGCTCGCGGACGAATGTGCCCGCGTCTCGGCCCCGGATAAAGGGCAATTCATAGCGGATCCGTACTGCCGGGCCATCTTCCTCCTCGTCCCACCATGCCGATTGGTGCGGCCCCAGGAACCCATGCTGAATGGCGGGCAGGCTCATGCGAGCCAGCCGCTCCATCGCGCGCCGTCGGAAGTCGTTCTCTTCCTCGGAAAAGAGGCCGGGCGATGTCGCCCAGAGATCGACCTGGAAGCCATCGTCGCCAACGCGCACGTCTATGTGCCCGACCTCGTCGTCGGCGCTGATGACCCAGCGATTTTCGTCGTCTACGGTTCCGTAGGCGTAAAAGCCCGCCTGTTCCAGTGATTCGCGTACTGGCGCAAGCGTCTCCCGGGCGCGGGCAACGATGTCGCGCGGCCCGAACCCATTGCTGCTGCCGTCAGGGGTTGAAGCGTCCCCGGAATCGGTCATGGTTCCCCCTGGCCGCTCACGCGCAGAACTCCGCAATGATGCCGGTGAGGACGTTCGCCACGGCCGTGGCGCTGGGGAGATCGACCCACTCGATGTCGGCATGCGCGCCGTCGCCATCCGGACCGAAGATGATGGCCGGAATTCCGGCGGCGGAAAGGATTGCCGAGTCCATCCAGCCGCCGGCGCCGATGGTTGCCGCCTTTCTGCCGAGGGCCCGTTCCAGATGGTGGCGCGAGACGGCAACAATCGGCTCGGATTCCGAGATGGAAAAAGGCTCTCGGACAAGCGCCGAGCGTTGCTCGGCGCGGAACGCCGGATCCGCCGCGGCGACGCGATCGAGAATCGCCGCGATTTGTGCTTCGACGATGGCCTGGGTTTCACCTGGAATCGTGCGGCGCTCGATGGATAGCGTGCATCGGCTGGGATAGGTGGACAGCTCCTGGCCTCCCTGGATCAGCGAGGCGTGAACCGATCCCGTGCCGAGGAGTGGATGGCCGGTCCCAGACCGCAACGCACGGTCAAGCGCCTCCAGCCCGACCAGGATAGGACCCATCTTGGCGATGGCATCGACCCCGGCATCCGGCATGGAGCCGTGGACGGCGACGCCGCGCGTTTCCACCTCCAGCCAGATGAACCCCTTGTGGGCGACGCAGAGATCCAGCCCAAATGGCTCGGTGATGATGGCCGCGTCAGCGGTCATGCGACGAACGACGTCCCGCGTGCCAATCGAGGCAAACTCCTCGTCAGCGACGGCAGTGACAATGACGTCGCCTCGCGTCCCTTGCGACGCCGCTTGCCGGCCGGCAAGCATGATCGCGGCGAGACTCGCTTTCATGTCGAAGGAGCCCCGGCCATAGAGCCGATTGCCCTCGATGCGGGGCGTAAAGGGATCGGTCATCTCCCCCGCGCCAACGGTGTCCATGTGCGCGTTGAGCATCAAAGAACGGCCGCCGCCCGAACCGCGTGCAATGGCAACGACGTTGGCGCGATGCGCGCCAAGTTCGTGAACTTCGACTTCGAGCCCAGCCTCGCGAAGCCAGCCGGCAACGAAGCGCGCGATGTCTGCTTCTCCCGCGCCGCCCTCGACCAGGTCGGGATTGGTGGACTCGATTGCCACCAGTTCAGAGGTCAACGTTGCAAGCTCTTCCTTCGAGATGGCCACCAATTCAGCTCCGTGCCTTCGTGGACTCCAGTCCGTAAGAGCTGAGGCTATCATGAATCTGGTTGAAGTCCCT
>CAYSXO010000362.1:0-5076 GCA_964434995.1 uncultured Sphaerobacteraceae bacterium
CGGGATCAAGAACGGATTGGCAGGCATCGACTCGTCAACGTATGACTGGCGCGGTCCGGTTGCCGATCGACTCTACCTCTCGACGGCGGATGGCGGTCGCGCGATCTCCGATGCGGTGATCGAAACGTTCGAGATCGTGAACATCGCCCGGGCGCTGGCGGGCGACGAACCGCTTTCACCCAAACAGGGCGCCCGATTCCACTTCACATTGCCGGGTTCGGTTCAGGGATTTACCGCCGATGGTCCAGGTATTGTCATTGAGAATGTTGAAGGCCACGGCGAGGCTGGCGCCCGCTCACTGGTCGTCCGCTGGGATGATGACCGGCCAGACAGCCCGGTGCAGGCGCTGACACCGACATTCATTCCACACGAAGCAATCACCATGCCGGGCTACGGGTTTCAGGCTTCGCCAACGCTTTATCCGGGCCAGGAGGTGCGCGCCCGCATCTCGGCCCATCGTGGCAACGCCGGGCCAATCGAAGCCAGGCTGGCCGTCCAGTTCTACGGTGAAAACGACGCGGTGATGAGCCTTTCCGGTGCACCCGAGGAACTTGCCCCGGGAAGACACGCCCTCCTCGCATGGCGAATCCCGGATCTGGGAGGATCGCCAATTTGCGCCGTCGGCATTGCCGCCGAGCCAGCTGAAGCGGGCGCTGGGGCTGTCTACCTCGACTGGCTGACCTGGGATGGTGCGCCAGAGGTGACCTTCAAGCGGCCCGAGCAGCCCGGCGACATGTGGCGCCGCGCCTGGGTCAACGGCGTTGACCATTTCGAGGGCCGGTGGTGGGAGCCGTTCCGCATCTCGCAGAACACGGGCGTTGGGCTGATCAGTCAGGGGACCGCGGACTGGAAGGACTACCGAGCCTCGGCGGACGTGACCGTCATGCTTGCCAGGCAGGCCGGGATAGCGGCGCGTGTTGGCGGCATGCGGCGCTGGTATGGCCTGCTCCTCTGCGACGACGGCCGCGCGCGGCTTGTGAAGGACCGCGAGGCCGTCTCCGTTCTTGCCGAACGGCCCCTCCCGCTGGAGCTTGATCGCTCATACCGGCTGGCCCTGACCGTTCGCGGAAACCGCATTCTTGGCGAGGTCGATGGCGTTGTTGTCGCGGACGTCGTCGATGACGATGAACCGTTGCAGGCAGGCGGCGTGGGTCTGATCGTCTCTGATGGGACTCTCGCAAGCAACGAGATTCAGGTTGAGCCCGTCGCATAGTCATTTTTGCCGGCGATGAGGCTCTGCTATCGACATCAGCGGAGCCTCATCAGTGGCACGCCGAGCAGACTGCCGATCGAGGTGTGTCCCGGTGAGCGCGGCGAACCATCTCGCCTCTTGATGCGCTCGTCCGTGCTGCGCCGGGCTCCTTCGTTCCTCAGGATGACGCGTGATGCTGGAAAGTCTTCCGCGTGGCTCAGGCCGCTTCGAGCCTATCCCACCACCTGACCGACTCGCTCCTCGATTGGAACAAACGGAATGTCGTAGCCAAAGTAGCCAGGGCCAACGACTTCGAGCCCCTTCGGCGTTCGCCAGCGTGGGTCGCAGGGCATGGCCAGCACCGAGACGCGAAAGCCGTAACGGAGGCCTTCGGTGGTGATTGGTTCGCCTGTCTCGTCGTCAAGCATCGTGATCAGGTCAGGCGTCGTGGCCAGAACCTCGTCGCCGTCGCGCGCGACAAGAAACTCGTTCTGAAAGGCGACCTTCAGCGCGCGGCCCTCGAAGGCGTCAACACCGTTGACGGTCACCTCGCCGCGAGCAAAGCCGGTGACCGTCCGCCGCTCGATGTCGCCGATCTTGCCGCGCCAGATGACATGGCCATTCGTCGCCTGGCGGACCGACTCGATTGGGTCGTCGTGCCGGTCACGTGCCTCACGGATCGTGATGCCGATGGTCTCGAGGAGCGTAATGGTATTGAGGACGCACGACTCCTTCACTTGCTTACCCGTCATGGGATAGATGGCGATCATTGCCGAGCAACCCATGTCGATTGTCAGCGTTCGCGCCAGGGTCTCGGTCCAGCGATTGGTGATCGTGTTGATGACCGCTGAGTTGCCCTTTTCGTCGGCGATGGCCATGGGCGTTGCGGTTACGCCATCGAGCGCGGCGGTGGACATCTGGAGTTCCGGGAATGCTCGGCCCATCATGTCGCCGTCGACGACCGGGATGCCAAGCTCTGCCGCGACGGTAAACGGCGTTGTCGAATTCAGGCCGCCGGCCTCGCACGACATGGTGGCCCGCACCGGACGGCCGAGGTAGGCCTCCAGGGCCTTGAGTGCGTTGACAATCTCCTGGCCTCGCGGGATCTTCTCGACCATCACCGTTGGCGCGCCCATCATCCCGGTCGGCACCACGAGGTCGTCGTCGTCGAGTTCCAGTGGATCGAGAAGATCGACGTCTCCCCGTTTGCGTAACGACGCCTGTGCCATCAGCTTGCCGATGTACGGATCGCCGCCACCTCCAGTGCCGAGCACTGCCGCCCCGCGAGCAATGTCGTCGAGCGCCGCAATCGAGATCTTCCGCATGGGTCCGTTGTTCTCCTCGAGACTGTTCCTGATCCCGTGGTCCAATTGGGAGCGCGCGTCGCACCGGACAACTCGGGTCTCATCTTGCGGCAAGGCCGACGCTGCATCGCATCCCAGCAACGGCGGTGGGCAACCCGCCGATCATATCACGGGCGCCTCGCCGCGTACTGGCGGAAGCGCCGTTTCGTGCGATCCTGTTCATGGATAGCCACATCGGCAGTGTCAGCAAGCACGGGAGCAGAACGCCCAATGTTCGAGATCGATGAGGAAATGCTGGAGGCGTTGGCCATTGGAGCCGGCATACTCGGCACCGGGGGTGGCGGCAATCCCTATCTGGGCAAGATCGAGGCGCTGCAGCACCTCCGCGCTGGCCAGACGATCACGGTCGTCTCCATCGATGAACTTCCGGATGATGCCTTTGCCACAACCGTTGGCGGCATGGGCTCACCGACGGTCGGTGTTGAGCGCGTCGGACGGGGCGATGAATGTCTTCGTGCTCTGCGCGCGCTGGAACGACACGTCGGCCGGCCGTTTACCCATGTCATTCCGGGCGAGATTGGCGGTTCCAATTCCATGCGGCCAATGATTGTGGCCGCGCAGGCCGGAGTGCCAGTTATTGACGGAGACGGCATGGGCAGGGCCTTTCCCGAGTTGCAGATGGATACCTTCTGCATCTACGGCGTGGCGCCGACGCCCGCGGCGCTGGCCGATCCTCGTGGCTATGAAGTCGTCTTCGACAACATGGGCGATGCGACAGCCCTTGAACGTTATGCGCGGGCGGTGACGATTCAGATGGGCGGTGCGGCCGGGTATGCCTCCCCGCCGATGACCGCCGACGACGTGCGCCGCACCGCAATTCGGGGCACGGTCTCGCTGGCAATCGACATTGGCCGGGCGGTGCTGAGCGCTCGCGCCGGCCACGCCAATCCGGTCGATGCTGCCTTGGCAGTTTCCGGTGGAGAGCGGCTCTTTCACGGAAAGATCATCGACGTCGAACGCCGGATGCTCGGCGGGTTTGCGCGGGGCGTGCTCGTTCTCGAAGGGACGGGCCTCGACGCCGCAAGGTCGATCAGGATCGACTTTCAGAACGAGAATCTCATCGCGCGCACCGCGGATGGCGAGATTCTCGCCGTCGTCCCGGATCTCATCTCGCTGGTCGATGCGGACACGGCCGAGCCGATCAGCACCGAAATCGTGCGCTACGGCATGCGGGTGGTGGTGGCCGGCATTCCCGCTCCGGAGATGCTGAAAACCCCTGAGGCCCTGGCAGTGGTTGGCCCGGAAGCGTTTGGCTATCCAGATGTTCCCTATGTGCCGCTTCCGGGAGTGTTTGGCTGTTCGACTGGTTCTTCCAACTCGCGCTGATCCATTCCAGCATCGGTTAGGTAGGTGGGAACCCGGTGAGCCCAGAGGGAGTCGGGATATCGCTCTCGCAACTGGCTCCAGACGCGGTCGCGGAAATCACCGTCGTGACCGCCTCGGGAATAGCCGGCGATGGCGTGCCAGTACAGAAGCTCCGGGTGATACGGGCCATCTTCACGGCGGGCCAATGCCTCCGACAACGCCTCGAGCGCTCGCGCCCGCGATGCGGCGCGGCCCTCTTTCAGGCGGGCGTGGGCCTCGCCAAGCGCGAGAAAATCGAGAAAGTCCTCGGGCGGCGAGGCATTGACGTGGCGGCCATGTTCCCTGCCCCGATGATCGAGGATGACGACCGTGGGCAGCCATACGACGTTCAGGTCCCGAACGTTGGGGTCCCGGTAATCGAGGCGCAAGGGGACAAACGCCGCATCGATCGCGGCGGTCACGGCGCGGTCTGGATACACCACGGCATCCAGCAGCTCACACCCGATTCATTGGTCCTTTTCGATGTCAATGAGAAGGAGCCGTCGCTCCCTCCGGGCGCGGCCGATCGCATCCTCCCAGGCACGCTCCCAGCGAATCGTCTGAGACCCGGTGTCTTTGGTCATCTGCGTCCCATGCTCTTCGTGCCCGTGCGCAAGACATCGAGCATTCGTCCAATTAGCCTGGATGAAACTGGGTCCGCGCCTCTCTCGCGGTATAGGTCCGGAATGTCATCGGAGCGGCAGTACCGAAATCAGGACTGACAGTTCTGGCGTTCAACCTGCTGGGCGATGGGTTGCGCGCCGTGATGGACCCGAGGGCACGACGCCGCGCCTAACGGGCGCGCAAGCGAGGGTCAAGGACGTCGCGCAGGCCGTTGCCGAGTAGGTTGGCCGCAAAGATGGTGATAGCGATGGCAAGACCTGGGAAGGCCATAGGCCACCAGGCGCGGCTCATGAATTGACGACTCTGGCTGATCATCGCGCCCCACTCAGGCGTCGGTGGCTGCGGGCCGAGGCCGAGGAAGCTGAGCGCCGTTCCGGCCAGAATCGCTCCGGCCAGGCTCATGCTCGACAGCACAATCACCGGCGTCAGGGAGTTCGGCAGCACGTGCCGCAGAATCAGGCGCGATTGGGAAGCGCCCATCGACTCCGCGGCGTCGACATAGTCCGCGTGCTTCACTTGCAAGACGCTGGCGCGCACGAGCCGGGCAAAGGT
>CAYSXO010000363.1:0-5073 GCA_964434995.1 uncultured Sphaerobacteraceae bacterium
CGGCGGCTTCTGCCGTTTCGAAGCAGAATTCGGCAATCGTCTGCTCGTAAACCCGCGATTCCGTGGTGTGGTAAATCAACGACTGCGCGTTTCCCTTCACCGGGTACCCCGGAGGGCACTCGGCGGTCCCCGTCCCGTGAACCGCGCCGGCAGGTGTTTCGAGCCGGGACGCATTCGCGGCGGGCGCGGCGGTCAGCCCTTGGGCCGTAGCAGGGATGGTGGATACTACCTCCGTTTTGGCCGCGATCTCGGCGAGCTCCTCGACGGCTGGCAAGGCGACTTGCGGAGCCGTGCGGCCGATGCCTAGCCCATAGCCTCCAAGCGGGCGCTTCGGTGTCAGCAGCGCCGGGTTCGCCTTGCGCTGCTCTTCGCTCGAGGAGGGGCCCTGCTCCCAGTCCTCCGCGGTCAGGGTCGCCCCATCGGGGGGCGTGAAGAGGCCGAGGACGCGCTGCGCGGTGGCGTACTCCGTGAGGGGGCGGCGACTGAAGATGAGCGGTCCGTAATCGTCGCGGTCCATGCCGATGAGGTCAGGAGTATCGGGGGTTGCTCCTGGCCGTTGCGGCGAGTTCGTCGCGCCCGGCGCCTCACGCGGCGGTGGAAGATGGTCGGAAGCCGCGCCAACGGGAGGATGCCCCTCCTGAACGATGCTGTTCAGCGTCCGCTTGCGACCAGTCCATTCCGCCATTCGTCGTCACCTTTGCGCTCAGTCATGAATCGGCACGATGCCACATTGATGCCGCCAGCAGGATACCGCGAAGTTGCCTCGCGGGCGCTTACTCGGGATCGCGCTCATTGATGATCCGGCAGAATCCATCGACGCCGATGTTGCCGCCAGAGATGGTGACGCCCACGCGCTTGCCCCGGCCATCGACCTTGCCGGTCATGAGCGCCGTCAACGCCGACGCGCCGCTCGGCTCGACGACCAGCTTCATGCGCTCGAAGAGGAAGCGCATGGTGTCCCGGATCTCGTTGTCGGTCACCGTGGCAATGCCTTTGACCAGCGGCCGCACCGTGGCCCAGGTCAGCACCCCGGGCGCTTCTGTCTGCTGGCCATCGGCGATGGTGCGCGGCACGGCGGAGAGGCGTACGCGCTCGCCGCGCGCGTACGACCGCGCCCAGTCGTCTCCCGCGGCCGGCTCGACGCCCCAGACCTCGATCTCGGGATAGAGCGCTTTTGCGGCCGTCGAGCACCCGGAGAGGAGCCCGCCGCCGCCGAGGCAGACGAGGAGCAGATCGAGCTGGCCGGTCTCCTCCAGCAACTCAAGGGCAGTTGTGCCATTGCCGGCCATGACAAACGGATGGTCGTAAGGCGGGATCATTGTCGCGCCCAGTTTCTCGCGCACCTGCTCGGCGATGGCAGCGCGGTCTTCGGTGTAGCGGTCGTAGAAGACGATTTCCGCGCCGTAGCCGCGTGTTGCCGCGATCTTGGCGGGCGGGGCATCGGTCGGCATGACGATCGTGGCCGGGATGCCGAAGAGCTTGGCCGAGAGGGCGACTGCCTGGGCGTGATTGCCGGACGAATTGGTGACGACGCCCTTTGCGCGTACGTCCGGCGCGAGTGAGGCGATGGCATTGTAGGCCCCGCGGAACTTGAACGCGCCGATCCGTTGAAAGGTCTCGACCTTGAGGAAGACGGCCGCCCCAGTCAGCTCATTGAGCGTGGCCGAGGTCATCACCGGCGTGCGGTGCGCGATGCCGCGCAACCGTTCAGCCGCGGCCTGGACATCGGCAAAGGAGATCGCGGGACCGGTAACGGTTTCCAGCGTTTCAGCGAGCGACATGGTGGCGGGCCTCCGTTCAAGAAACTCCTGGCGCGAGGGTAGCATGTTCGGTCTCCGGCGGCCGCGCCACAACCAACCGCACGCTCTCCAGGAGCCGCGCCTGTGACTCCAGGAACGTGAAGCCGAGTGAGCGGGCAAGGTGGAAGGTCTCGCGGTCGAGGTGGCAGCCCATGGCGCGCTCGTTCAGCGGCGAGACGAAGCCCTGCAATGCCGCCACTGGACGAGCCGTGGATCGCACGTGCTCCAAGAGAACAACGCGGCCACCCGCGCGGCAAACTCGAGCCATTTCACGCAGCGCGGCTGCCGGATCGGGAATCGTGCACAGGGCCAGCGAAATGGCCACCGTGTCGAACGATCCGGACGGGAACGGGAGTGATTCGGCGTTGGCTTCTTTCAGCTCGATCTCGATCCCGAGCGCTTCAGCTCGATCTCGTGCCCGCGCCAGCATTTCCCCGGAAAGATCGACGCCAGTCGCTCGAGTCACCCTGGGTGAGTAGTACGGCAGATTGAGTCCGCTGCCAATCGCCACTTCGAGCGTCTCGCCCTGAAGCCGTTCGCCATAGGCGCGGCGCAGAGGTCCCAGTACCAGCCTTTCGATGATGCCCAGCGACTGGTCGTACGTTGCCGCGCGGCGGTTGTAAATGGTCCGGATCCGTTCGGTTTCCTGGTGTTTCGTGGTCATGGCATTCCCGTCCGGTAGGTCGATCGTCGTACCTATGCTATTTTCCGCGCATTGGGACGGTTCGGGCCGGGTAGTGCGCGAGTCGCGCTGGGACGAGCGAGACATTTCCACGAACGAGCTTCAGGCGGTCGCGGTTGGGCGGCGTGCTCCCGCGCAATGGGGCCTGCGTCAGGCGCAACTGGCGACGGCGTCATTCTTTCTCCTGCTCGGAATCCTGTTTGGAACCTGGGTCGCGCGCATTCCGGCGGTCCAGAATCAGCTTGGGCTCAGCGATGGGCAGCTTGGCATTGCCTTGCTCAGCATGTCGATCGGGGCAATGCTGGCGATGCCCTCGACCGGCTGGCTGATTCATCGCTGGGGCAACGCGCTGGTTGTCCGAACGGCGGCCATGCTCCTCTGCTGTGCCCTGCCGTTGCTGCCGCTTGCGCCGACCATGCCCTGGCTCATGCTGGCGCTTTTCGTCTTTGGCATCAACTTCGGTTTGCTCGATGTATCGATGAATACGCAGGCCGTGGCCGTGGAGGAGCACTTCGGGCGGCCGATGATGTCGTCCTTCCATGGGGTCTTCAGCGTTGGGGGATTGACTGGCGCGGCGGCGGCTGGCGTGCTCGCGGGCCAGGGGCTCGCCGCGTTTCCTCACTTTTTGGGAGTCGCCCTCGCGCTCCTGCTCCTTGCAGCTGTTGGCGGACGGTCGTTGCCCGACGTGGGCGCCCGGGATAGCGATGCGCCGGCGTTCGCGCTGCCATCGCGCGCGATCCTGGGTCTGGGGCTGCTCAGCTTCTTTGTGCTGATCGGTGAAGGCGCCGTCGCGGACTGGAGCGCGGTCTATCTCGAGAACGCGCTTGGCTCGACCGCGGCCGTGGCTGCGCTCGGCTACGCCGCATATTCGCTCGGGATGGCCGGCATGCGGTTCGCTGGCGATGCGCTGATTGCCCGGTTTGGACCCGCGCCCGTTGTGCGCGCCGGGT
The DNA here is from genome assembly GCA_964434995.1 of uncultured Sphaerobacteraceae bacterium. Classification (GTDB taxonomy): domain Bacteria; phylum Chloroflexota; class Chloroflexia; order Thermomicrobiales; family UBA6265; genus JACCXM01. Next base: position 3,432 of record CAYSXO010000363.1, read on the forward strand.
GCCTGGTGGCGGCCCTGGGGATGGGCAGCGCCATGCTTCTTGGCTCGATCCCGGCGGCCATCTTCGGATTCGGCGCGGTGGGCCTCGGGCTCGCCCTGGCGTTCCCGGCGGCGCTCAGCGCCGCGGGCCGCACGCCCGGGCTGGCCTCCGGCGCGGCAATCGGCGCCGTGGCGACCGCGGGCTACTCCGGATTGCTGCTCGGGCCGCCGCTGATCGGGTTCATTTCGGACAACGCCGGCCTGCGCGCCGGTCTCGCCCTCGTCGCACTGCTCTGCTTCCTCTCGGCGCTCCTCGCGGCCGCGGTTCGCCGCGACGTGTCCAGATAGCGGCATTCCCGCCGCTTGCTTGTCGATTTGCGCGATCGGGATTCGACCATTCGGTACAGGCGTCGGAACGCGACGCCGCGCAGAGTGGAAACCGCGCTTCACCTCCTGCCCGGAGCGCACGTTTCCCGTGACCACCAGGAGGAGTCATGGCGTCGAAAGCGGCCATACGCGCGGAAGACCTTGCCGCGCAATTCACTGACGTAAACAGCGCGATCATCGATGCAATTGCGGGAAGCAGTGACGACCAGTGGCGACGCGAGACGGCGAGCGAGGAGTGGCCAGTCGCCGTTGTCGCGCATCATGTTGCGGAGGTGCAGCGGTTCTTTGCCGGTGTCCTCCGTGGACTTGGCGAGGGACCGGAAGACGTTATCTCACTGACGAGTCTGGACATCGATGAGAACAACGCGGCTCACGCGCGCCAGTTTGCTGGCGTTGGGAAGGACGAGACGCTGGCCTTGCTCGAACGGCAAGGCAAAGAACTGGCGAGGCTCATTGGCAACCTCGACGAAACGCAACTCCAGCAGGTTGCGTTTTCCATCGATGGGCAGGACCTGACTGGCGAACAAGTCGTCGAGTTCGGGGTTGTTGGTCACTTCCGCGAGCACTTGGAGAGCATCCGCGCCACCCTCAACGCCTGAACATGCGCGCCATGAATGGGTCTACCGGGGTTGAACAACTCCCTCTCCCAGTGCACTGGGTGAAAAGGGAAGGTGGTGGCAAATTCTGCGCCGTTGCCGCGACGCACTCTCACCCTAACCCCTCTCCCAATCGCATTGGGAGAGGGGCGTGTGCCCGCCGCGATCGCGGAGACCCCGGCATACCTCCCCCTGTCAGAGCGCGCTGGGTGAGGGGAGGTATGGCAGGATCGAGCTACCCCAACACTTCCCGGACCGCGTCATTGATCGCGTCGGCGATGACATCAAGCTCCGGCTGCTGAATCGTCAGAGGCGGCGCGATGGCGACGCCGTCGTTAACTGGGCGCACCACGATGCCACGTTCGCGTGTCGCCTTGGTCAACCTGACGCTCAGGTTGAGCGCGGGACTGATTTTCTCCCGCGTTTCGCGGTTGGCCACCAACTCGATGAAGGTCATCAGGCCCTTGCCACGCGCTTCGCCGAAGTTCGGGTGGTCTCCAAGCCGCTCACGCAGCCCCGCCAGCAGATAGGCCCCGGCCTTTGCCGCATTTGCCGGGAGCCCTTCCCGCTCAATAATGTCGATATTCGGCATCGCCACCGCGCAGGCGACGGGATGACCGGAGTAAGTGAAGCCGTGCATGAACATGCGATCCGGGGTGCTGAGCACGTCCCAAATCTCGT
>CAYSXO010000364.1:0-5064 GCA_964434995.1 uncultured Sphaerobacteraceae bacterium
ACCCGGAGTCCGTATGAGCACTCTCGGCGGTGCTGCACGCGATCACCGCCGCGGTGTCTCGATCCTCCAGCCAGGCGTAGGGATCATCAAGGACGGTTTCGCCAAAGCGCCGAGTCTCCACCTGGCGGCTGGCAACGGGCACATCGAGATCGGGATGGTTCACCACGCCCGCATTCCGCTCGCAAGAAGACGGCACTGTCCACCGGCCGCTCGCGGCAACCGCGACCGCAGCAGGCCGGAATTGTGGCGTTCGGTCGTCTCTCCCGCCAGCTACGCCCATCGTTCTGGCCCCGGCGCCTTGCAGGCGGTCAGACGCCAAGGCTCCAGACCGGCAACGCCTCGGGCTCCGGCAACGTCAGACCAGGAAACCGCGCCGGGAAGACCGACTCCGCGCGGGGCGCGGCGACCGAACGGCGCAGCTCGTAGTTAAGCGTCTTCACCGTCGAGGGGATGGCGCCAGCCGCCGCCATGCGGCGGATCGCCGGGCCGACATTCGGCTCCGAGCTGAAGAGGGCGTCTTCCAGCAGAAAGACCTCCTTTCCGGCTTCGATCAGCCCCAGAACCGATTGCAGCACGCAGACATCCGTTTCACCACCGGCAAGGGCAATCTGGCTCCGGCCGAGCGCGTTGACCGCGTCGAGGATCGACGGCTCGCCACAGCAGTTGAAGGTCTGTTTGGTGTGGCGCTGCCCATGCGCGGGGAAGAACGGCTCCAACCGTTCCGGCAGCCACCCTTTCTTGTCAATGGGTTGCTCGAATGTCGCCAGGAACGGCAGATCATAGACCGTGCCCAGGGCGAAGAGGAACTCCAGCCGCGCCAGCAGCGGCTCCACGTCCCCCGCCATCCAGCCCTTCAGAAAGAAGGGCTGCACGTCGACAACCACAATTGCCAGGTCGTCTCCGTTCACCATCAAGGCCATGTCCGCTCCTCACGCAACGACTCGTTGGAACGAGCATATCGGATGATGGGCCATGGTAACCGGGCACAAAGAAAAACCCGAGCAGCCTCGCCATGGTGAAGCCGCTCGGGCCGGGAATCTGCTTCAGGCACGCGCCAGCGTGGTCGCGCGAACCTACTCCGTGACCTCCACCACCGCCATCATGCCATTGTCCTCATGGTTGAGGATGTGGCAGTGGTAGACAAACTTGCCCGTGAAGTCGTCAAACGGGATCCGAATGACCACCTCGCCGTTGGCGGGCAGATTGACGCTGTCCTGATGGCTGACCGCATCGTACGGCGCCCCGTTGATCGACATCACCTGGAAATCATTGATATGAATATGGAACGGGTGCTGCTGCGAGTTGCGATTGATGATGGTCCACTCCTCGAGCGCCCCGAGCTTCACCGTTTGATCGACCCGGTTGGCATCGAAAACCTTGTTGTCGATCGTGAAGGTTCCATCGACGTCATTCTTGGCGAAGGTGATGATCCGTGTATTGTCGACCGTCTCGGTGGAGAGGTCGTACGGCTCAACGATCTGCTCCGGGATGACGGCCGGTTCCGTGGGCGATTCGTTGACCGTCACGGTGGCAAGCGTCGCCTCCGGGTACATGTCGCCCTGCTGGTCGTAGGCCAGCGTCTTCAACTCGACGGTTCCCGGGTCGCCGCCCTGCACCAGAACCTCGAACCGCTTGCCGGGCGGCATGACGAGCGAGTCGACCGTATTGACGCGCCAGACCGGGTTGCCATCCTCGGCGACGACGCTGAAGGGCATCCCATCGAGCTGCACCTCGTAGTAGATGTTGGCCCCGAGGTTGGCAATTCGCCAGAGCTGCGTTTCCCCGGAGTCGATGCTGAGCGAGGGGTTGACCATGCCATTGACGGTGCGCGTCGTCGGCGCGTTGCTGTCGATGTTCTCCGTGAGGATAGCCCCATCCTGGGCCTGGAAGTCCTTGAGGGCGATGGAGCGCTGCTCGATATCCTGCAGGTCATCCGGCAGCAAATCCGTCAACCCGTCAACAACGACGAGCCCGGCCAGCCCGCCAAAGACTTGCGCTTCCGCTGAATGGTGCTGGTGCGAGTGGTACCAGAAGGTTCCGGTCGGGTGATTGGCCGGCAGATCGACGACGTAATCCTGAGTAGCTCCCGGCGCGACCTCGAGGAAGATGTTGTCGGAGCTGCCCGAGGGAGAGACATGCAATCCGTGGAAATGAATGTTTGTGGCCTCATCCAGTGTGTTCGCCAGCGAAAGCTCGATGCGGTCTCCAGGCTTCACGCGCATCGTCGGCCCCACGAATGAGCCGTTATAGACCGTGGCGACGACTTGTTCGCCCCCGAGGTCGACTGGCTCCCGGGAGACGGTTAATGTGGTGTCCAGCACGCCGTTCTCGCTGACGTACTCGTCTGGCTCGGCGAACGCCTCCTGGCCGGTCACGATGCCGATCGAGAGCATGGCCGCGCCAATGAGCGCCATGCCAGTAAGGCCGGCGCCCGCGGCGATGACCCGAAGTCGCCAGAATCGCTGGCTCAATCGTCCTCGGGGCTGATGCGCGTCCCGCGTCATGAGTGATTCAGCCATGGACAACAGTTCCCCCCTGACCCAATGCTGACGGAATCTCAAACGGTCCCGAAATTCGAACTGGCTTTCCGATTGGATTGTGTCGCGCCATCACTGTACCGCGCGATATACCGCATGACAACCGATCAGGCGGCAGCAATCGAGTCGCGATAGTTCCGGGCGCGGGATGGTTGAAATCGCTGGCCGCGCGAAGCAGCATGATCCGACGCCAGTCGCCGAGCCCGGCTCCGGCCAGTCGCTTCAGCGAGCGGAAGGCGCCGATGTCTTCATTGCTGGAGGAGGCGTTCGTTCCCACTGCCCTGGCGCGCCCACCAGACCATGGAGTTGGGGAGAATGGCGCCGGACGGGATGCTCGGGCCGTCCGCCACACCGCCACGACCATCGCGCGGCGAGGCCAGGGCGGCGCGGGCGGCGTATGCCGGCAGCAGCGTGCCAGGAATGGCGGCTCCCTGCCGCACCTGATGGTTCGTGGCCCACCGGGACGCTTTGCCGCCCATTGGATCGGCGAACTGGCATGGGCGGCTCGCCGCGCCATCCAATGGACCGAGGACGGCGTCTGTACCCTTTTCCCGCCTGATCCGTATACCCCTTCAAATGCAATCGCGATGCAGCCTGGCGGACGGCGGGCAATGCGCACCTCACTGATTTGGCCATCGGCTCAGGAGCCGCAAGCGCTCACCGGCGTCGTGGACCAGGACGCCAATCTTGTGGCGCTCGCAAAAGCCGACCCGCGCGCATTCGCCCCGCTCTACTCTCGCTACTTCGATCGGGTCTACCGCTATTGCTACCGGCGCCTGGGCCACCCTGAGGCAGCGGCGGATGCCACGGCGCAGGTCTTTACCAAGGCGCTGGCGGCGTTGCCGGGCTACCGCGAGGGCATGTCATCGTTCCGCGCGTGGCTGTTTGCCATTGCCCACAACGTCATCATGGATGACTTGCGCGCTCGCCGTCCCGTCGCGCCGATGGCCGAGGCGGCGCACATGGCCGCCTCGGGTATTACCCCAGAAGAGAGCGCCCTGACGAACGAAACCGCCTGCACGGTGCGGTCGCTCCTGGCGCGGCTGCCCGAAGAACAGCGGCAGATTCTGGAGCTGCGGCTGGCCGGGCTCACCGGCCCGGAGATCGCCGCCGCGCTTGGCCGCAGCCTGGGCTCGGTCAAGATAGCCCAGGTGCGCGCCTTCGCCCGGTTGCGGGCAGCGCTTGACACCGCGGAACTATCGGCGGGAGAGGGGCAATTGCGCCATGAACGTTGACCGTGGCGTCGCCAACCGCCTCAGCGAGCACCTCGACGCCACTGTGGCGAAAGAGGCGGGACCATCACATGACCTCGACCCCTCGCTGGCGGTCACGGTTGAGCGGTTCTTTGCCTCGGACGACGCCCCTCCCCCTCTCCCCGGCATCGCCGACCAGATCTGGTCAGATCTGATGCGAGACACCGTGCCGGTTATCGTCGTTCCCACGCACCGGGTCGGCCAGCCAGATTCCGGCGCGCATGGTCCAGACGACGCCATGCCTGGGCCGGCTCCGCGGCGCGTCCCATCGCCCCTGCGCCGGACCGCGGCGATGCTCATGACCGCCGCGCTGGTGTTGTTGACGCTGCTCGGCAGCTTCGTGGCTATCCGCGGCTCGCTGCAACCCATCGCACGGGACGAGCAACCAGCCCGAATCCCCGCTCTGGACGTCGTCCTGAATACCGTCACCATCGCGGAGGCTCCAGTCGCCGCCTGGCCAGCAGACAGCCTGGTTCTCTGGTCCAGCATGCAGCGCATCACGCTCGATCCGGATGCAGTCGAGGACGTCGATCTCGTCGACGCCACAGGCGTGGGGGTTGCCCTTTTCACCGTCGAGACCGGGCAGGTCGAGGTCGATGCGGACGGCTCTGTCGCGGTGACACGTGGACCTGCCAGCCTCCGCGCGGAGGCCGAGACACTGCCAGCGGGTACGCCGATCACGCTCAACGTCGGCGACCAGTTTTTCGCCCCTGCTGATGTGACCTTCCGCCGGCGAAATGTCACCACGCACCCGGCCAGCATCCTCGCGCTCCAGCTCACCAGCGTGGAACCGATGCCCGACTCCGAGGGCGTGCGCTATTTGCGGCTCACACCCGACAAGGTGATCAATCAGATTCCCCCGGCGCCTGCCAGGGTGGCGCTGCGCCGGTTGCTCCTTCTTCCGGGGAGCCGGATGGCAATCGACGATCTGCCCGGCCTGCAGATGCTCGTCGTCGAGGAGGGAGCCCTCGACCTGATCGGCATCCGCGGCCCCGGCGAGCTCGTCGCCTCGAGCTGGAAGACGGTCACCGCCGGCAACGGCATCGCGCACTTCGACACGACGACGGACCTGGCAAACACAGGCACGGCCCCGGTGACCTTCCTCATCGTCACCATCGAGCCAACGGACTGACGCTCTCTGAAGGCCTCCGGCTGATCCTCGGACTTTCGGCGCGCGTCAGGCTCTCCGCGCGGCCTCCTCGCGAGTTGCATGGTGCATTAGCCCGAATTATTCATGAGTGACAGCGAGGCACCGATCTGGTATCGGTAGGAGT
>CAYSXO010000365.1:0-2240 GCA_964434995.1 uncultured Sphaerobacteraceae bacterium
GCGGGACCGAGCTGGAGGCGCTCATCGCGGTTGTGCGCGACGACCTGGAAGTGTCGGTGCGCGCCGCGACACGGAACGGCCGATTGTCCTTCCCGATGCGCGGCATTCTCGCAAGAGGGGTGCGAATCTGACAGTATTGGTCAGATCGAGGCCGGCGTGGCGTGAATTGAGGGGGATGACGTATCCCTGATCTCTGAATCGATCCGCGCCTCCGCCGGTGGAAATCGCTCCGGAAAGAAGAGCTGTCCGATATCGGCGGTGATGGCGCTGGCGAACTCGGTTTCCGTCTCGCCGCGGTTGGCCAGCACGACGATGGTGGCGTCGTCTTTTCCTGAATGGAGCATCCAACTGCTGTAGCCGAAGATGGCTCCGGCATGGCCGAGGAAGCCGTTCCACTCGATGATTCCCAGACCATAGCCGATATCCCGGCCGGGACCGAGCGACATCGGCGTGAGCGTCAGCCGCTCTTGTTGCATAGCCGGGGAGAGGAGCTTGCCCTGCGCCAACGCCCGCGCCCAGACGCGCAGATCGTCCAGCGTCGAGATCATCGCGCCAGCGGTCCATGGCACGTCCGGGTTGCTTTCGGTCAGGTCGCGCAGCTCCGCCGAGCCGGGGTCGGCCGCGTAGCCTCGGGCAAATGGCGCGGGCATTTCCGGGCCAGCCGGCAGGCTCGTGCCGCTGAGACCGAGGGGCCGCAGGATGCGCTCCGCGATCTCCTCTGCCGCGCTCCTGGCCGTGACCTGCTCGATGATGAACCCGGCCAGGAAGTAATTGCTGTCGGAATAGCGCGTTTCCGCGCCAGGGGCAAAGTCGGGCTCGTGCCGCTGCAGAATGGCGAGAATGTCCTCGCGGGGGAACGGCATCAGCGGGTCGCTGGTGTAGGCCTGTTCGAAGGCCGCATCGCCGACGTAGTTGACGATGCCGGCGGTCATGCCGAGCAGGTGGCGCAGCGTGATCTGGCTGCCATTCGGCACGCCGGGCACAAACCGCTCCAACGTCGCGTCGAGCGAGAGCTTCCCTTCGTCGACCAGTTGCAGGATGACCGTCGCGACGAACGTCTTGGAGATGCTGGCGATGCGGAAGCGATCGTTAGCGGTGATTGCCGCCGCCGTGCGCAGATCGCCGATGCCAGCGGTCCCCACCCAGCAACCGCGCCCCGCGATCCAGACCCCGGCCACCGCGCCAGGAACGCGCTGTTCGCCGAGTCGCTGCTGCATGATGGCGTTCAGAGCCAGTTGCTCGCGCTCGCAGAACGGCGGATAAGTCATCGGGTCGCTCATGCCTGCTGTCGTCTCCTGGCCCATACGCGCGTGTGCAAGCACTCGTAACAGTGCAGACCGGCGCCGCTCCGGCGCGATAGTCTGTCTCAGCCCGGTGCTTTTCGCCACGCCCAGAGTCCAGGAGAAGCGCATTTGGCGCGAGGCCACCCGGCGGCGTGGCCACCATCCAGGTGCGATTCACGCCGCCAGGCTCATTGGGCCCGGCAGCCGCCTGACGCGCGGTGAAGCGGTGAATCAGACCGATGGTGCTCCTGAGGTTGTCGCGCCTTCACCTGGTGCGCCGTGCCGTACGCGCGCAGTCTATGCTGGTCGCCACGCTGGCGCCGTGACGGCTCCGATCGACGGGTGTTCGACCGTCGATCAAAGGTTGTCGCGGGGGAGCGAGAGAACTATACTTCCCGTCTGGAACCAAGCCTTCCGCGGAACGTGGGTCCATTGCCCGCGTTCTTTTGTGTTCGGAGGCTGAAACCGCCGCCGCGGGGTGGCCGGTTCCAGCGCCCTGGGCCAGGGGCAAGACCGCGTTCCCCACTGTCCGTGTCAACTGCGCCCACGAGGCGCCCCGGCGCCGCATCGTTGCGGCTTGCCACCCCACACCGGGCCGCCGTCCGCTGGCGCCCCAGGAAAGGAGCATCGCGGGCATGAAAAGTGATTTCTATACCGCTATAGCCCAGATTGCCGCGGAGCGCGGCATCCCCCGCGAGGCCGTTCTCTCCTCGGTGGAGCACGCCCTGCAGAACGTCTACCGCAAGATGGCCAACACGGAGGAGCCGGTCGAGGTCGAGATCGATCAGACCACTGGCGCGATGCGGATTCTTGCCGTCAAGACCGTGGTCGAAGTCGTTGAGGATCCGCTGGCGCAGATCGATCTGGCGGAGGCGGCCACCTACGCTCCGCATCCGATCATCGGGCAGGTGATCCGCATCGAGCGGACGCCCGAGAACTTCGGCCGTATCGCCGCGC
>CAYSXO010000365.1:2282-5046 GCA_964434995.1 uncultured Sphaerobacteraceae bacterium
TGAAGCAAGTTGTCCTGCAGCGGATCCGCGACTATGAGCGGGACACCGTCTACGAGGAATTCCACGACAGGCAGGGCGAGGTGCTGAACGGCATCGTGCAGCGCGCCGATCCGCGTGCGGTCATCGTCGAGCTTGGCAAGGCCGAGGCGGTGATGCCGGCGCGGGAGCAGGTGCCCACCGAGCGCTACCGCCCCAGCCAGCGGGTGAAGGTGCTGCTGGTCGAGGTCAACAAGGATCAGCGCGGCCCGCAACTCATCGTCTCCCGCTCTCATCCGGGGCTCATCCGCCGCCTCTTCGAGCAGGAAGTGCCGGAAATCTTCTCCGGCGCGGTCGAGATCATGGAGGTTGCGCGGGAACCAGGGCTGCGCTCCAAAGTGGCCGTCGCCGCGCGGCAGGAGAAGGTCGATCCGGTCGGCGCCTGTGTCGGCGTGCGCGGCGTGCGCATTCAGAACATCGTCAACGAGCTGTATGGCGAGAAGATCGACGTCATCGAGTGGTCGCCCGATACGGCGCAGTTTATCGCCAACGCTCTTTCGCCGGCCAAACCGTCGTCAGTGACGCTGGATGAGGCGAACAAGGTGGCGACCGTCATTGTGCCGACCGACCAGATGTCGCTGGCGATTGGCAAGGAGGGTCAGAACGCCCGCCTCGCATACAAGTTGACCGGCTGGCGCATCGACATCAAGGATCCCGCGGCGCTGCAGGAGATGGACGAAGAGCTGCTGCGCCAGGCACGGGCGGCGCTTGCCGAATCCCAGGCCGACGACTTCGCCTGGCAGGGGCGGCAGCCGCGGCTGGTTCGGGGCGATGGCACCATCTCGGTTCGCGACAAGACGTTCGGCCCGCTCGATCTCGACCTGATCGGCATGAGCGTCGATGTCGATCTACGCGGCCCGGCGCTGGAGGTGTTCTACAACCGCGACCTGCGGCATCGCTTCGACTTCGCGTCGGGAGAGGCGCTCCCGCTTGAGGATGAGCCGGTTCCTGTTGCGGCAGCCCAGGCGCGGGAAGCGTGAGCATGGTGATCGAGAGGGAGACGGCTCCCCCTGAGCCGAAGCCGTCCTCCCCTCGCAAGAAGGGGCCGCGGCCGAAGCATGTGCCGCGGCGGATGTGTATTGCCTGCCGGGCCCACGACGCCAAGCGGGAACTCTACCGGATTGTGCGGACCCCGGAAGGCGCCGTCGAGCCCGATCCGACCGGCCGGCGCAATGGCCGGGGAGCCTACCTGTGTGGACGAGCGGCGTGCTGGGAGAAGGCGCTTGCCACGGGCATGCTGGCCCGCGCATTGAATGTGACTATCGACACCGAAACCATGGACGCGCTGCGCCGGCACGCGGCCACGCTGCCCCTCGAGTCATCCGCGGCGGTGAGCACGGCGCAGGAACAGGGAGGAGACGACTAATGGCAAGCACCTATCAGGGACGACGATCGGGACCACGCAGGTCGGGCGGCAAGGGCCGGGGCAAGGGTGGGCGCGGCAATGCCCGCACCGTGGCCGTGCGCCGCACCGCCCCCGCCGTGCGCGAGCCAGTCACCCTCCCCGCGGTCCTGACCCTCGGCGAACTCGCGGAGAAGCTGGAGACCACCGGTGTCGAGGTCATCAAGGAGCTGATGAAGCTCGGCATGATGGCCACCATCAACCAGCAGATCGACTACGCCACCGCCGCCCGCGTGGCGCAGGCGCTCGGCTGGGAGACAAACGAGGAGGAGTCGGAGATTGCCGGCGAGGGCGGTGATTTCGAGACACGCCGCATCGAAGCAGAGTCCGATCCTGACGCGAAAGCCCGCCCGCCAGTGGTGACCATCATGGGCCACGTCGACCACGGCAAGACCAAGCTGCTCGACTCGATTCGGTCCGCCAACGTGGCGGAAGGGGAGGCCGGCGGCATCACTCAGCACATCGGCGCCTATCAGGTCGATGCGCAGGGGCGCAAGATCACGTTCCTCGATACGCCCGGCCACGAGGCGTTTACCGCCATGCGCGCCAGAGGGGCGCAGGCGACCGACGTCGCGGTGTTGGTGGTGGCCGCCGATGACGGCGTGATGCCGACCACGCGCGAGGCGGTGGCGCACATCAAGTCGGCCCATGTGCCGCTGGTGGTGGCGATCAATAAGATCGATTTGCCGACTGCCAATCCCGACCGTGTCAAGCAGCAGCTCTCCGAGATCGAGGTGATGCCGGAGGAGTGGGGTGGCGATGTCCCCTTCGTCGAGGTCTCTGCTCGCGAGAAGATGGGGCTCGACGATCTGCTGGAGGTCATTGGCCTGGTGGCCGACGTGCACGAGCTGAAGGCCAACCCGCACAAGCCGGCCGCCGGCGTGGTGGTCGAGGCCAAGGTGGACCGCACGCGTGGCCCGGTGGCAACGCTGCTGGTGCAGAGCGGCACGCTCAACCCACGCGACGTGGTGGTGGCCGGCGGCACCTGGGGCCGGGTCAAGGCGATGTTCGATGACCGTGGCCGCAAGATCCGCCGCGCCGAGCCGAGCACCCCAGTCGAGATTCTTGGCCTCTTCGAGGTGCCACAGGCCGGCGATCAGTTCCTGGTCTACGACGATGAAAAGGTGGCGCGCGAGGTGGCCGAGCGGCGAACCGCGCAACGCCGGGCCGAGTCGCTGACGGGAGGACAACCGATCAATCTGGCCGACTTCTCGCGCGAGGTGAGCGAGGGCGGCGTGGCCGAGCTACGGGTCATCGTCAAGGCCGACGTGTCGGGTTCCCTCGGCGCGATCCAGACGGCGCTGCTCAAGCTCAACGAGGATGTGC
>CAYSXO010000366.1:0-5014 GCA_964434995.1 uncultured Sphaerobacteraceae bacterium
CCCTCTCCCAGCGCATTCTGTCAAGGGGGAGGCATGCGGCACGGGACCGGCTCGTAATCGCCAGCGTCCGCCCTCACCCCCATCGCACTGGCTGACAGGTGGAGGTATGCCGGGGTCTCCGCGATCGCGGCGGGCACACGCCCCGCTCCCGCGCATGGGAGAGGGCCGGGTGAGGGCCAACGCTGGCGCTCACGACTCGCCGGTGAGCCATGCCCCCGTGAGCCAATGCACTGACTGAGAGGGGATCGTTGCCGTCGCGGGTGTACTGACGATGCCTCTCACCGCCAGTACACCCGATTTCTCTGGTCGGCCTACATCACCAGCTCCGGGGTGCGATAGAGCACCTTCCCGCCAACCACGATCTCGACGTCGAGCAAGTACGGCTTCGCCGCCTCCAGGTTCGGCGTCAGCCCCAGGCCCGGCGCCTCCGGCACGTTCAGCAGGCCGTCCGCATCCGGGGTGAGGTGCTCAACGGTCATGTCCCACGCCAGCGACTTCAACTCGACTGGATACTCGCAGATCGAGCGCGCCGGGTGACCGGCAAAGGGTTGCAGCGACGCGCTGAGCGCCAGGTGCGACGTGAAGGTGTGGTTGACATAGGTCACGCCACGTTGCCGCGCGTAGTCCGCCACCCGCTTCGAGGGCGAAATGCCGCCGATGCGGCCGGCGTCGATCTGCACGAAACCGATTCCGCCATGGTCGATCATCTGGCGGGCCATGTCCTCGTTGTGCGAGCCTTCGCCGCCGGCGATGCGCACCTCTCCGCTTCGTTGCGCCAGCGCGCGGTAGTCGTCGAGCGCGCCGGAGACAAACGGCTCCTCCAGCCAGGTCGCCCGCGCCTGCTGCAACGCGGGGAGCCGCGCCTCCGCCGCCGCCAGGTCGTGACCCCAGATAGTGCCAGCATCAACGAGCAGCACCCCTTCCTCGCCCAGTCCTTCGCGCGCGGCCTCCACCTGCGCGGCATCGTCCGCGATGCTCCCCGTGCCATATGGCCCCCAACCGAACTTGGCGGCCAGGTAGCCCATCTGGCGTATGCCCCGCGCCTTGGTCAGCGTCTCCTCCGGGGTATCGCCAAAGAGGACCGAGGCATAAGGAAGGCGCGGCTCGGCCCGTTCATACCCGAGAAGCCGGTAGACCGGCTCCTCGTAGCGGCGCCCCAGCAGATCCCACATCGCGATGTCGATCCCGGAGAGGGTGTGGTTCGCTTGCAGCACGTCCTGGCTGTTGGCGCGCACCAGATCGCCAATGCGGTCGATGTCAGCCACGCCGTCGAGCGTCTGACCAAGGACAGAATCCTGCACCGGCTTGCAGGCGCTGTGCGACATGGGGCAGACGAGGCTGGCAATGGAGACGAGCGGAGACGCCTCGCACTCTCCCCAACCCACGTGCTCGCCGGCTTGCAGGCGGACCAGGAGCAAATCCTGACTGCCATCGCCGATGTCGAGCACTTCCGGCATCGACAAATAGTAGAAATCGACCGCTTCGATTCGCATTCAGCACGCCTCCTCATCACCTTCAGCCTCGATCCGCATCGCTGCAGCGCTGTGGCGGAACGGTATCAGGTCGAAAAGGGCGCCGCCGCCAACTCGAACACGCCCCAGTCGGCGGCCACATGCACGCCCTTCGCCTGACCGTCACCGCCAACCGGCGATTGGATCCCATCGGGCGTCGATGCTGACGGGAGCGTCTCATCGCCAGCCATCCTCTCCAGCCGCGCAAGCCGCGATCGCCCCGCGATTGACTTTTCGCCAATTCCCGTCAATCGCCACCCCTGTCCGCCGTGACAAAGCAGGCAAGGTGTACGTTCACTCCTTGCCTGCCAAGGCACATCCGCCCGAAGGTCCCTTTCGTCGCGTGACGGCCGGGCACATCGTTTACTTCCTTCTTCCCGGACCCTACTATGCAGTTGCAGAGCGAAGAGAGAGACAGGCTCCTACTTCGCTCGCACCGATTCCGCCAGCACGCCTTGCCGGCTGGAACGCGCCGGCAGCAGCCCTGGAGGCAGTTTCCGTGGTGACCGAAACGTTCTCTCCCGCGTCCGAAGCAAGGCCGTCAGCGGCAGCCGGACGGCTCTACATGACGGGCGATCTGCGCGCTCTGACCGGGCTACCACGCACCCACATGGATTTCTATCTGCGCGAGGGGCTCATCCAGCCGACGCTTCGCACGGGGAGCGGCTATCTGCTCTTCGATGAAGCCGAGCTGGAGACCCTGCGCGCCATTCTGCGCTGGCGCGAGGAGGGAATCGGCATCCGCGAGATTCGCGATCGCCTCGGGCGTCCAGCGGCCAGGTGAGAGACCGTCGCGAACGACCGCGCGGCAGCACGTTGCCCGCGCGAGAGGAGGGACGCTATTGACCGATGGACCGAATGCCCGGACATGACAAAGGCCAGCGCGCCAACGCCAGCCTTTCTCCCGGACTCTCGGTTGTGACGACTCACGAACCCGTGACCGGGCTCACTACCTGACGCGCTTCCCGGGTGTCGAACGGACCGTCGCCAAACCGCCTGTTCGCATCCACCGAGCGCCAGATTCGCCGCCAATATCCCCGCCAAGGGAGGGTTACTTGTACCCAGGCGACACCGCGATTCTACGCATGCTCGAAAGAGCATGTCAATACGTCATGGTCAAGGCCGACGCCAGCCAGCGCCCGTCTCCTTGGCGTGAAGGTGAACGGGCACGGCTGCCGCGCCTCCTGGGGCCATACCTCCCCTTGTCAGCCATCGAGCCAGCAGAGCGGCCAGGGACAAAGGCTTTCCCGGAGGCATCCGCGTGACCTCTCCGAGAAAGCCCCGGGCTAGCGGCATGAGCCAGCCTCGCGATCCCGCTCCATTGGGCGAGGAGCGGTTGGCCGCCGTGCCCGAGGCCACGCGCGGCGGCGAGGACACGCGGCGGCGCGGTTGGTTCTGGCACTGGAACGCGCTGGTCACCCAGTACGCCCCCCTGATCGGGCTGAAGGGCGTGGGGCTGCTCAACTCCTACACGGTCTGGACTGACCGTCGTGAGGAGTCGCCTCATCGTGGCTATGCGTTCCCCTCCCAGCAGAGCGAGGCCGACTTCTACGGCGAGGATCGGGCCGAGCTGATCACCATCAACAAGATCCTGGTCGCGCTCGACCTGATCGAGATCCGCAAGGAGATGGTGCTGCGCGTCGATCCGCGGGGACGCCGCTGGAAAGTGCCGCACAATTTCTACCGGGTAAAGGATCATGGCGACGATTTCACCCTGAGCACGCCGGATGTGCTGCGGGTCGCCGAGCTGGCCGCGCGCGACAAGGCCGTCTATCGCTACGTGCGCCGCGTCTTCTCGCCCCGCTTCTCGCCAATCGACCAGGACAATGTCTGGAGCCGCATTCTCCCCGATGTGCAGCGCACGCCGGTCTGGCAGGAGCTGGCCGCGAAGGCCGCCGCCGAGGACGACCGCGCCTCGGCCCGCACGCGCGCCGGGCACGCGGCGCGCGGCGGCGCCTCCAGCAAGAAGCACCCGGCTGCCGCCGAAAACGACGTGCCCACGCCATTTTTTGCGCCCAGCAGCGATGACGCGGCGGCAATGGCGACAGATGGTGGCGACAGTGCGCGTGTCGCCAAAGACCGGGGCGGAAAAACCTCTGTTGCCGCATCCAACACTGGTTCGGCGGTCGATGTTGCACAGGCCAACAGAGGTTCGGGGCACGGAAGGCAGACCACTGTTGCCCCCGGCAACGACGATGACCCAACCGCTGTTGCTCTGGCCAACACGACGTATAACCAATCGTCAACAACCACCAGAGACATTTCTGAACACGTCGAGAAAATACCGGGTGGGGGTATCGAAAACTCGTACTGTCCAGCCCCGGTTGAGGCAGTGCGGACAGAAACGACAGGAGGACCGGCGGCACGGCCACCGATGGACGCCGCCGCCGAGGCTGCCGCAATGCGCGCCTTCGAGAGCGCGAACGACCGTGCCGCGACGCCGGCAGAACGGAAACTGCTGGGCAGTCTCGCGGCGCGGCTCGACTCTATTGCCGAGGCCACGCGGCAAGAGCGAGCCGCCGAGAGTCTGCCAGGCTCCGGCTGGGGATGGATCGAGGCAGCGGTCTGGGAGGCGGTAGAGGCGGGGAGCGCCTATGTCGCGCCGCGCCGGGTGCGCGAAATCGTGCTGCGCTGGGAGCGCGAAGGCTTTCCTGGCTCTCCCGATCTCCTGCCGCCCGATCCGCCGCGTGGGTCGCCGCCTCGCCGTGAACGTCGCGCGGCGCCGAGTGACGAGCCGCGCATGGCGCCGCCGACTTTCGCTATCGCGGAAGTTGGTCTTTCCAACCGGCAGGTCTGGGCGGCGGCGCTGAGCGAGTTGGCCCAGCGTGGCGAGGTTGGCCGCGCCGATCTGGAAACGTGGCTGCGTCCTGCCGGCATCATTGGCCGGGAGGGCGATACGCTGATCGTCGGTACGCCAAACGCCGTAGCGCGGGATCGCATTCTGGCCAGGCTTCTGCCCGCGCTCAGCGCCGCGCTGGCGGTGACCATTGGCGTCCCGCTCGCCGTTGCCGTCGAGGTTGAAGGTGAGCCAGCACGACGGCACGGCGGCGAGGCGGCGAGCTGAGGAGGCGAACGGTGGCGCGGAGCGCGGCAATCATGACGAGTGGAGCGAACCAACAGCCCATCATCCCGAATCTTGGCGATGGCCTCATCCTGCGCCGGTCCACCGCGGCTGACCGTGGCGCGGTGGCCGAGTTCCACGCCAACACCCTCCTCGATGTGGACGAGGAGCCGCCGCTGGAACGCCTCTATTACTGGATCCTCGATCTGATGGGCGGGCGTCACCCGGTCTTCGATCCGGCGGATTTCACGATTGTTGAGGATGCCAGCACGGGCCGGATCGTCTCCTCGATGGCGCTCATTTCCCAGACCTGGACGTACGAGGGGATTCCCGTTCGCGTCGGCCAGCCCGATGTGGTCAGCACCGATCCCGCCTATCGCCGGCGCGGGCTGGTGCGCGCGCAGATGGCGGAGGCTCTCCGCTGGAGCGCGGAGCGGGGCGA